>CAYMTM010000042.1:16434-24844 GCA_964393375.1 uncultured Rhodospirillaceae bacterium
GGTGAGTTCGTCGCCGTCCGCGGCCCCAGCGGCTGCGGCAAGTCGACGCTCTTGCGCTGCATCAACCTGCTGGAGGAGCCCTCGGCCGGCGCGCTCTCGGTCGGCGGGCGCGCGATCGCCTTCGGGCCGGGCAAACGCCTGCCGCACGGCCGCGACCTGGCGCGCTTCCGCGCGCGCATAGGCATGGTGTTCCAGCACTTCGACCTGTTTCCGCACATGACGGCGCTGGAGAACGTCATGGCGGGACCGGTAATCGTGAAGAAGATGCCAAGACCCGAGGCCGAGGCGATCGCGCGCGATCTGTTGGCGAAAGTGGGCCTGGCCGAACCCGCGCTGCGCTATCCGCGCGAGCTTTCGGGCGGCCAGCAGCAGCGCGTGGCCATCGCCCGCGCGCTCGCCATGGCGCCCGAGGTGATGCTGTTCGACGAGGTGACCTCGGCCCTCGATCCCGAGTTGGTAGGGGACGTGCTGGAGGTGATGAAGCGACTCGCCGCCGACGGCACCACGATGATCGTCGTCACGCACGAGATGGGCTTCGCGCGCGACGTGGCGCATCGCGTGGTGTTCATGGACGCGGGCCAGGTGGTCGAGGAGGGGACCGCCGACGAGGTCCTGGTGCGGCCGAGAAACCCGCGCACCCAGTCGTTCCTGGCGCGCTTCCACAGCACGATGGAGGGCAGGCGGGCCTAGAGCCGCCCTCAGCCCGGCAGCGGCAGGCCCACCGCCTTCAACGCCGCCGCCTGGCGCTTCGCCAGCGCCTTGTCGTCGAAATCGTCGATCAGCTCGTGGAACAGGCGGTGCCAGTTGATCTCGGCCTTCAGCCGCAGGAACACCGAGCCGAGCCCGATCGCGGCGCGGTCCATGAACACGAACTCGCGCGGCGGCTTGACGCCGCCCAGGCGGCGCAACTCCGCGTGCACCTTCTCCGCCGCCTCGCGCCCGTATGTGCCGCTCTCCTGGGTCTGGATGCGGCGCGTGCGGTCCTCGAGCAGCGGCGCGTAGACGAATCGCGCCCACAGGTTCAGGACGTCGATTACCGCCTTGTCCAGGCGCTGGAAGCCCCAGGTCTCGTAGGCGTGCACGGCCAGCGCCTCGTCGCCGTCGCGCAGCGCCCGATAGAGGTCGATGACGCCCTTGACGAAACTCGCGCGGAACACGCGGATGCAGCCATAGTCCAGCAGGTTGACGTGCTGGTCGGGCCGGATCGTGTAGTTGCCGAGATGCGGGTCGCCGTGGATCACGCCATAGCCGTAGAACGGCACGTACCAGGCGCGGAACATGTTGTGGGCGAGCCTGTTGCGCTTGGCGAGCGGCAGCTCGGTCGCGGTCAGGAGCGGCTTTCCGTCGAGCCAGGTCATGGTCAGCAGGCGCCGCGTCGACAGCGCGGCGACCACCGCCGGCACGCTGACGCCTGCCTCGTCCTTCAGCATCCGCGCATACAGGCGCATGTGCCTGGCCTCGCGCGCGTAGTCCAGCTCTTCGCGCAACCGGGCGGAAATCTCGGCGTGGATCTGGTCGGTCGCGATGGCGCGGTCGTAGCGCTCGTAGATCGCGAAGACGAGCTTGAGCTGGCGCAGGTCGGCCTCCACGGCCGAGGCCATGTCGGGGTATTGCAGCTTGCACGCGACCGCCGTGCCGTCGGGCAGTTGGGCGCGATGCACCTGGCCCAGCGAGGCCGCGTGCGTCGCCCGGTGGTCGAAGGACCTGAAACGCGACTGCCAGTCCGGCCCCAGCTCGCTCGCCATGCGCCGGCGCACGAAGGGCCAGCCCATCGAGGGCGCGTCGGCCTGAAGCTGCGTCAACTCGCCGACATACTCCTCGGGCATTGCGTCGGGGATGGTGGCCATCAGCTGCGCCACCTTCATCAGCGGGCCCTTCAGGCCGCCGAGAGCCACGCGCAGGTCCTCGGCGTGCCGCGCGCGGTCCAGCTTCACGCCAAGGAAGCGCTCGCCGGCCAGCCGCGCGGCCAGGCCGCCGACGGCGGTCGTGACGCGCGCATAGCGCCGGACGCGCCCGCCCAGGCTGTCGCGGTCCTCGCTGCTTTGCTTCACCAAGAAGCACCCCCACCCCGACCCTCCCCCATCGAGGGGGAGGGGGCAACAAGAGAGTCCCCTCCCCCCTTGCGGGGGAGGGTTAGGGTGGGGGGCATGTCAAGTCTCGCTGCCGCTACGTCGCCGCTTCGATCTCGTCGATGAAGCCGCGGATCACGCCCAGGCCGCGCTGCCAGAATTTCGGGTCGGTGGCATCAAGCCCGAACGGCGCCAGCAGCTCCTTGTGCCGCAGCGTGCCGCCCGCACGCAGCATCGCCAGGTACTTCTCGACGAAGCGGGGATGGGCGTCCTGGTAGACCGCGTAGAGCGAGTTCACCAGGCAATCGCCGAAGGCATAGGCGTAGACGTAGAACGGCGAATGCACGAAATGCGGAATATAGGCCCAGTAGTACTGGTACTCGGGGTCGAAACGCAGCGCCGGGCCCAGGCTCTCGCCCTGCACCGCCATCCAGACCTTGCCGATCGCGTCGGCGGTCAGCTCGCCCTTGCGCCGCTCGTCGTGGATGCGCGTCTCGAAGTCGAAGAAGGCGATCTGCCTGACCACCGTGTTCAGCATGTCCTCGACCTTGGTCGCCAGCAGCACCCGGCGGCGCTTCGCATCCGCTTCCTTGGCGAGCAGCGCGCGGAAGGTCAGCATCTCCCCGAACACCGAGGCGGTCTCCGCCAGGGTCAACGGCGTGTCCGCCATCAGGTGGCCCTGCACGCCGGCCAGGATCTGGTGGCAGCCATGCCCCAGTTCGTGCGCCAAGGTCATCACGTCGCGCGCCTTGCCCTGGTAGTTCAGCAGCAGGTAGGGGTGCGCGCTGGGCACCGTGGGGTGCGCGAAGGCGCCGCCCGCCTTGCCCGCGCGCGCCGGGGCGTCGATCCAGGCATTGTCGAAGAACTTCCGGCCGATCGCGGCCAGCTCGGCCGAGAACGCGCCATAGGCGCCAAGCACCGTGTCGCGCGCTTCCTCCCAGCCGATCTCGCGGTCGTCGTCCTCGGGCAGGGGGGCGTTGCGGTCCCAGTACTCCAGCTTGTCGAGGCCCAGCCACCTCGCCTTGATGGCGTAGTAGCGGTGCGACAGGTCGCCATAGGACGCCTTCACGGCGGCGACCAGCGCGTCGACCACCTCGTCCTCGACGAAATTGCCCAGGTTGCGCGCCGATACCGGGCGCTTGTAGCCGCGCCAGCGGTCCTCGATCTCCTTGTCCTTCATCAAGGTGTTGGTCACCAGCGCGAAGATGCGCGCGTTGTCGCCCAGGCCCTGGCCGAACGCCTTGGCGGCGTTGCGGCGCGTGTCGCGGTTCTTGTGCGAGAGCAGGTGCAGCACTTCGGTCGAGGTCAGCTTCTTTCCCTCGACGTCGAAACGCAGGCTCGCCATCGTCTCGTCGAACAGCCGCACCCAGGCGTTGCGCCCGGCCACGGCCTTCTCGTGCAGCAGCTTTTCCAGCTCGTCCGAGAGCTGGTGCGGGCGGAAGGCGCGCACGTCGCGCAACCACGGCCGATACCGCTTCGCGCCCGGATCGGCGAGCTGGCGGTCCAGGGCGGCGTCGTCGATCCGGTTGAGCTCCAGCGCGAAAAACAGGGTGCGCGAGGAGATGTCGGTCACCCGCTCCTGCAGGGTCTGGTAGAAGCGGCCGATCTCGGCATCGGTCATGTTGGCCGCGTGCAGGAGCTGGGCGTAGGAGGAAAGGCGCGAGAGGGTTTCGCTGATCGTCTCGTACTCCGCGATCGCCTTGCCCAGCTCCGTCCCGCTCAAAACCGCCAGCTTGCCCTTGTATTGCTGCTCGAACGCAGCCGCGGCGGCCTCGGCCTTCGCCAGGTCCGCCTTCAAGGCGGGCGAATCCGTGCCGGCGTAGAGGTCGGCCAGATTCCACTCTGGCAGGCTGACGCTGGCCCTTGCAGCCGGCAGGTCGGGGGAGCGACGCATCTCTATTCCTCCATGGGCGGCCAAAGCGATATAAGCAGACGCGGGCCAGGGGACAAGGCGATGCGTAAGGATACCCTGCTGGGGCCGCCGAAGGGGGAAACGATGTCGAACGCCGTCGATACGGCGCAATTCCGCAACCTGGCGCAGATGTTCTTTGCGGTGGCCGACCGCAAGGGCGACCGGCCTTTCACCTGGGCGAAGCGGGACGGGCAGTGGCGATCCACAAGCTGGGCCGCGGCCGCATCCGACGCGCGCGCCTTGGCGCTGTGCCTGCGCGCGCTGGGTGTCGGCGCCGGCGACCGCGTCCTCCTGGTGGCGGAGAACCGGCCGGAATGGGGCGTGGCCGACGTCGCGGTCATGGCGGCGGGCGGCATCACCGTCCCGGCCTACATCACCAACACCGCCGCCGATCACCGCCACATCCTGACGGATTGCGCTGCGCGGTTGGCGATCGTGTCGACCCCGCGCCTGGCCGAAACCGTGCTGGCCGCGGCAAAGGACGCGCCCGCGCTGGAAACGCTGATCGTGCTGGAACCCGGCGCGCCGGCGGCCGCGCGCCCGCGCGTGCTCGCCTGGGCCGATGCGCTGGCGGCGGGCGGGGGCGGCGACGCCGAAGGTTTGGCGCAGCGCGCGCGCACCGACACGGCCTGCCTGATCTACACCTCGGGCACCGGCGGCGCGCCCAAGGGCGTGATGCTGAGCCACGGCGCCATCCTGCAGAATTGCCGCGGCGCGCGCATCTTGCTGGAGACGCTCGGCCTCGACGACGAGACGTTCCTGTCCTTCCTGCCGCTCTCGCACAGCTACGAGCACACGGCCGGCCTGTTCTTCCCGATCTCGCTCGGTGCGCAGATCTACTACGCCGAGGGTGCCGACAAGCTGGCGGCCAACCTGCCCGAGGCGCGACCGACGATTATGACCGCTGTGCCGCGCCTGTATGAGACTATGCACCAGCGCATCCTTTCCGGGGTCGAACGCGCAGGGGGCCTGAAAGCGAAGCTGTTCCACAAGGCTCTGGCCCTCGGCAGGAAGAAGTACGAGCAGCCCGGCAGCCTGACCTTCGCCGAGCGCCTGATGGACCGGCTGCTCGACCGGCTGGTGCGCGCGAAGGTGCGCCAGCGCTTCGGCGGCCGGCTCAAGGCGATGGTCTCGGGCGGCGCGCCGCTCAACGTCGAAATCGGCCTGTTCTTCACTGCGCTGGGCGTGCGCATCCTGCAGGGCTACGGGCTGACCGAAGCGGGGCCGGTCACCAACTGCAACCCGCCGCCCCGCGTGAAGATCCACACGGTCGGCCCCGCCATCGCCGATGTGGAGATCAGGATCGCCGAGGACGGCGAGATCCTGGTGCGCGGGGAGAACGTCATGCAGGGCTACTGGGGCCAGAAGGAACTCAGCGCCCAGACCGTGCGCGACGGCTGGCTCTACACCGGCGATATCGGCGTGCTCGACGCCGACGGGTACCTGCAGATCACCGACCGCAAGAAGGACATCATCGTCAACTCGGGCGGCGACAACGTGGCGCCGCAGCGCATCGAGGGGTTCCTCACCCTTAGGCCAGAAATCGGCCAAGCCATGGTGTATGGCGACCGGCGGCCCTATCTGGTGGCGGTGCTGGTGCCGCGCCCGGAGTTCCTGGAAGGCTTCGCCCAGGCGCGCGGCAAACCGAACAACCTGGCCGCGCTGGCCGACGACCCCGACCTGCACAAGGCGCTGGCGGTGGCCCTGGAGCGGGTCAACGAGGGATTGTCGGTGATCGAGCGCGTGCGCCGCTTCGTGGTGGCAGGCGAGCCGTTCACCATCGCCAACGGCATGCTGACCCCCTCGATGAAGGTCCGCCGCCACGTGGTGCGGCAGGCGTATGGGGCGAGGTTGGAGGGGCTTTACTAGGCGGGTCGCGGTTCCGGGCGCATCGGTCGCGGCGATGCCTGGCCGCATGCGTTCAAACGCGCAAAGCCTTCTTCAGGAAATCGACCTGACACTTCGCTGCCTGGTCGAATAGCGGGCCAGGGTGCCACAGCAGCCCGAAATGGCCGCCGTCGACCTCGTAAAACATCTTCGGGCCGGCAATCTTCTCGAACACGGCGCGTTGCACGGATGCGTTGCAATGGACCATCTCGTCGTCGCGTCCGATCATCATCAGGCAGGGCATGGTCAGGAAGGGGGCGGTCAAATAGGGATGGAACGGCACCAGGGTCGGCGGGATGACGCGGGTCGCGCAGTTCATCCATCCGCTGCCGAACCGACCACCATATTCGACGAACCAACGGTACGCCTGGATCGGTTTCAGCAGCGATGGGGCGTTGATCTGGTCGGACGAGACCACCGGCATCGGTCCGGTCGTATGCACCGGGCCGCCCGAGACGTCGCCGCCCGCGAAGATTGACCGCAGGACGCGCAACGCCTCCTCGCTCGGCTCCTGGCCCGGTAGCTCGATTCCGCAGACGGGAATCTGGGCGACAATGGCCGCGACGCCTTCGACCAGCGCGCCGACCACGAGCACCTCCATGGCGCTGTAGCTGTCGCCCCAGAGCGCGACCTGGCCCGTGTCCGGCCTGGCGCGGAGATAAGCGACGGCGTCCCGATAGCCCCGGCCCTGCACCCAGGGATTGATTTCGCCGCGGGGCTCACCTCCACTGGCTCCGAAGTTCCGGTGGTCATAGAGGAGGACGCTGAACCCGGCACGCCAGAAGGCCTCCGCGTACGCGTCCGCAACCATGCTGATGGTCGCCGATGTTCCATGCGCCATCGCGATCGCCGGCGCGCGGCCCGCAGGCTGCCCGTAGAAACGCCCACGAAGCACGGCTCCCTCGGATGGAAACTCCACTTGCTCGAACATTGGTCCCCTCGACGGCATGACGCGCTTACTATGCCGGCCGCGGCTTCCCCGGCGCAAGACAAGCCGCGTCACTTCCATCCATCGCTGACGGCAATGAAGGTCCGCCGCCATATGGTGAAGCAGGCATACGGCGCGAAGCTGGAGCGGCTTTACGGCCCCTAGCGCGCGGGCGTCACGTCCATCGCCTGGGTGTACTGGTCGGTACGTGCGCGGTGCCTGTAGGCGCGGTGCATAGCCCAGGTCGCCATCTCGTGATGCAGCGGGATCAGGCCCAGTTCGTCCATGGCAAACTCGGTGGCCCGCTGCAGCAGGGTCTCGCGTCGGGCGTCATCGATGGTTGCCAAGGCTGCCTGGAGCGTGCGGTCGAACACGGCATTGCTCCACCGCCCGCGATTCGAGGCGCCTAGCCCCGTCGTGGGGTCGAAGGTCGCGAGCAGCCCGCGCAAGGGCGAGGACGCCTCGCCCGTGCCTGCGCCCCAGGCGACCAGGAACAGGCTGAACTCGGGCTTGGACGCGCGCGTGGCGAACACCGACCACGGCATTGTCTCGGCCCTGGCGTCGATCCCCACGCGGGCCAGCATGGTGGCGATCGCCACCAGCAGCGGTCCGTCGTTGAGGAAGCGGTCGTTGGGTCCATGCAAGGTGAGCGCGAAGCCGCCGGGGAAGCCGGCCTCGGCCAGAAGGCGCCGGGCGCCATCCGGGTCGAACGGCTCGGGCCGCAGGCGCGGGCTTGCCCCGAAAAATCCTTCGGGGACAAGCTGCCCGGTCGGGATCGCCTCGTTCTCCATCACTTGGCGCGCCAGCGCGGCGCGGTCAATCGCCTTGGAAATCGCACGGCGCACCCGCAGGTTCTTCAGCGGGTTGGGCTCGATCGGCTTGCCGGCGGCGTCGAGCGCGAAAGGCGTGACCCCGCGGCCGGTATCAGGGAACAGGAACACGACCTTGTTTGACGCGGTAGCGGAGATCGCGATCTCCGGCCGCGCGCGCAGATCGGCCAGCGTCGCCGGCGGGGGCGCCTCGATCAGGTGCAAGTCGCCGGCCAGCAGCGCCGCCACACGGCCCACGCCGTTTGTTACGATGCGCAGTTCCACGCGGTCCCAGCCGGGCTTGCCCTCCCAATGGCCCTCATTGGCCGCAAGCTCGACCGCTTGGCCGCGCCGAAACGCCAGCACGCGATAGGGGCCGGTTCCGATTGCCGCCGCACCCGAATTGAACGCCTCGGTCGACGCTTCGGCCTTTCCGGCCGATACGATCGGCACCAGGCTCAGATCGGTGGCCAGCAGCGGATAGCGCTGGGCGGTACGCAGGCGCACGGTGTGGGGATCGACGATCTCGACCGCGCCGACGGCACGGGTGTAGAGCGCGAAGCTGGAGGGGCTGTTCGGAACCCTGGGTACCCGCGCCAGCGTGGCGGCGACGTCCTCAGCGGTGAAGTCGGAACCGTCGTGGAACTTCACGCCGCGCCTGAGCCTGAATTCCCAGGTTCCGTCCTCCAGCGTGCGCCACGACTCGGCGAGGCCCGGCACCAGCCGCTGGCGTTCGTCCTGGCGCACCAGGGGGTGAAGTCCTAAACTTGCTGGAGAATCGGTTGGGGTGCACCGTCGCCTGATC
>CAYMTM010000043.1:0-24799 GCA_964393375.1 uncultured Rhodospirillaceae bacterium
GCTCGACTGCGCTGGGGATCGCCACGGCCGGTGCATCCTTCGGTCTGTTCATCGGGCCGGTCCTGACCGAGCGCTTCATCGCCCATCTCGGCTGGATGGGAGCGCTCTATGTCCTGGCGGCCGGCGTGGCGCTGGTGGTGCCGCTGGCGCCGCTGCTCGCCGGCGGGCCGGCACCCGCGGCCGGCGGACCAGCGCCGGCCAAACAATCGCTGAAGTCGGCACTGGCCGAGGCCGGCGCGCATTCGGGCTTCTGGTACCTGACCGCCGGCTTCTTCGTCTGCGGCTTTCACGTCACCTTCATCGCCACCCACCTGCCGGCCTTCATCGCCAGTTGCGGCTTGGCGCCGGCGGTCGGCGGATGGGCGCTGGCGCTGGTCGGCCTTTTCAACGTGATCGGCAGCTACGGCGCCGGCGTGATGGGCGGCATCTGGCGCAAGAAATTCCTGCTGTCCTGGATCTATGGCGGCCGCGCCGCGGTCATCGCCCTGTTCATGGTGCTGCCGAAGACCGAGGTGGTCGTGCTGGGCTTCGCCGCCGCCATGGGCCTGTTGTGGCTGTCGACCGTACCGCTCACCTCGGGTCTGGTGGCGCAGATCTTCGGCGCGCAGCACATGGCGACCTTGTTCGGCATCGTCTTCGTCAGCCACCAGGCGGGTTCGTTCCTAGGCGGTTGGCTGGGCGGCGTGGCGTTCGACCGCACCGGCAGCTATGATTTGATGTGGCTGATCTCCATCCTGCTGGGCGTCGGCGCCGCGGTCATGCATTTGCCGATCGGCGACCGCCCGGTTGCGCGGCTGAGCGCCCAGACGGCTTGAGCCGGCGGCTTGCCGCCGCAGCGGCGGTGGCGCTGGCGGCCGTCGCGTCGCCGGCGTCCGCGCAGCTCACCCTTTCGATCAACAACCGCACCTGCGGCGAGTTGATGGTAAGCTTGGCCGACGCGCCCGGATGTGGGCCGAACGTGCCGCAATGCTCGGTGCTGGCGCGCAACGGCTTCACGACCAAGCTGCAGGTCGATATCGCCTATCGCGCCGGCTTCCTGGTCCTGACCGCGGAGGGCGGCTGCCGAAACCGCAATACGACGATCGCCGGCACCTGCCATGTCGAGATCAGGAACGTGCGCGAGACCTACAACACGGGCTTCAGCTACTACCGCGAGGACACCACGCGACCCGAGCAGCAGTCGGCCTCGCCGTCCGACATCCGCGACCTGACGGTGACCATCCGGCGGCCGGCCACGCTGGTGTCGGTCAGCATCTACCAGGGCATTTGCGATACCGACCGGGGCGAGCGGCGCTGCGAGATCTTCTGCCGCACCACGGACCAGCAATAGGGCTCAGCCGCCGACCCAGGCGATGCGGATCAGGTTGGTCGCGCCCGGTGTACCGAAAGGCACGCCCGCGGTGATCGCGATTCGGCTGCCGGGTTTGGCGAAATTGTCCTGGCGCGCGATCGTGCAGGCGCGATCGACCATTTCGCCCAAGTTATTGATGTCGGGCGTGACGACCGCGTGGATGCCCCACACGACCGCCATGCGCCGCGCCGTCTCGATCTTCGAGGTCAGGCAGAGGATCGGCACTTCCGGGCGCTCGCGCGCCGCCCGCAGCGCGGTCGAGCCCGAGGTCGTGTAGGTGACGATCGTTGCGGCGCGGATCGTGTGGGCGACCTGGGCCGCGGCCTTGGTGATCGCGTCGGACGCGGTTTCCTCGGGCTCGGGATGCTGCGCGTCCATGATGCGGCGGTAGGACGGCTCCTGCTCGGTGCGCGCGACGATGCGGTCCATCATCGCGACCGCTTCGACCGGATAGGCGCCCGAAGCCGATTCGGCCGAGAGCATCACCGCATCGGCGCCGTCGAACACGGCGGTGGCGACGTCGGATGCCTCGGCGCGGGTGGGCTGCGGCGCTGCGATCATCGATTCCAGCATCTGCGTGGCCACCACCACCGGCTTGCCCGCCTTGCGGCAGGCCGCGATGATGCGCTTCTGCAGGCTCGGCACGTCCTCCGGCGGCAATTCGACGCCCAGATCGCCGCGCGCGACCATAACCGCGTCGGACTGTTCGACGATCTCCTCCAGCCGGTCGATAGCCGCGGGCTTCTCCAGCTTCACCATCAGCGCGGCGCGACCGGCGATCAGCTTGCGCAACTCGGCCATGTCCTCCGGCCGCTGCACGAAGGACTGCGCCACCCAGTCGACGCCAAGGTCCAGGCCAAAGCGAAGATCGGCGCGGTCCTTCTCGGTCAGAGGCTCGATCGGCAGGATGACGCCCGGCACGTTCACACCCTTGCGGTCCGACAGCACGCCGCCGGTTGTGACGACCGACTCAGCGAATCCCTCGCCCGCTGTCTCTACCCGCAGGCGCAGCTTGCCGTCGTCGAGCAGCAGTTCGATGCCCGGCTTCAAGACCGACAGCACCTCGGGATGCGGCAGGCAGACCCGCCTGTCGTCGCCCGGTTCGTGCGACAGGTCGAAGCGGAAACGCTGTCCGGCCGCGAGCGTCACCTTGCCGGCGGCAAACTTGCCGACCCGCAATTTCGGCCCTTGCAGGTCCATCAGGATGCCGATCGGGCGTTGCGTGTCGTTTTCGAGCCGGCGGATCGCCTCGAACCGCGCGCGATGATCGGCGTGCTCGCCATGGCTGAAATTGAGGCGGAATACGTCCGCCCCGGCGCGGAACAGGTCGGCGATGCGGGCGGGATCGGAGCTGGCTGGGCCCAGCGTCGCGAGAATCTTGGTGTTGCGTCGGCGGCGCATGCGCAGGCCAGATTAACCGCAACCGCCGGGCCGTGCCAATGACCGGCGTTCCCGCATGGATGCATCGCACAAAATTCGCTGACCGTCGCAATTTGGGCGTGGTCTAATCCCGTCCCAACGAGGCTTTGCGTGCGCGACGAGGGCGGGACGAGCACTGGCTACCGGGCCGTGGCGATGGCGCTGGGCTCCACCTTGTGGATCCAGGCCGTCGTTTCCTGGGCCATGCTGACCCTGCCGGTGTTCGCCCCCGACGCCGCCGCCGATCTTGGCCTGAGCGTGGGCTTTCTTGGCCTGTATGCCGCGATCGCCTATGTCGGCTCGATGGCCGGGGCGTTGCTGGGCGGCGGCCTGGTGGCGCGGCTGGGCGCGATCCGCCTCAGCCAGATCGGGCTGGTGGTCTGTGCCCTGTCGGTCGCCGCGTTCGTGCTGGGCCAGTGGTGGATCCTGGCGCTGGCGACCCTCCTATTGGGCCTGGGCTACGGCCCGTCGACACCCGCCAGCTCGCATGTCCTCTCGCGCCACAGTCCGCCGCGGCTGATGTCGCTGGTGTTCTCGATCAAGCAGACCGGCGTGCCGTTGGGCGGCGCGCTGGCGGGCGCAACCGTGCCGCCGCTGACCGTAGCGTTCGGCTGGCGCGGCGCCGCCCTGGCGATGGCGGCGGCGTGCTTTGTGTCGGTGCTGCTGATCGAGCCGACGCGGCGCCGGCTGGATTCCGACCGCAATCCCAACGAGCCGCTGCTGCGCGGGAACGCCCTGGCGCCGCTGTGGTTCGTGCTCGGGCGCGCGGACTTGCGCGAGCTGGCGCTGACCTCCTTCGTGTTTGCCGCCATCCAGCAATGCCTGGCCGTGTTCCTGGTTGCCTACCTGACATCGGAGATCGGCTATGGGCTGGTGCCGGCGGGGCGCGTCCTCTCGGTTGCGCTCGGCTTCGGGATCGCCGGGCGCATCGTCTGGGGCTGGCTGGCCGATCGCCTGGGCAAGACCGATCCGGGCAGCAGCCGGCGGTTGCTCGGCTACCTGTCGCTTGCCATGGCGGTGTCCTCCGCGGCGATGGGCCTGTGGACCAGCCAATGGCCGCTGGCGGCCGTCTTGGTCGTGGCTGCGGTCTATGGCGCGACCGGCGCGGGGTGGAACGGGGTGCTGCTGGCCGAGGTAGCGCGGCTGGCGACGCCATCCGAGGCCGGACGCGCCACAGGCGGGACGCTGTTCGTGACCTTCTTCGGCGTGGTCGTCGCGCCGCTGGCCTTTGCCCTCCTCGCCCGGCAGACCGGCAGTCTCGGCACGATGTTCGTGACGCTGGGCGCACTGGTGCTGATTTGCGCGGCGGTGCTGTTGCGCAAGCGGAGGAAGTGACGCCTAAGCGATCGAGAGCTGCGCCAGGAAGCGCTCGACGTCCATCAGGTATTCGCGGTCATCGAAGATCACGCCGGAGGCGGCCTCGATCCGCGCCATGATGCCGGCGCGCCAAGCGCGGTCGTTGGCGGCGCGCAGCGCCAGCTCAACGTAGTCGCCGGCGTCCTTGGCGACGAGGTCCATGATGCCGGCCTTGGCGTAGATCGCCAGCGACAGCCGTCCGCGCAGGAATCTTCCAGGCAGGGTCACGACCGGGGTTCCCATGGCGAGCGCCTGGTAGGTCGTATTGCCGCCGCTGAACGGCAGGCTGTCCAGGCTGACGTCGCTGAGCGCCAGCAGGTTCATGTAGTCGGCGTGGCTCTGGCGCGGCAGGACGATCACGCGGTCGAGCGCCTCGCCCATCGCCGGCCGCCAGCGCTGCATCAGCAGTTCGGCCCAATGCGGATCGCTGCCGTGCAGCAGCAGCAGGCGCCCCTTGGGATCGCGCGCCAGGATTTCGGCGAAGGGCCGGTCCAGTTCGGGATGGATCTTGAACAGGTTCTGGGCGCAGAAATAGAGATTCGCATCCGCCGGCAGCCCGAATGCCGCGCGATCCTTCATCGGCGCGGGCCGTGACGGCCGGCGATAGGACATCGGCAGGCCGCCGAGCCGCACCAGTTTCTCGCTGTAGTGCTGGTCGCCATCCGGCGGCTCGGCTGCGGCGCAGCTCAGGAAATGGTCGACCCTGGCAATCCCCGTCGTGACGGGATGACCCCAGGTCACGCATTGCACCGGCGCCAGGCGCGCGAAGGCCAGGAAATAGGTCATCGGCTCCATGCCGATATCCGGATAGACCAGCACGTCGAGTCGGCGCGCCGCTATCATCGTGCGTGCTTCCGCCAGCTCCGCCGGAATGCGTACCGCCTCCGCGGCGTGGCGGGCGATTTCCTCCCACACCGCGTCGCTCGGCTGCGGGAACGTGAAGACGAATACCTCGTAACGCCCGGTCGTCGCCATATGCCGGATCAGGTTCAGCATCAGTCGGCCGATCGAATGGTCGCGCAGGAACCGCGAACAGAACCCGACCCGCAGGCGGCCGCCCGGGGTTATGGTGCCCTCGCGGCAATGCGGCGCGACATATTCGAGGTCCAGGCAGGCGGCGGCGAACAGCCGGGCGGTCGCGACGGCGATGTCCCTGTCGTTGCCGCCCTGGTAGGCGAGCGCGAAATGCGTCGAGCCGACCTCGCGCACCGGGTCGGCGATGCGCAGGGTCTGCCGCGACAGCACCTCGACCCCTTGCGCGAAGGCGGCGCGGGACTGTTCGATCTCCTGCTCGGATTCCGGCACCAGCGGCAGCACGGTCGCGGCCTTGATACGCAACCCGTCGCTGGGACGCAGCGCCAGCGCCTGCTCGTAGGCCTGGCGCGCTTCGCGCCAGTAGCCTTGTTCCTTCAGCGTATTGCCGAGCCCTACCAGGGCCGCGGCTTGCGGCCGCGCGGCGAGCGACAGACGGTAGTGCCTGACCGCATCGGCATAGAGCCTGGCGTCGCTCAGCAGGTTGGCGAGATTCAGATGCGCGCCGGCGTGGCGCGGGTCGATGGCTATGGCGCGCTGGTACGAGGCGGCGGCTGCATTGGGATCGCCCAGCCGCGCCAGCACGATGCCGAGGTTGTAGTGGGCCGCCGCGAAGTCCGGCTTGAGCTTGATGGCGCGCTCGAGCTGGATGCGGGCCTCGTCGAGCCGTCCGGCGGCGTTGAGCAGCGCCCCCAGATTGCCAACCAGCGCCGCGTCGCCGGGCCTGGCCTTGACCGCGCGTTCCATGTGCCGGACTGCGGCGTCGGCGAGGCCGAGGGCGTGCGCGATGGCGGCGAGCCGCGCCTGGATGTCCGGTCCGCCGGGGCCGGCGGCCATCTTGGCGTAGCGCCGGCGCGCCTCGTCGCGATCGCCTGACTGGAGCGCCGCCTCGGCGGCGGCCAGCGCCTTGGCGTCGGTCAAGCGGCCCGTTCGACCAGCAGGATCGTGCCGCGCACGCCCTTGACGATCACGTGGGTGCCGGCGGGCAGGTCGGCGCCCTCGACGCGCCAGGTCGAATCGTCCACCTTGATCTGGCCCCTGCCGTCCACGATCGGCTGATCGAGCGTCAGCCGGCGGCCGACATACTGCTCGCCCCTTCGATTGAGCGTCGGCAGTTCGGTCTCGGTCGGATGGCGCTTTAGATAGGCGCGCCAGGCCCACACGATGACGATCGAGAGGACCGCGAAGATCAGCCCTTCCCACTGCCAAGCCAAGCCCGGCACGGCATAGGCGATGAGGCCGGTGATCGCGGCGGCGATGCCCAGCCACAGCAGGAATACGCCGGGTACCACGATCTCGAGCACCATCAGGATGGCCGCGAGGATCCACCAGTGCCAGAACAGCAGCTCGTTCATCGCTGTTCCCACGGCCCGCGTGCAGCCGCCCCGCCGCCACCCGGCGGACCGCCGATGCCGCTCGCCTGCTTCGCCAACTCGGCGATGCCGCCGATCGAACCGATCACGCCGGTCGCCTCGAGCGGCAGGAACACCACTTTCTGATTGTTCGCCGAGCCGATCCTGGCGAGCGCATCGACGTATTTCTGGGCGATGAAATAGTTGACGGCCTGGAGGTTGCCCTTGGCGATCGCCTCGGAGACCATCGCGGTCGCCTTGGCCTCGGCCTCGGCCGTGCGCTCGCGCGCCTCGGCGTCGCGGAAAGCCGATTCGCGCCGGCCCTCCGCCGCCAGGATCGCCGACTGCTTCTCGCCCTCCGCCTTCAGGATCTGCGCCTGGCGCACGCCCTCGGCTTCCAGGATGTTGGCGCGCTTGTCGCGCTCCGCCTTCATCTGGCGCGTCATCGCCTCGACCATCGCGGCGGGCGGCGTGATGTCCTTGATCTCGATGCGGGTGATCTTGACGCCCCACGGCTCGGTCGCGGTGTCTACCACGCCCAGGAGCTTGGCGTTGATCTTGTCGCGCTGGGAGAGCAGCTCGTCCAGGTCCATCGAGCCCATGACGGTGCGGACATTGGTCATGGTGAGGTTCAGGATCGCATTCTCAAGGAAATTGACCTCGTAGCTGGCCTTGGCCGCGTCGAGCACCTGGAAGAACACCACCCCGTCGACGCTGACCATCGCGTTGTCGCGGGTGATGACCTCCTGGGTCGGCACGTCCAGCACCCGCTCCATCATGTTGACCTTGTTGCCGATGCGGTCGATGAACGGGACGATCAGGTTGAGGCCGGGTCGAAGCGTGCCGGTGTAGCGTCCGAAGCGTTCGACCGTCCACTCGGTGCCCTGCGGCACCGACTTGACGCCCATCAGGATGACGATGACCGCCAGGGCAATGACGATCAGCACGAAAATCGAGAATGCGCCCATGTCCAATTCGCCCTCCCCCTATCCTGCGCCTTCGATCATAGGTCGCGCGCGGCCGGACCGGCCAGCGCGGCAAGCTCGTCGCGCCCCTCGCCCAGCTCGGCATCCTTGATGCGCCCGGCGCGGCTCGTCACCTTGTCGGCCGAGATGCGGATCTCGCGGATGTCCTTATCGGCCTGCTGGAAGTGCTTCTGCAGATTGCCGACCCGGTCGTCGAGACGCTCCACGTCATCCATCAGCTTGCCGACCTCGGCCTGGATCAGGTGCGCCTGTTCGCGCACGCGCACGTCCTTCAGCACCGCGCGGACCGTGTTGAGCGTCGCCCACAAGGTGGTGGGCGAGACGATGAACACCCGCGCGCGGTAGGACTGCTGCACCAGCTCGTCGTGATTGGCGTGCAACTCGGCATAGATCGCCTCGCTCGGCAGGAACATCAGCGCCGCCTCGGCCGTCTCGCCCGGCACGATGTAGCGGTCCCTGATGTCCATGATGTGCTTCTGGATGGCGATGACGAAGGCGCGCTGCGCCTGTTTGCGCTGGGCTTCGTCCCCCGCGCCCGCCATCGCCCGCCAGGCCTCGAGCGGAAATTTCGAATCGACCACGATCGGCCCGGGCGGATTGGGCAGCTTGAGCAGACAGTCGGCGCGCTTCCCCTCGCTCAAGGTCGCCTGGAATTCGTAGGCCGAGGGCGGCAGGACCTGGCGCACCAGGTCCTCCAGCATCACCTCGCCGAAGGCGCCGCGCGCCTGCTTGTTCGACAGGATGTCGCGCAGGCCCACGACATGGCCCGACAGATCGGACAGCGATTTCTGCGCCTCGTCGATCTTGATCAGCCGCTCGCGCAGCTGCGTCACGGTCGAGGCGGTCTCCTTGGCCGACTTGTCGAGCGACTCGCCGACCTTGCCCGAGAGCTCGGCCAGGCGCTTGGCAACCGCTTCGCCGAGCGCGCGCTCCTGCTCCTGGAGCTGGCGGGCAAGCTCGGCCTTGGCCGCCTCCTGGGTCCTCGCCATCTGGTCGAGCCGCCCGGCCAGATCGGCGCCCAGGGCTCCTTCCGCCGCGCCCCCGCGGCGCGCCAGGGCAAGCGCCGCCGCCACGCCGAGGGCGAGCGCGAGGGCCACGACAAGCAGGAGTTCCAGGGTGGTAAGGGTCATGACCGGCCTGCATGGCAGTCTAGCACAGGCGCGGACCCCGCCCGCCCCGCCTTGACCCTTTGGGGCCAAAGCCCTATCTCGACGGTGGTTTCACCCGGATTTTTCGGCGACTTGGCATGGCGATCCTGCCCATCATCGTGGCCCCCGATTCGCGCCTGAAGCAGAAGAGCGCGCCGGTCCGGCGCGTCGATGCCGAGGTGCGCCGGCTGATGGACGACATGCTGGAGACGATGTACGCCGCTCCCGGCATCGGGCTTGCCGCACCGCAGGTGGGCGTCCTGAAGCGCGTCCTCGTGCTGGACATCGCCAAGGAGGGCGAAGCCAAGCGGCCCCTGACGATGGCCGACCCGGAGATCGTCGAGGCGTCGGAGGAGGACTTCGCCTACGAGGAGGGGTGCCTGTCGCTGCCCCAGCACTATGCCGAGGTGGTCCGCCCCAAATGGGTGGTCGTGCGCTACCGCGACCGCGACGATACGCTGCGCGAGTTGCGCGCCGAGGGTCTGCTGTCGACCTGCGTGCAGCACGAGATGGACCATCTCGACGGCATCCTGTTCGTCGACCACATCTCGGCGCTGAAGCGCAACATGATCCTGCGCAAGCTCCTGAAGGCCAAGAAAGCCAGGGCGCTGGAAGAAGCGTAGCCATCATCCTTGGCTGCGGTCCTGAGCAACGGCGCAGTCATGCTACTGTGCCGCCGCCATGACGCTCCGCCTCGCCTTCTTCGGCACGCCCGATTTCGCCGTACCCGCACTGAACGCCCTGGTGCGGGCCGGCCACGACATGGTGCGCGTCTATACCCAGCCGCCGCGCCCGGCGGGCCGCGGTTACGGCGAGCGCCCCTCGGCCGTGCATCGCGCGGCGAAGGCGCTGGGCATCCCGGTCGCCCATCCCGTGTCGCTGATGGACAAGGCGATCCAGAACGACTTCGCGGCGCTGAAGCTCGACGCGGGCATCGTCGTCGCCTACGGGCTGATTCTGCCCAAATCCGTGCTGGATGCGCCCAAGCGCGGGTGTCTCAATATCCATGCCTCGCTGTTGCCGCGCTGGCGCGGCGCGGCGCCGATCCAGCGCGCCATCCTGGCGGGCGACCACGAGACGGGCGTGACCATCATGCAGATGGACCCGGGCCTCGACACCGGGCCGATGCTGCTGCAGGAAGCCGTGACGATCGCGCCCGAGGACACCGGCGGCAGTCTGCACGACAAGCTGGCTGCGCTGGGCGCGCGGATGATCGTCGAGGCGCTGGCGAAGCTCGAAGTCGGCGGCCTGAGGGCGACGCCGCAGCCGCCGGACGGCATTACCTACGCGGCGAAAGTGGACAAGGCGGAGACGCGGCTGGACTGGCGCAAATCAGCCGACGAACTGGCGCTGGTCGTGCGCGCCTTCGCCCCCCATCCGGGCGCCTGGTTCGAACTGCCGGCGGCGGGCAACGGTACGCCCGAGCGCGTGCGCGTGCTGGCGGCCGAGGCGACGGACGGCGACGGCAGGCCCGGCACGGTGCTGGACGAAAGCCTGGCGATCGCCTGCGGCAAGGCTGCGCTGCGCCCCACGATCGTCCAGCGCGGCGGCAAGGCGGCGATGGACACGGCTGCCTTCCTGCGCGGCCGCGGCATACCGCGGGGCACCGTGCTGCCGTGACCCGCTACAAGCTCACGATCGAGTACGACGGCGGCGGCTTCGTCGGCTGGCAGCGCCAGGACAACGGGCCGTCGGTCCAGCAGGCGCTGGAGGAGGCGATCCTGGCGTTCTGCGGCGAGGACGTGACGGTCTGGGGCGCCGGCCGCACCGACGCCGGTGTGCACGCCCTGGGCCAGGTGGCACATGTCGACCTCAGGAAGGCCACGACCGCGCGCGTGGTGCGCGAGGCGGTGAATCACCACCTGAAGCCCCGGCGCATTGCCGTTCTGGCGGTCGAGGAGGCGGCGGCGAACTTCCACGCGCGGCTGTCGGCCCGGTCGCGGATCTATCGCTATCGTATCGTCAACCGCCGCGCGCCGCTGGCGCTCGACCAGGGGCGTGCCTGGCACGTGCAGGCGGAACTTGACGCCGCGGCGATGCATGACGCGGCCCAGGTGCTGGTCGGCCGCCACGACTTCTCGACGTTCCGCGCCGCGCTCTGCCAGGCCAAGTCGCCGGTCAAGACGCTCGACCAGCTCGACGTGCGCCGTTCGGGCGAGGAAATCGAGGTGACCGCCCGCGCCCGCTCGTTTCTGCACCACCAGGTGCGCAATATGGTGGGCACGCTGGCGCTGGTCGGCCGCGGCAAGTGGACGAAGGCCGACGTGGCGAAGGCGCTGGCAGCCGCCGACCGCGCCAAGGGCGGCCCGACCGCGCCGGCGGAGGGACTCTACTTGGTGGAGGTGGGGTACTGAGAACTTATCGCGGGACGATGGCATGCCACCACGCGGACCCGGCGCCGGTCGGTCGAACCCGGATCGTCCTGCCAATAGGCGTGGCCCTCGCCAAGCGGAACCGCGACAAGCCGTAGCCGGTCGCGTGAGCCGGAGCCCTGGCTGTAGACTGAACCCGCAATGGGCTCGTCGCAGTCCACCTTCTTTCCGGGCGCCAAGCTCCGCTTTATCTCCCGACAGACCGTGCTGGCGCGCATTTGGGACAACTCGAAGTTCCTTCCCGGTGGCCCTTCGGCACTGGCCTCGCCGAGGAGAACGTAGTGGGAGATAGGCGCCGGGCTGATGTCGATCGGCAAGGCGTTGTCGGGAGTAATGCCAAAGGCCTCGATGATGCGGCTCAGCATTTGTGCATTGCTCGGACCCTCCGCGGCCGCGCCCGATCGCATCTTGCGGTTGGGCTCGAATGCGCTTGAGCCTCGCGCAAACGCGATCTCCAAGCCTTCGAACGGCTTGGGATCGCAGGAAAGCTCGGCCTGTGCCTGCTCTCTCTGCGGCGTTTGCACGTAGACGACGTAGTGAAATGGCGGTTGCGCCGCCGGTGCGTCTTCGCGGGTCATCCGGACCGTGAAATCGAATGGCGTGTTCACGGATGCCCCGGACCCGCCCGAGAATCGCAGAATCAGCGCGCCCTTGCCTGCGCCGACCAGCTGCGACATGTCGAGGGGAGGGTCCAGGGCCTTCGGAATTGCGTCGTGATCATTCTCCAGGCGTTTCTTCAAGACTTCCACCTGCGCCCTGAAGATCCTCGGGTCTGATTGCCGGTCACCAAGCTCCCGGCGAAGCCCAATCAGCCCAAGGTTCAGGCTGTTCAGCAACGGAACGGCTGGGCTCTCCTCGGCCAGCGTGACGAGCGCATCGAGCTTGCGCTCCAAGGCCTCGACATCCGGGCGTGAGGGCAACGGTGCATTGATGCGCGCGTCGAGCGCCGCGCGCAATCCGTTGAGGCCGTCGTTGATGCCACCAAGCAGGCCGATGACACCTACGTCAAGCGCATAGCGGTCGCGCCGTACCGCCGCATCGTCGGTCACGGGGCCGGGCTGCGCCGGACACCGCTTGGCAAGGTCTGTCTTTATTGCCGCGACATTGCTGGCAATGCATTTCAGGTCGTAGCCGCGGCCGAACATGGCGGTGCATACTTTAGCTTGTTCTTCTCCAGCGCCGGGGATTGTGGCCTTGATTGCACTGCGCGCGAACCGGGCAATTCTCGCGTTCGTATTCTTCGGCTCAGGCAATTCACATGCCGACGACCATGGCGCGGCGTCCGCCTTCAGGCCAAACACGATCTCTTGTGTTTCGATGAGACGCTTGATCGCGACGGCGTCGCATTGATTGCCGGGAAAGCAGAGCGTGACCGTTGGCGGCCCCAGATCGGGCAATTCGATGCCAAATACCTTTCCAGGGACTCGAATCGCGCCGATCGCAACGAACGATACGCACGCAAGGGCGACAACTGCTTGCGTCACGTGCCGCTCTCCCTGAGCCCAATTGTTCAGGCGATGGGCGAGGCTGTGCGTCCAAGTGAAACGATAGTAGCCCGCACGCAGGAGATCGGCGCAGTCCAGCAGACGGAACACCACAGCGCCAAGCCGATCGGCGACGTAGACAAGCAGGCCCGCCAGCATGCCGCCAACCACATACAGGGCATAGACCACATATCCCGCCAGCAGCGATGCGATCAATGCCAAGGCGAACTTCACCAGAACTTCGGCTGAAACCGCCGCCAGGGCCAATTCGCCCCATTGCGCGGCCTGCAGGACCGGGAAGAAATCGCCCGGCCCGGTCAGCTTGAAGAGTTGCATCAAGGAGAACAGGGCAAGCAAGGCGGCCGAGGCCAGCACGGCGTAGAGCGCGTGGGCCCGCAGCGCGAGAACGAACGCCTTGATCGCCTCGAATAGGACTGCCGGGTCGCCTTTCAGGGCGGTCCTGAATACAACGATCAATTGCCGCAACGTCGCGACGGTGCCGGGATCCGTTGCCTGTTGTGCGCCCATACCCACCTCGGAGCGCCGCTGTCGTATGTCTACTTTTATATCAACTTCTGTGAAAAGTACACGTTTCGATTGCGGTCTGTGCGCCCCTACCCCAACATCGCCCGGCCGACGCCGTAGATGAGCTGGTTGAGCAGGAAGTCGATCACCACGATCAGGGCCGCGGTGCCGTGGTTGACGTCGAGCAGGTTGCGGGCGAGGAACCACAACACGCCCAGCGCATAGACCAGCGCCGCAATCTCGATCGCGCCTATCAGCGCGCCGGGGAAGAGGCCGGTGGTACGCAGCGCGGCCACCGCGACCATCAGCGCCACCTGCGGCGCGGCGCACCAGTTGTAGGCGGCGAAATATCCATAGTAGCGCCCGGCGCGATCGATGAGCGGCACGAGGTAGGCCATCACCAGCGGAAAGGCGACCCAGCCGATCACGTAGGCGATGGTCTCGACCGCCGCGATGCGCCAGAGCGGTTGGTTCGCCGCCGCCATGCCCGCGCGCGCCTGCATCTCCGCCTCGGCGTCCCCGCGCAAGACCAAAAGCAGCACGTAGGGCGGCGCGATCAGCGCCGCGCACCAGAAGGACTGCCAGAACCCCTCGGGCGTGCGGTCGAGCAGCGCAGCGCCACCTGCGTCGAAGCGGAACAGGCGCCACGCGCCCCAGAGGTATTGCCTTGCCTGGGCGGCGCTGGGGGCCACTGGCGCTTACGCGAAATAGCGGTCGAGCATGTTGCGGTAGATGCCCACCAGCCGCGCCATGTCGGCGAGTGAACAGCGCTCGTCGAATTTGTGCGCGGTGGCGTTGGTCATGCCGAACTCGCAGACTGGGCAATGCGCCTTGATGAAACGGGCGTCCGACGTGCCGCCGGTGGTGCTGAGCTCGGGTTCCTTGCCGGTCACGCCGGCTACCGCCTCGCACACCAGCTTGCTCAACGCCCCGGGCGGCGTGAGAAAACTCTCGCCCGACACATTGAAGGTCAGGTCGTAGCGCGCCGGGCCGTTGTGGCCGGGAGCGCCGAAGGCCTTGTCCAGGCGCCGGCGCACCCAGGCTTCGACGCTCTTCGAGGTGTGCTCGCTGGAGAAGCGGATGTTGAACGTGGCCTTGGCCGCGCCGGGGATCACGTTCGAGACCGGGTTGCCCACGTCGATGGTGGCGATCTGCAAGGTCGTGGGCTGGAAATGCGCGTTGCCCTGGTCGATCGGCTCGCTGATCAGGGCCTGCATCATCGGCACCAGGCGGTGCAGCGGATTGTCGGCGAGCTGCGGATAGGCGGTGTGACCCTGCACGCCGTGCACGGTCAGGTAGCCGGTCATCGCGCCGCGCCGCCCGATCTTCGCCATCTCGCCCACGTGGTCGGGATTGCTGGGTTCGCCCACGATGCAGGAATCGAGTTTTTCCCCGCGCGCCTCCAGCCATTCCAGCACCTTGACCGTGCCGTTGATCGCGGGCCCCTCCTCGTCGCCGGTGATGAGCAGGCTGATCGAGCCGCCGAAGTCCGGCCCGCGGTCCTTGAGGAACCCGCCGAGCGCCGACACGAAGCAGGCGATCGCCGCCTTCATGTCCGACGCGCCGCGGCCCCACAGATAGCCGTCCTTCACCACCGCGCCGAACGGGTCGACCGACCAGCGCGCACGGTCCCCCGGCGGCACCACGTCGGTATGGCCGGCATAGCAGAAGTTCCGGCCCTTGGCGCCGATGCGCGCGTAGAGATTGTCGACGCGATCGGTGCCCGGGTCCTGGAAGGCCAAGCGATGGCACTCGAAGCCGAGCGGCTTCAGCGCGGCTTCCAGCACGTCGAGCGCCCCGGCGTCCGCCGGGGTCACGCTGGGGCAGCGGATCAGCGCTTGCGCCAGTTCCAGCGCGTCGGCGGGGAGCGTGGACTGGATCGGTGCGTTCATGGCGAAGGCGATCCTTCCGCGAGCCTCATCCTTCGACAAGCTCAGGATGAGGTAGAACGGTATTCGTCAAGGCAAGCGGCCTCACCCTGAGCCTGTCGAAGGGTGAGTCCGCAACATCAGTCTCGCAGCAATTCGTTGATCGCAGTCTTGGCGCGGGTCTGGGCGTCCACGCGCTTGACGATCACCGCGCAATAGAGCGACGGGCCGGGGCTGCCATCGGGCAGGTTCTTGCCGGGCAGCGATCCCGGCACGACCACCGAATAGGCAGGAACACGTCCGTACATGATCTTGCCGGTGTCCCGCTCGACGATCTTGGTCGTGGCGCTGATGAACACGCCCATCGACAAGACCGAGCCTTCCTCGATCACCACGCCTTCCACCACCTCGGAGCGCGCGCCGATGAAGCAGTTGTCCTCGATGATCACGGGATTGGCCTGCAGGGGCTCCAGCACGCCGCCGATGCCCACGCCGCCCGAGAGGTGGCAGTTCCTGCCGATCTGTGCGCAGGAGCCGACCGTGGCCCAGGTGTCCACCATCGTGCCGGCGCCGACATGTGCGCCCAGGTTCACGAAGCTCGGCATCAGCACCACGTTGGGCGCGATATAGGCGGAATGGCGCACCACCGATCCCGGCACGGCGCGGAAGCCGGCCGCGCGGAAGCGGTTCTCGCCCCAGCCCGCGAACTTGGACGGCACCTTGTCGAACCAGCTGGCCCCGCCCGGCGCGCCTTCGATCGGCGCCATGTCGGTCAGGCGGAAGGACAGCAGCACGGCCTTCTTCAGCCACTGGTTGACGACCCATTGGCCGTCTTTCTTCTCGGCCACGCGCATTTCGCCCGAGTCGAGCGCGGCCAGCGCCGCTTCGACCGCCGCGCGCACCGGGCCGGTGGTGGCGGTGCTGATCGCCTCGCGCTTCTTCCAGGCCTGGTCGATCGTCGCCTGGAGCGATTGCGGGTCGGGGCGCGCGCTGCTCATGTCGTAGTCCCAGGATGCAGGATGCGATTCGGAAGGGCCGGGACAATGCGGCGGCCGCCGGGGCGTGTCAATTGCGCGGCCGTCCTGGCTGCCGCGCGTGCAGGGCGGCGGTATCGGCCAGCCACTGCGTCAGGTCGTCGATCACGTGGTGCACATGTTCGGCCCCATCGCCCGGCTGCGCCCAGGCCCAGCCGACCCTGACCCAGGCCGTCGTCATGCCCAGGTCGTGCGCGGGCTTCAGGTTGCGCGCGATGTCCTCGAACAGGATTGCCGCGCGCGGCTCGATCGCATGGCGGCTTATGAGCTGGTCATAGACCACCGGCTCGGGCTTGGGCACGTAGTCGGCCGCGTGGATGTCGAAGATCGCCTCGAAATGCCGGGCGACCCCCAGGCGCTCCATCACGCGTTCGGCATGGCGGACCGTGCCGTTGGTGAAGACCAGCTTGCGCCCGGGCAAGCGGCCCAACGTTTCGTCCAGGCGGGGATTGGGCGGGATCGGCGTCACGTCGATGTCGTGCACGAAGTTCAGGTACGCGGTCGGGTCGAGCCGATGCTCGACCATCAACCCGCGCAGCGTGGTGCCGTACTTGGCGAGGTAGCCCTTCTGGACCACCCGCGCCTGGTCCGCCGGCAGTCCGAGGAGATTGGCCACGAATGCTCCAATGCGTTGATCTACTTGGTGAAACAGGTTGCACGCTGCGGGATAGAGGGTGTTGTCCAGGTCGAACACCCAGGTGTCTATATGTCCGAGCCCCGGCGGGCGCGCCTTCGCGACGATGGCCATGGGGTAGAACTGGCACGCCCGGCCAAGGCGAGCAAGCCCCGGTCTAAACCCCGGATTCCATAGGTCTTTACGCCTGGTTAAGCGGTCCCTTCCTAGATTCCGCGAATCCGTCGGAAGGTGGCGAGCTTGGACCGTATGCCCATGTCACGGCCCGTTCCCGCGCCCGGTGAAGCCCCGGCGCCGCCTCTCGATGCACCCCGCGCGGAGCATTGGGCCGCGATGCTGGCCGTGCTGACCGAGCCCGCACTGCTGGTCGATCGCGACGGGAACCTGGTGGCGCACAACCGGCCGGCTGCGGAGATCGCCCAGGCGCTTGCGCCCGAAGCGGCGCGCTCGATCGCGCGCAGCGCGCGGGCGCGCGTAAAGATCGCCATCGCCGGCCAGGCGCGCTGGTTCGATCTTTCCACCTCTCTCGTCGACGACGGGTGCCTGGCCGTGGTGCTGGCGCGCGAGGCGACGATGGAACAGCATCTGCGCGACGCGCTGATCGATTCCCGCCAGCGCTTCCGCGACCTGGTGAAGATGTCGAGCGACTTCGCCTGGGAAACCGACGCCGAGGGCGCCTTCGTGTTCGCCAGCCCGGAGACGGTGCTGGGCTTTCCCGCGCGCGGCATGATCGGCCGCCGCCCGGCCGAGTTCATGATCGACCCCGACACCGCCGGCGGCCCGCTGCCGTTCGACGCGGCGGAGCCGGTGGAGGGCACCGAGTTCTGGGCCACCGACGCCGATCGTCGCCCGCGCTGCCTGACGACCGTAGCGCGGCCCGTGTTCGACCCCGAGGGGCGGCGCATCGGCACCCGCGGCATGTGCCGCGACGTGACCGAAGAGCGCCTGCGCGAGGCGGACCTGGCGCAGGCGCTGCAGGGCGCCAGCGTGCTGGGCCACATCCTGGCGGCGATGCGCGAGGCGATCGAGCCGGGGGCGATCCTGGAGTCGGCCTGCGCCGCCACCATGCCCGCCCTTTCGGCGGCGGGATGCAGGCTCTACCGCGCCCATGCCGACGGATCGCTTGCGGCCTGCGTCGCCATCGGCGCGCCGCCGCCCGGCCACGACGACCGGAGCCTTGCCGGGTTCGACCCGCAGCAGCCGGTGGGCGACGGCACCGTGCCGATGATCGCCGCCGAAGCCCGCTACCGCCGCGACGTCAACGGCAAGATCGTGCTGTGGCGCATGCCGGACGCGCCATCCTGGACCCAGGCCGACCGCGCCTTGCTTGCCAAGGTGTCGGATCAGCTGGGCGTCGCGCTGGCCGAGATCGCCGAGCGCGAGATGCTGGAGCGCCTGTCGGCGACCGACCCCCTGACCGAACTTCTCAACCGCCGCGCCTTCGCCGAGCGCCTGGAGCGGTGCGTGGCCGCGGCGGCGGCGGCCGCGCAGGGCGGCGCGCTGCTGTTCGTCGACCTGGACAATTTCAAGCAGGTCAACGACCGCGCCGGCCACGACCGCGGCGACGCGGTGCTGAAGGCCGTCGCCGTCCTGTTGCGCCGCATAGCGGGTGCCGACGACCTGGTGGCGCGGGTCGGCGGGGACGAATTCGCCCTATGGCTCGCCCGGGCTGACGCGCCGGAGGCCGAGGCGCGGGCGGGTCGCCTGCTGGCCGATGCCGAGATGCTGGCCGGTTTCGATGTCGACCCGAAGGCGCGCCTCGGCCTGTCGGTCGGCGTGGCCGTGCTCGACCCCGCGAGCGGCGAGACCGCGCAATCCCTGGTGACGCGCGCGGACGCGGCGATGTATCGCGGCAAGCACGGCGGCAAGGGACAGGTCATGCTGGCGGCGCCGCAGGAAGAGACCGTGAGGGCCGCGTGAGCCACGCCGCCAAGCAGGCAGAAGCGCCGGAGGACCGCGAGCGCCGGGCCTATGACGAGGCCAAGCGCCTGGCGCGCAGCGAACACACGGCGGATCGCCGCCGCCTGGCCGAGTCGCAGTCCGCGCGTCCGGAGATCCTCTACTACCTTGCCGCCGATCCGGCGGTCGAGGTGCGACGCGCGATCGCCTCCAATCCCGCGACGCCGCGCCAGGCCGACTTGGTGCTGGCCGGCGACACTGACCAGAGCGTGCGCGAAAGCCTGGCGGCGAAAATCGCACGCGTCCTGCCGCATCTGACCCAGGGCGAGCAGGACTCGGTCTATCGCACCACGGTCCAGGTGCTGGAGAAGCTCGCGCGCGACCAGGCCACGCATGTGCGCCGCATCCTGGCCGAGGCCTTGAAGGACGTGGCGCATGCGCCGGCCGAGGTGATCGGCATGCTGGCGCGCGACGCCGAGGTAAGCGTCGCCGCGCCGGTCCTGGAATTCTCGCCGCTGCTGTCGGAAGACGAGCTGATCGAGATCATCGCCGCCAGCCCCGCGGTCGGCGCGCTCAGCGCCATCTCGCGCCGCCGCGGCGTCGGCGGCCGCGTGGCGGACGCCATCGTCGAGCGCGGCGATGTCGAGGCCGTTGCGGCCCTGCTCGGCAATGCCAGCGCGCAGATCCGCGAGGAAACGCTGAACCGTATCGTCGACCAGGCGCCGCAGCACGAATCCTGGCACGAGCCGCTCGTGCGCCGCCCCTTGCTGCCGCCCGGCATGGCCAAGCGCATCGCGCGCTTCGTCGCCGATTCGCTGCTGGAGACGTTGCGCCGCCGCAGCGACCTCGACCCCGCGACGGCGCGTGCGGTCGCCGCCGAGGTCGAAAAGCGCCTGGACGCGGCCAAGGCCGAGCCGGGCGCCGAAGCGAAGCGGGCGGATGGCGCGACGATGCTGGATCGCGCCCGGAGCATGCACGAGAAGGGCGAGCTGGACGAGGATGCCGTGCTGCGCGCCGTCAATACCGGCGAACGGCCCTTCGCGCTGGCCGCGCTGTCGATCCGCTCGGGCATCAACCAGCGCACCATCGAGCATTTGTTCACCCTGCGCAGCGCCAGGGGCGTCGTGGCGCTGGCGTGGAAATGCGGCTTCACCATGCGCTTGGCCACGCAGTTGCAGATGCGCATGGCCGGCATTCCGCCCCAGCAGGTGCTGCACGCGCACCAGGGGGTTGAGTTTCCGCTCAGTCAGGCCGATATGACGTGGCAGATCGAGTTCATCGAGGGCCTGGGCAAGCGATGAGCGTCCCCGGCGCCGGCCTTCCGCCGGCGGCTTTCGTGTCGCATGGCGCGCCGACGTTGCTGCTGGAAGGCGGTCCGGCGGTCGACTTCCTGTCCGACTTCGGCCGGCGGTTGGGCCGGCCCAAGGCCGTGCTGTGCGTCTCGGCGCATTGGGAAACCGACGCCCCCGCGGTGTCCGCGGCCGAACGTCCCGAAACCATCCACGATTTCTACGGCTTTCCGCGCGAGCTCTACGCGCTGCGCTACGCAGCGCCGGGCGCGCCCGACCTTGCCATGCGCACGAAGACGGCGCTCGACCGGGCCGGAATCGACTGCGCGATCGATCCGCAGCGCGGGCTCGACCACGGCGCCTGGGTTCCGATGAGGCTGATGTATCCGCAGGCGGACGTGCCGGTGCTGCAGCTCTCGGTGCAGCCGCATCGCGATCCCGCGCACCACCTTGCCGTCGGGCGCGCGCTGGCGCCCTTGCGCGACGAAGGCGTGCTGGTGCTTGGCAGCGGCAGTGCGATCCACAACCTGCGCGCCTTGCGCTGGGGCGGCGACCGGCCCGACGCCTGGGCTACCGGCTTTGCCGATTGGCTGGATGGCAAGGTCGCCGAAGGCGCCGTCGATGACCTGATCCACTACCGCGACCGCGGTCCCGGCGGGGTCATGGCCCATCCCACCGACGAGCACTTCCTGCCGCTGTTCGCGGCGATGGGCGCGGGTGGCGCGGCGGCGGGACGCCGCCTGCATGCGAGCTTCAGCCACGGCAATCTGGGCATGCATGCCTATGCCTGGGGCTGACCGGCGCAGGCCGGTCCCGCCCTTCGTGTCGCGCTGATCCGTCGCACCTGGACCCTCGCCGCAATGCTTGCGGCGCTCCCACCGCCGTCGTCAGATTGAAGCCTCTGAGGTCGGAGGGGACATGATCGCGCGCCATGCCGAGTTGCTGACGGCAGAACAGGTCCGGCGCATCCACGAGCGCTCGCTCGACGCGCTGGAAGAGGTCGGGCTCCTGGTGCGCAACCGCAAGGCGCGCGAGCGGTTCGCGCATTTCGGCTGCAGGACAACAAGCGACAGCGAGATCGTGCGGTTCCCGCGCGCCGTGGTCGAGGAGTTCCGCACCGCGATCCCGCCGCGCTTCACCTTCCATGCCCGCGACGAGCGCTACAGCAGGACGATCCCCGACGATGCGCTGGTCGTGGCGACCGCCAGCTCGGCTCCCGACCTGATCGATCCCGACAGCGGCGAGGAACGCCGCTCGCGCTCCGACGACATCGCGCGCATCGGGCACTTGGTCAACCTGCTGGACGGCATCGACGTGTTCTCGATCTCCGTCCTGGCCGACGACGCGCCGGCCGGGCAGTTCAGCCTGTCGCGCTTCTATCCGGCGCTGAAGAACTGCGCCAAGCCGGTGCGGACCTCGGTGATCGACGCGCGCGAGGCGCGCCAGGTGCTGCAGCTGGGCGCGCTGATCGCCGGCGACGAGGCGGCGTTCCGCCGCCGGCCGTTCATCACCTTCGGCTACTGCGCGATCGTCTCGCCGCTGACGATGGATTTCGACTCCACCGAGATGCTGATGTTCTACGCCGAGGAGGGGCTGCCGGCCTATGGCACGCTGGCGCCGATCGGCGGCATCAGCGCGCCGCTGTCGATGGCCGGCATGCTGGTGCAGAGCAACGCCGAATGGCTGGCCGCGGCGGTGCTGGCGCAGATGTCGCGGCTGGGCACGCCGCTGATATACAACCACCTGCCGGTGGTCGGCGACATGCGTTCGGGCGCCTACGCGGCCGGGGGCGTGGAGACCGGCATCCTGGCGATGGCACTGACCCAGATGGCGCGCTTCTACGACGTGCCGGCCGGATCGTATCTCGGCCTCACCAATTCGAAGCTGAGCGACGCCCAGGCCGGCTACGAGAAGGCGATGTCGCCGGCCCTGGCGGCGGCGGCGGGCATCGACTTCATCGTGATGGGCGGCCTGCTCGACGCGCTGATGGCGTTCGACTTCGGGCAGCTCGTGATCGACAACGAGATCGCGCAGATGCTGAAGCGCTTCCGCCAGCACCTGGCGCTGGGCGACGTCGGCGCCACGCTGGACGAGATCCGCGCGGCCGGTCCGGCCGGCATGTACGTGGCCAGCCCGAACACGGTGGCGGGCATGAAGACCGCCGCCCTCCTGCCGACGGTGGCCGACCGCGAGCGGCGCGCGCTGTGGCGCGACCAGGGCGGCACCGACGCGCATGCCCGCGCGCTGGCCCGGGCCAAGCGGCTGCTGTCGCGGCCCAATCCGCATGCGCTGCCGGCGGAGGTGGATGCACGCGTGCGCGCCGGCTTGCCGGCCGGGCTGGTCGCCGGGGATTCGGTGCCGGACGCGCGCTGGGGAAGCTTCGATGCCGGGCCCGCACGCGTACGCCGCGGGCGGCGGCGGAGCGCTGCTGCTCAGTAGGTCGCGCGCCCGCCGGAGATGTCGAACACGCCGCCGGTCGTGAACGAGCAGTCCGGCGAGGCGAGCCAGGCGACCAGGGCGGCGATCTCGTCGACCTCGACGAAGCGGTTCATCGGGATTTTCGAGCGCATATAGTCGATGTGCTCCTGGGTCATCTGCTTGAAGATGTCGGTCTTGGCGGCCGCCGGCGTGACGCAGTTGACGATCACGCCCTTGCCCGCCAGTTCCTTGCCCAGCGACTTGGTGAGGCCGATCACGCCGGCCTTGGCGGCGCTGTAGGCCGGCGCGTTGGGATTGCCCTCCTTGCCCGCCACCGAGGCGATGTTGACCACGCGCCCATAGCCGCGCTTCAGCATCCCCGGCACCACCGCGCGGCAGCACAGGAAGACGGCGTTCAGGTCGACGTCGATGACCCGCCGCCAGTCCGCCACCGGATACTCCCAGGTCGGCTTGTTCGGCCCGGTAATGCCGGCGTTGTTCACCAGGATGTCGACCGCGCCCAGCGCCTTTTCGGTCGCCTCGGTCGCCGCCGCGACCTTGGCGTCGTCGGTTATGTCGAGGGTATGGCCGTGCACCGACGCGCCGGCATCCAGCTCCTTCTTCGCCGCCTCGATCGCTGCGCCGTCCATGTCCCACAGCGCGACCCTGGCGCCCGAGGCGAGGAAGCGCCGGGCGATGGCAAGCCCGATGCCCCGCGCGCCGCCGGTGACGACCGCGACGCGGCCCTCGAGGTCGATGCGGTTCACGCCTGTCCCCCGGCCCGGCTGATGCGGGTGCCGAAGCCGGGCGCGGTGAACAGTTCGAGCAGCACGGCGTTGGGCACGCGGCCATCCATGATGACCGCGCCGTCCACGCCTTGCTCCACCGCCTCGATGCAGGTTTCGACCTTGGGGATCATGCCGCCGGCGATGGTGCCGTCGGCGATCAGCGCACGGGTGCGCTGGAGCGACAGTTCGGGGATGAAAGCCTTGGACTTGTCGAGCACGCCCACCACGTCGGTCAGCAGCAGCAGGCGCTTGGCCTTGAGCGCGCCGGCGACCGCACCCGCCACCGTGTCGGCATTGATATTGAAGGTCTCGCCGCTGTGCCCCACGCCGATCGGCGCGATCACCGGGATCAGGTCCGAGCGCGCCAGGCTGTCGAGCACCGCCGCGTTGATGCGCTCCGGCTCGCCGACGAAGCCCAAATCCAGCACCTTCTCGATGTTGGAGTCGGGGTCGCGCTTGGTGCGGCGGAGCTGGCGCGCCTGGATCAGCCCGGCATCCTTGCCCGAAAGCCCGACCGCCTTGCCGCCCGCCGCGCTGATGTAACTGACGATCTGCTTGTTGATCGAGCCCGACAGCACCATCTCGACGATCTCGACGGTCTCGGCGTCGGTCACGCGCAGTCCATCGATGAACGAGCTCTTGATCTTCAGGCGCTCGAGCATCTTGCCGATCTGCGGGCCGCCGCCGTGCACGACCACCGGGTTCATGCCGACCTGCTTCAGCAGCACGATGTCGCGCGCGAAGCTCAAGGCCAGGTGCTCCTCGCCCATCGCATGGCCGCCGTATTTCACCACGAAGGTCTGGCCCGCGTGCATCCGCATGAACGGCAGCGCCTCGGCGAGCGTCGCTGTCTTGGCGCGCAGCTCGTCGCTGACCTGGGTGGTGGACGTGGCGAATTTCGCTTGGCTCATGGCTTGGTGCCCGGATGGTGGGAGGCGCGAGATTAGCGGAAGGGGGAACCCTCCGCCAGCGCGGCCAGCTCGGCGCGCAGCTCGGGGATTCCGGTGCCGTCATGGGCGGAGGTCACGACGATCCGCGGATGCGCGGCGGTGTGCTCCTTCAGTTCCTTCGCCATCGCGGCCACGGTATCGGCCAGCGGCCCGGGCTTCATCTTGTCGGCCTTGGTCAGGACCGCCTGGTAGTTCACGGCCGCCTGATCGAGCGCCGCCATGGTGTCGCGGTCGTGGCGGTTGAGGCCATGGCGCGCGTCGACCAGCAGGCAGACGCGGCGCAGGGTCGGACGGTTCTTGAGGAACGCGCGCACGGCGTGGCCCCAGGTCTGGGCCTTTGCCTTGCCGGCTTTGTTGTAGCCGTAGCCAGGCAGGTCGACGAGCACCAGCCGGCCGGCGAGGTCGAAGAAATTGAGCTGCTGCGTGCGGCCGGGGGTCGCGCTGACGCGCGCCAGGGTCTTGCGGCCGGTCAGCGCGTTGACGAGGCTGGACTTGCCCACGTTCGAGCGCCCGGCGAAGGCGACCTCGGGCAGGCCCGGCGGCGGCACGTCGTTGAATCTTACCGCGCCGAAGAAGAACCGGCATTCCTGCGCGAACAGCCTGCGGCCGTGTTCCAGCCGCGCCGCCTCGTCGTCCGCCATCGCAGCCGCCGGATCAGGCGTGCACGCCCGCGCGGCGCATGATCACCCATTGCTGGGCGATCGACAGCAGGTTGTTCCAGGCCCAGTAGATGACCAGTCCCGACGGGAAGGCCGACAGCATGTAGGTGAAGATGAAAGGCAGCATCATGAACACCTTGGCCTGCACCGGGTCGGGCGGCTGCGGGTTCAGCTTCTGCTGCAGGTACATCGAGATGCCCATCAAGAGCGGCCAGACGCCGATCGAGAAGAACTG
>CAYMTM010000044.1:0-24430 GCA_964393375.1 uncultured Rhodospirillaceae bacterium
TGTTCCCGCAACGCCCTGATCAGCTCGGGCACCAGCGTGCGGTGGCCGGCGGCCTGCGACGACACGCCGACGATGTGCACGTCGTTCTCGACGGCCTGGCGGGCCGCCTCCTCGGGCGTCTGGAACAGCGGGCCGATGTCCACGTCGAAGCCCAGGTCGGCGAACGACGTGGCGATGATCTTGGCGCCGCGGTCGTGCCCGTCCTGGCCCAGCTTCACCACCAGCATGCGCGGGCGGCGGCCTTCGGCCTCGGCGAAGGCGCGGCATTCCGCCTGGATGCGCTGGAAGGCGGCATCGCCCTCGTAGGCCTGGCTGTAAACACCGCTGATCGTCGCGGTCGCCGCCTGGTGCCGGCCGAACACGCGCTCCAATGCGTCGCTCACTTCGCCCACCGATGCGCGCGTGCGCATCGCCACGACCGCTGCCTCCAGCAGGTTGCCGGCGCCGCGCGCCGCCGACTCCAGGGCGCCGAGCGCGGCGCGGCAGGCCGCCTCGTCGCGTTTTGCCCGCACCGATTTGAGCCGCGCGATCTGCTGCTCGCGCACCTTGGCGTTGTCGATGTCCAGCGTGTCGACCCGCGTCTCCTCCTCCGGCTGGTACTTGTTGACGCCGACGATCACCTCCTCGCCGCGGTCGATGCGGGCCTGCCTGCGTGCGGCCGCCTCCTCGATCCTGAGCTTGGGCATGCCGGAGATCACGGCCTTGGTCATGCCGCCCAGCTTCTCCACCTCGTCGATCAGCGCCTCGGCGGCCTTGGCGACCGACGCCGTCAGGTGCTCGACGTAGTACGAGCCCCCGAGGGGATCGATCACATGGGTGATGCCCGTCTCCTCCTGCAGGATAAGCTGGGTGTTGCGCGCGATGCGGGCCGAGAACGGCGTGGGCAGCGCGATCGCCTCGTCGAAGCTGTTGGTGTGCAGGGACTGCGTTCCACCCAGCGCGCCAGCCATCGCCTCGATCGTCGTGCGCACGATGTTGTTGTAGGGGTCCTGCTCCGTCAGGCTGACGCCCGAGGTCTGGCAGTGGGTGCGCAACGCCAGCGAGGCCGGGTTCTTCGGATTGAACTGCTTGACGCGCCTGGCCCAGACCAGCCGCGCGGCGCGCAGCTTCGCGATCTCCATGAAGAAGTTCATGCCCAGGCAGAAGAAGAACGACAGCCGCGGCGCGAACTGGTCGATATCGAGCCCTTTCGACAGGGCCGCGCGGACGTAGTCCAGCCCGTCCGCGAGCGTGAACGCCAGTTCCTGCACGCAGGTCGCCCCCGCCTCCTGCATGTGGTAGCCCGAGATCGAGATCGAGTTGAACTTCGGCATCTTCTTGGCCGTGTACTCGATGATGTCGGCCACGATCCGCATCGAGGGCTCGGGCGGATAGATATAGGTGTTGCGGACCATGAACTCCTTGAGGATGTCGTTCTGGATCGTGCCGCTCAGCTTCTCCGCCGGCACGCCCTGCTCCTCGCCCGCGACGATGAAGGATGCCAGCACCGGCAGTACCGCGCCGTTCATGGTCATGGAGACGGACATCTTGTCGAGGGGAATGCCGTCGAACAGGATCTTCATGTCCTCCACGCTGTCGATCGCAACGCCCGCCTTGCCCACGTCGCCGATCACGCGCGGATGGTCGCTGTCGTAGCCGCGATGGGTGGCAAGGTCGAAGGCGATCGACAATCCCATTTGCCCGGCCGCCAGGTTCTTGCGGTAGAAGGCGTTCGATTCCTCGGCGGTGGAGAAGCCGGCATACTGGCGAATGGTCCAGGGCCGGTTGGCGAACATGGTAGCCCTCGGCCCGCGCAGATAGGGCGGAAAGCCCGGCATGGCGCCCTGAAGCTCCAGCCCCTCGAGGTCGGCCTCGGTATAGAGCGGCTTGACGTTCAGCCCCTCCGGCGTGCGCCAGATCAGGCTGTCGAGCGCCTCGCCCGCCAGTTCCTTGGCCGCCAGCCTTTCCCAGTCCGCCAGGGTTTTCTTGGGGAAGTCGGTCATCGCGCGAATTCCTGCGGTTTCTGCATAAGTTTAGCGGCCAGGCACCGAAATCGGAAACAATGCGATCGACATTGCAAGGCGCGACGCGATGTTATAACTCAGATTATAACTAAACGGAGCTGGTCATGATCATGCTAAAGCTGCGCAAAGTAGGAAACTCTGAGGGCGTGATTCTGCCCAAGGAAGTCCTGACCCGCCTCAATGTCAGCAATGGCGATGCGATCGTGCTGACCGAGAACGCCGATGGCTACCAGCTTACCACCCGCGACGCGGTGTTTGAGGCCGGGCTGAAGGCCTACGAGCGCACGCGCAAGCGCTATCGCAATACCTTGCGCGAACTCGCGAAGTGAAGGAGCCGGTCTGGTTGCCGCGCAAGCTCGTCGTCGCGCTGCATGCCAAGGCAATCGCGGAGTTCGGCGGGTCGTCGGGAATCCGAGACGAAGGACTGCTGGAATCTGCGCTCGCGCGACCCCGCAGCCCGCTCGTCTACGGTGAACCCAGCTTGGCGGCGCTGGCGGCCGCCTATGCCTTCGGCCTGGCGAAGAACCACGCCTTCGTCGACGGCAACAAACGCATCGCCTTCGCCGCGATCGACGTGTTCCTGCAACTCAACAGTCTAGAACTCAGCGCGTCGGATATCGAAGCGACGGTCGTGATGCAGGACCTTGCGGCCGGCACGCTGGGCGAAGACGAACTCGCGAAGTGGATCGAGATCAATAGCCGCAAATCGGGCGCAGCCTAACCTCTGCTCGCGATCGCCGCCGCCGCCCCCGCCATCACGGCGCCGGTCGCGCGCTGGACGTAGCGCACCACGCGCGTGTTGCGGAGCGCACGGCGCGCGCGCTCGGCGGCGAACACATAGGCGACCAGGATCGCCGCATAGACCACGACCACCACGGCGGCCAGCGCGGCGAAGCCTGCGGGCGGTACCCGGCCGACCGGGATCACCGTGGGCAGCAGGGCGAGATAGAACAGCATGGTCTTGGGATTGCCCGATCCTACGGCGATCGCGCCCAAGAACAGGCGCAGCCCCTCGCCCCGCACGGGTTTCGCCTCCTGGGCCGCGGCGGCCGCGGTCCAGAGCTTCCAGGCCAAATAGAGCAGGTAGCAGGCGCCCAGATATTTCAGCGCCACGAACACCGGCTGGAACAGCGTCGCCACCACCGCCAGCCCGAACACCGCCGCCGCCAGCCATAGCAGGTCGCTCGTCACCAGCCCGACGCAGAACGGCAGGATGCCGCGCGTACCCGCCCCCAGCACGCGGGCGACCAGGGTGGCCAAGGTCGGCCCCGGCGCGGCGGCGGCCACGCCGAAGACGGACGCGAAGATCAGCAGGGCGGGAAGGTCCATGGCCGGGCTCCGGTCGCGCGCACTGCGACGATACACTCGCCGGCACCGTGCCCGTGTCAATCGCAATTCAGTCGCGGTCGTGCCGCTGGAGGCGCGACGGACGGCGCCGCGACGCGCGTCCGCCTGCGGCAATGCGCCCGATTGCAGGCGTGTCGCCGCCCGGCCTGAACTACCGTCCGGTTGCGCATCCCGGCTGCGGAGGCCGCTGGTGATGCGCAACGGCCGCCACCTGCGAACGATCGGCCGATGACGGGCGAAACCTACGACGTTCCGAGCGAAGGAAGGTTGCTTTCCCGCTACTGGGAGACCGCCTGCGGATTCTGGACCGACCGCCAGGCGTGGCGCGCCTGGCTGCTCGCCCTTGCGCTGATCGCGACCATGCTGCTGCAGATCCTGATCCAGTACTGGCTCAACTACTGGAACCGCGACTTTTTCGACGCGATCGAGCGCAGGAACGCCGCGGAGCTGTGGACGCAGGCCCTGCGCTTCGTGCCGCTCGCCGCGTCCAGCACGGTGCTGGCCGTGTTCTCGGTCTGGGGCCGCATGACCATGCAGCGCCGCTGGCGCGCCTGGCTGAGCGACCGGCTCTACGACTATTGGCTTGGGCACGACCGCTACCGCAGGCTCCGCTTCATGGCCGGCGAGCACGACACGCCCGAGTTCCGCATCGCCGAGGACGGCCGCGTGGCGACCGATTTGCCGATCGACCTGGTCCTGGGCCTGCTGACCTCGGTCATAACCGTCGTCATCTTCATCGGCGTGCTTTCGACGCTGGGCGGCACCCTGACCTTCACCGCCTTGGGATGGAGCGTCGCCGTGCCGGGCTATCTTGTGCCTGCCGTCATCGCCTATTCCCTGCTCGTAACGGCGGCAACCATCCTCATCGGCCGCCACCTGACCCACGTGCTGGAACAGAACAAGCGCGCCGAGGCCGAACTGCGGTCGATCGGGACGCATGTACGCGAGAAGGGCGAGGGCATCGCCATGCCCGACGGGAAGGACGGCCGCCGGGTCGTCGCGGCGGCGCTCGACACGGTCATCCGGCGCTGGGTCGAGGTCTGCTGGCAATTCATGCGCACGACGTTGGTCTCGCATGTCGGCACGGTGCTGACGCCCGTGATCGGTCTGCTGCTCTGCGTGCCGCAATACGTCGCGGGCGCGATGACCCTCGGCGAGGTGGTCCAAGCGGCGGGCGCCTTCGCGGTGGTGCACGGCGCGTTCAACTGGGTGACCGAGAACTACGGGCGGCTGGCGGAATGGACGGCCTCGGCGAACCGCGTGGCCTCGCTGCTGCTCGCGCTCGACCGGGTCGACGGGTTGACGGACGCGGACGCTAGCAAGCCGGCGGCCGATTGACCGCCGCGATCCGCTGCACCATCGCCGGTTTCGGCTCGCTGACCTCCAGGCACTCGTAGGCGACGACGCGCAGCTTTCCTTCCACGGCGCGCAGGAGCTCGCCGTCCGCGAGCAGGAAATTCGGGTTGCTGGGCTTGCCGAAGCGCTCGTTCCCGCGCGCGAAGGTCTCATAGATCAGCACCCCGCCCGGCGCGACCGCGGCGACGATCAGAGGCAACAGCAGCCGCCACAGGTAGTTGGTCACCACCACGCCGGCGAAGGTTCGGCCCTCCAGCGGCCAGGGGGCGTTCTCGAGGTCGGCCGCAAGAATCTCGGCGCTCGCGCTCGCTTTCATATCGGCCACGCCCGCGGTGTCGATGTCGACCGCGATCACGCGATGCCCGCGCGCAAGGAACAGCCGCGCATGGCGTCCGCCCCCGCAGGCCAAGTCAAGGACGGCTCCGCCTGCCGGCACCAGACCGGCGAAGCGCACGACCCAGGCCGATGGCGCCAAGCCCGCATGCTTTGCCTCAGACATCCTTATCCTGCTCCTCCTTTGGCCCGGATGCAGCGCTATTTGTCCAAGCATTGCCGGGCACACTCAACTATACGGCTAGAAGCCCCTGGAATATGGGCTTTGCCGGCGCGCCACGTGCGCGCCGTCACCGCGGCCATTAAGGCCTTGTTCATTATCGCCCGGCTAGGCTGCGCGCGGGTATGCCGACGCACGATGCCGTCGGAAGAGGGGCAGGACGCCGATGATCCGTCTTCAATTGAAATGCGTCCACGGCGACTATTTCGATGCGTGGTTCCCGGACCGGGAATGCTTCGATGCACAGTCCGCGAAGGCGCAGATCGTCTGCCCGGAATGCGGCGAAACGCAGCTTGCCGAGGCGCCGCCGCTGAAACCCGGCTTCTACCCTGAGCTGACCGAGGACCAGGCCCGCCAGATGTCCTGCGACACGCGGCGCATGCTGGCGGACTGGCTGGCGCGCGGCGGCATGCAGGCGGTATCCGGCACGCTCGCCGAGCAGGCCGTGCACATGATTCCCCCCGCACCGGAACCGGCGCCTCCGCTCCTCGACGACCAGGCGGACGAGCGGCCCGATTGCCGCCCGGCGCCCGACAAGCCGACGCAGCGCCCGATCGCCTACGACTGTTGAGCTACAAGACCCGCGGCAGCCAGAGAGCGAGCTCGGGGAAGATCACGACCAGCGCCAGCACCAGGAGCTGCAGCACCATGAACTGCACCATGCCGGCATAGATGTCGGCAAGTTCCCAGTCCGGCACCACGCCCTTAAGGAAATAAGCGGACAGCGCCACCGGCGGCGACAGCCAGGCGGTCTGCAGGCACACCGCCACCAGCGTCGAGAACCAGATCAGATCGAAGCCCAGCTTCTGCACCAGCGGCAGCAGGATCGGCACCACGATCAGCACGATCGGCACCCATTCCAGCGGCCAGCCGAGCACGAAGATCACCGCAAGGATGACGACCAGCATCAGCATCGGCGGGACCGGCAGGTTCAAGAGCACCTCGGCGATCCAGCTGGCGCTGCCCAGGCGCGAGAACACCGCGCCGAAGAAGTTCGAGGCCGCCACCAGCACCAGGATCATGCAGCTCGTCTCGAGCGTCTGGATCATCGCCTGCCACAGGCCCTGGCGCGTCAGGCGGCGGTAGAGCAGGGTCAGCACCAGCACGGCGAACGCGCCTACCGCGCCGGCGTCGGTCGGCGTCGCGATCCCAGCCATGATGGTGCCGAGCGTGGCCAGGATCACGATCGTCACCGGCACGACGCCGACGACCAGCTCGCGCACCGCCACCCAGATCGTCTCCGGCCATTCCTCGCGCGGCAGGGATGGTCCCAGCTTCGGGTCGAGCTGGCAGCGGATCAGCGTGTAGACGCAGTAAGTGCCGGCCAGCAGCAGGCCGGGGATCACCGCGGCGGTGAACAAGTCGGTCGCCGGGACGCCCACCACCGGCCCCATCACGATCAGCATGACCGAAGGCGGGATCAGGATGCCCAAGGTGCCGCCCGCCGCGATCGCGCCGGCCGAAAGCCGCACGTCGTAGCCGCTGCGCTTCATCGACGGCGCGGCCATCACGCCGAGCAGCGTCACCGACGAACCCACGATGCCCGTCGCCGCCGCAAAGATCGTCGCCGTCACCAGCACCGCAAGATAAAGCGAGCCCTTGAGCCGCGCCAGCAGCAGCTGGATGGCGCGGAACAGCCGCTCCATCAGCCCCGCGCGCTCGAGCAGGTAGCCCATGAACAGGAAGAATGGCACCGAAGCGAGCGTCGGATCGCGCATCACCGAGAAGACCTGGAGCGTCATCAGGTGGAGCACTAGGTTGCCGAGCGCGAGCCAGCCGACGATCAGCGCCACGCCGATCAGGGTGAAGGCGATCGGGAACCCGATGAAGATGGCGACAAACAGGATGACGAGGCTGAGGAAGCCGACGATCTCCGGGCTCACGCGCGCTCTCCGGTGATCCCCGCGTGCACGCTCTTGATCAGTTCGGACAGGCCCTGCAGCAGCAGCAGCGCGGTCGCCAGCGGCAGGACGAACTTGAAGGGATAGACGATCGGCATCCACGGGCTGGTCACCACGCGCTCGCCCTGCGCGAAGGACTTGGCGAAGAATTCCCAGCCCACCCACAAGAACGCGATCAGCCCGGGGAAGTACAGCACCAGGTAGCAGGCGGCGTCTGTCCAGCCCTGGCGGCGGACCGACCAGGCGCCGTAGAAACTGTCGGTGCGGATATGCGCGCCGCGCCTGAGCGTATAGGCCGCGCCCAGCATGAAGAACGAGCCGTAGAGCATGTAGGTGAGGTCGTAGGCCCAGATCGTGGGCGCGGTGAACAGGTAGCGCGCGAACACTTCGTAGACCAGGCTCAAGACCATCGGCACGATCAGCACCGCCGTCAGCCGGCCCGACCATTCGCTCACGCGGTCGATCGCCCGGACGACGCGGCCTAGGCCTGCGGGCAGCGCCATGGATTCTTCCCCCTATGCATGATCGTCATGCCCGGGCCTGACGCGGGCATCCGCGCGTTTCGTGGAAACACGGAAGCCGGCGTGGATGGCCGGGCTCCGGCGCGTCGCGCCGGCCCGGGCATGACCAGGAAGCGACCTACTTCTGCTGCAAGGCGGCGTTGCCGAGGTTCGAGTAGAGATCGAGGATCTTGGTCCAGTAGGGCACCACGTTGACGGCGAAACTGCGCTGCGAATCCAGTACCTGCTTGAAGAACGGGTCCTTGTCCGCGTACTTCGCCAGCACCACCTGGGTGGCGCGCACGAACTCGGGGAAGAAGTCCTTCGGCGTGTCGTGGATCGTGACCTTGAACTCCTCGCGCAGCCTCTTCACCGCCATCGCGTTCTTGTAGACATTGTAGGTATAGGTCTCGGTCATCGACGCCATCGCCGCCGTGCGCATGATCTCCTGCACGTCGGGCGGAAGCTTCGCCCACACACCCTTGTTCACCAGCACCTCGCCGATATCCGTGGACTGGTGCAGGCCCTGCAGATAGTAGTTCTTCCACACCGTGTGCAGGCCGAGGTTCAAATCGTCGGCCGGGCCGATCCACTCGGCCGCGTCGATCACCCCGCGCTGGGCGGCCGGCACGATCTCGCCGCCCGGAAGCGCGGTGGCGGCGATGCCCATCTCCTTGAAGATCTCGCCGGTGATACCCGGCGGCGAGCGGTATTTCAGCTTCTTGAAGTCGGCGACGCTCGCGATCGGGCTCTTGAACCAGCCGAGCGGGTCAGGCCCCATCGGCTGCACCATCAGCGGCTCGACATTGACCTTGATGATGTCGCTGTAAAACTTGCGTAGCAGGTCGTAGCCGCCGCCCTCGAACAGCCAGGCGACGTGGCTGAGTTGGTCCAGCCCCACGCCCGCGCCCGCCATCGGGTTCGAGAACAGGCCCGCCGCCGGGTGCTTGCCCGACCAGTAATGCGTCCAGGCATAGCCCGCCTCGACCACGCCCTTGTCGACCGCGTCGAGGATCTCGAAGGCCGGCACCACCGCGCCGTCCGGCAGCACCTCGATCTTCACGCGGCCGTTCGTCATCCTGTCGACGCGGTCGCCGTACTTCTTCAGCAACTCGAAATAAATGCTCGCGGACGGCACCGCCGTCTGCAGCCGGATCTTCTGCGATTGCGCCAGCGCGGGCGTGGCGAGCAAGCCCAGGCCGAGCGTGAAGGCGAGCGCCTTCAGGCCGAATGCGTTCATGTCGGTTTCCTCCCCTGCGGTACTCTACAGTGAGACAAAATCGCTCGTTTTACAAGCAGCCGTCGGTTGTGCGGCGGCAGGCGCCCGGCACGGCCGCGTCCGTCGCGACGCGCGCCTGCGCCCCGCGTCCTTCGAGACGGCGTTTGGTGCCTGCTTCGGCTGCCGCGGCCGGTCGCGCGCCCGGCCGGTTGGCGTCTTCCCGCGGAAAGCCCGGGGCGACACAAAGGTCCAGGCTGGGACCGGGAACGGCCCGCTGGGGGCCTTATTGGCAGATCAGTGCTGTAAATTTATGCTAAAAATACCAAGCGCTGCATCATATAGGATGCGATCGGGGCCCATGCAAAAAGGCCCGCGGGATTGCCGCCCGCGGGCCTTTCAAGGTTTCGACGATCGGCCGCAATCAGCCGGCGACGGCGCGGCGCTCGGCAGCCTTCTTGATCTGGCGCTTCAGGCGGCGCGCCTCGTCGCTGAGCTTGGCATCCGACCTGCCAAGCAGATAGGCGTCGATGCCGCCATTGGCCTCGACCGTGCGGATTCCCCGGGTGCTAAGGCGCAGGCGCACCGCAACCCCCAGCGCGTCGCTGACCAGGCTGACCTGCTGTAGGTTTGGCAGAAAGCGGCGGCGGATCTTGTTGTTGGCATGGCTGACGTTGTTACCGGTCAGCACGCCCTTGCCGGAGATCGGGCAGCGACGGGCCATGGCGCAAATCCTTGCAAATTCCGTGAGGACGCGGGCTTTTAGGGCATGCGGGCGGGCGCGTCAAGCCGCCGGCGCGCGCCGCCGCGGAGCCTTGACTTCCGCGCCTCCCGCGGCCTTCATGGCGCCCGGGGGATTGCCGTTTTACGCACTGAGGTCCGTTCCCATGGATTCCTTGGATCGCCGCCGCTTCCTGGCGAAGGCCGCGGCTTGCGGTGCCGCCTCCGCGCTCGGCTTCGCCCCCCTGCCCACCCTGGCCCAACCCTACCCGCCGCCCGGCGCGGTCATCATCGCGCCGCGCGAGCCGCCGCCGCCGCGCTACGAGGTGATCCCGCCGCCGCCGCATCATCGCCGCGACGTGGTCGTGTGGTCGCCCGGCCACTGGCGCTGGACCGGCCGCGGCTGGGTCTGGGTCAACGGGCGCTATGTCACCCGCCCCCGGCGCGAGGCGATCTGGGTGCCCGGCCATTGGGAGGCGCGTGGTCCGAACTGGGTGTGGATTCCGCCGCACTGGCAGTAGCGACGGGCGCGTCCGCGCTCAGTAGTCGAGCCGGCCGTAGAGATCGTCAAACGGCAGCATGACGTACTTGGCGTAGGCCGGGCGGGCCTGCAACCGGCGATACCACGCCGCGACGTTCGGCACGTCCGGCCGCTCGATCTCCAGCCCGTAGTAGCGGTAGAGCGACGTGCCGGCGGGAATGTCGGCCAGGGTCAGCCGTTCGCCGCACAGATAGGCGCGGTCAGCCAGCACGCGGTCGAGCAGCCGGAAGTGCCGCGCGCAGGCCGCGACCTTGTCCGCCACCGCCGGCATGCTCCGCTGGGCCGCAGGCGTGCGGTAGAAGCCCCAGAACACGCCCATCAGGAAATCGGGCTGCAAGGTCGTGGCCGCCCAGTCCATCCAGCGCTCGTGCTGCGACCGCTCGGCCGGATCGTCCGACCAGAACGTCCCCTTGCCGTAGCGCGCGGCGAGGTAGCGCAGGATGGCGTGCGACTCCCACACCACCGTGCCGCCGTCGTCGATCACCGGCACGCGCCCGTGCGGGTTCATCGCCAGGAATTCCGGCGTATCCAGGCCGCCATAGGATCCGCCGGCCGGAATGTGCTCGTGCGCGAGGCCCAGTTCGCCCACCAGCCACATCACCTTCTGCACGTTGAAGGAGTTGAGCCGGCCCCAGACGCGCAACATGGCTAGGCCTTCCTTCCCAGGAACGCATCGAGCAGCGCCCGCGCCGCGACGCCGGGCGTAAGCGCGCCCTTGTCGAGCTTGGCTTCCAGCTGGGGGATCAGCTTGGCCGCGGCGCGGTCGGATTTCAGCGCCTGCAGCAGTCCGTCGCCGACTTCCGTCCACAAGCGCGCCCTGGCCTGGCGTGCGCGCCGGCCGGCGATGCCGCCCCCCGGCGCCGATTTCGCCTCGCCCGCCTCGCGGAATCGCGCGACCGCCTCCCACACCTCGGGCACGCCCTTGCCGGTCAAGGCCGAGCATTGCAGCACCGCTTGCGTCCACCAGGGCGAGGGCGGACGCAGCAGGCGGATCGCGTTGGCATAGTCCGCGGCGGTGCGGCCGGCGGCATCGACGTTCTCGCCGTCCGCCTTGTTGACCACCAGCAGGTCGGCCAGCTCCACCACGCCGCGCTTGATGCCCTGCAACTCGTCGCCCGCGTTGGGCAAGAGCAGCAGCAGGAACAGGTCGGTCATGTCCGCGACGGCCGTCTCGGATTGCCCGACGCCCACCGTTTCCACCAGCACCACGTCGAAGCCCGCGGCCTCGCACACCAGGATCGCCTCGGCCGTGCGCCGCGCCACCCCGCCCAGGGTGCCGCCGGAGGGGGAGGGCCGGACGAAGGCCGCCTCGCTGCGCGTGAGCGCGGGCATGCGCGTCTTGTCGCCCAGGATCGACCCGCCGCCGCGCCGGGACGACGGATCGACCGCCAGGACCGCGACGCGATGGCCCTTCGAAATGGCATGCAGCCCGAAGGCCTCGATGAAGGTCGACTTGCCCACCCCCGGCGTGCCGGTGATCCCCACGCGGATCGACCTGCCGGCACGCGGCAGGAGCTTCGCCAGCAGCGCATCGGCCTCGGCGCGATGATCGGCGCGGGTGGATTCCACCAGCGTGATCGCGCGGGCCAACGCGCGCCGGTCGCGGGAGAGGATCAGCGACGACAACGAGTCCTTCGTCACTGCGGCCCCCCTCCTTCTATCCCCCTCCCGCGAGGGGTGGGGGGACGGAGAAGGCGTGGACTCGACTCGCGCCCCCCCTCGCCCTCGCGGGAGGGGGCAAGGGGGACGGAGCCAGCGCGCACCACTACCGCACCGCCACGATTACCTCGATCTCCACCGGGATGCCGCCCGGCAGCGAGCCCATGCCGACGGCGGAGCGGGCGTGGCGGCCCTTGTCGCCGAACACCTCGACGAACAGGTCCGAGCAGCCGTTGATCACCTTGGGCTGGTCGGCGAAATCGGGCGTGGCGTTGACCATGCCCAGCACCTTCACGATGTCGGTCACGCGGTCGAGATCGCCGTCGAGCGCCTGCTTCATCGCGGCGATCAGCACCAGGCCGGTCGCGCGGGCGTGCTTGTAACCTTCCTCGATCGTCATGTCCCGGCCGAGCTTGCCCTTCACCCCCGCCCCGGGCCCCTTGCCCGAGAGATAGAGCAGATTGCCGACGGGCTTGGCGTGCACGTAGGTGCCCAAGGGCGCGCCCACCGCGGGCAGCTCGATCTTCAACTCCTTCAGCCTTTTCTCGATCGACATCGGGGATCGTTCCTCGCTCATTGCAACGGTTGCAGGTCGCCGACCAAGGTCGGCAGGTATTCGCTGACCGTGGGATGGATGTACATCGCGTTCCGGATCGCCTGGATACCCTGGCCCGCGCGCATCAGCGCGGCGATGCCCTGCACCACCTCGTCAGCCTCGATGCCCAGGAGCGACGCGCCCAGGATCGCCTTGCTGTCCGCGTCCACCAGGATCTTCATGAAGCCCTGCGCCTCGCTGCGTTCGCGCGCGCGGCCGATCGCGGTCATCGCCAGGCGCCCCACCAGCACCTTGCGGCCGGATTTGCGCGCCTCGGCCTCGTTCATGCCGCAGCGGCCGAGCGGCGGGTCGACATAGAGCGCATAGGCCGGCACGCGCTCCTTCAGGCTGCGCCCGCCGCCGTCCAGCAGGTTCGCCGCCACGATCTCGAAGTCGTTGTAGGAGGTGTGGGTGAAGGCGCCGCGGCCGTTGCAGTCGCCCAGCGCCCAGATGCCCGGCACGTTCGTGCGCAGTTCGTCGTCCACCGTGATGTAGCCGCGCTTGTCCACGGCGACCCCCGCCGCCTCGAGCCCCAGGTCGTGCGTGTTGGGCACGCGCCCCACCGCCATCAGCAGGTGCGATCCCGCGACCCTACGCGAGCCCCTGCTGCAATCCAGCCCGACCACCACGCCCGTGCCGCGCTTCGCCACGGTCAGGCACTCCGCGTCGAGCCGCACGTCCACGCCCTCCGCCTCGAGGATTTTCCTGATTGCCGCGCTGCTCTCCGGGTCCTCGCGGCCGATCAGGCGCGGCCCCTTCTCCACCACGGTCACGCGGCTGCCGAAGCGGCGGTACATCTGCGCGAATTCGAGCCCGATATAGGAGCCGCCGATCACCACCAGGTGCTGCGGCAGGAAATCCACCTCGAGCATCGAGGCATTGGTGAGGAAGGGCGTTTCCTTCAGCCCCGGCAAGTCGGGCACCAGCGCGCGCCCGCCCACATTGATGAAGATACGTTCGGCCGCCAGCGCTTCCTTGCCGACCGTCACTTCCTTCGGGCCCGTGAAGCGCGCATGACCCTTGAAAACGGTCACGCCGTCGATGCCCTGCATCCATTTCCGAACGCCGGCATTGCCGCCACCGGCGATGCGGTCGAGCCGCGCCTTGACCTTCTTCATGTCGACCCTGACCGCGCCCTTCACGCGCACGCCGAAATCGGCCGCGGTCCGCGCGACATGGGCGGCCCGCGCGCTCGCCACCAGGGTCTTGGTCGGGATGCAGCCGGTATTGACGCAGGTGCCGCCGAATTTCCCGCGCTCAATCACCGCGACCTTCATGCCCTGGAGGGCCAGGCGCTCGGCCAGGGGCGGGCCGGCCTGGCCTGTGCCGATCACGATCGCGTCGAAGCGCATGCTCATGGCCCCCTCCTACTCCGCCGCGACTTCGGCCGCGCGGCCTTCCTCCGCGAATTTCTCGGCCGCCTCCTGCTGCTTGCGCCACATCGCGGCATAGAGCCCGTCGCGGCGCAAGAGTTCGCCGTGCCGGCCGCGCTCGGCCACCCGGCCCTTGTCCAGCACGATGATCTCGTCCGCCTCCACCACGGTCGACAGGCGGTGGGCGATCACCAGCGTGGTGTGGTCGGCCGCGACTTCCTTCAGGCTCGCCTGGATTTCCTTCTCGGTGTGGGAATCGAGCGCCGAGGTCGCCTCGTCGAAGATCAGGATGCGCGGGCGCTTAAGGATCGTGCGTGCGATCGCCACGCGCTGCTTCTCGCCGCCCGAGAGCTTGAGGCCCCGCTCGCCCACCATGGTCGCGTAGCCGTCGGGCAGCGCGCGCACGAAGGCGTCGATCCGCGCGTGGCGGGCCGCCTCCTCCACCTCTGCGCGCGTCGCGTCCGGGCGCCCATAGGCGATGTTGTAATAGATCGTGTCGTTGAACAGCACCGTGTCCTGGGGCACCACGCCGATCGCCGCGCGCAATGACGCCTGCGTCACGTCGCGCACGTCCTGGCCGTCGATCTTCACCGCTCCGCCCTGCACGTCGTAGAAGCGGAACAGCAGACGCTGGATGGTCGACTTGCCGGCGCCGGACGAGCCCACGATGGCAAGCATCCGCCCGGCCGGCACGGTGAAATCCACGCCCTCCAGGATCGTGCGCCGGGCGTCGTAGCCGAAGGTCACGTTTTCGAACGCGACCGCCCCGCCCTCGAGCGCGAGCGGTTTCGCGCCCGGCCGGTCGGCGACCTCCGCCGGCACGCCCAGCAGGGCGAACATCGCCTCCATGTCGATCAGCGACTGCTTGATCTCGCGGTAGACCATGCCCAGGAAATTGAGGGGCAGGTAGAGCTGGATCAGATAGGTGTTGACCAGCACGAAATCGCCCGGCGTCATGGTGCCGGCCACCACGCCCGATCCCGCCATCAGCATCACGATCGTCACGCCCACCGCGATGATGAAGCCCTGTCCGATGTTGAGCAGCGAGAGCGTGGTGTGGCTCTTGATCGAGGCCCGCTCGTACTTCACCAGCGCCTGGTCGTAGCGCCGCGCCTCGTGTTCCTCGTTGCCGAAATACTTCACCGTTTCGTAGTTGAGCAGGCTGTCGATCGCCTTGGTGTTGGCCTCGCTGTCGGACTGGTTCATGGCGCGGCGGAACTTGATGCGCCATTCGGTCACGCCCAGCGTGTAGGCGATATAGGCGACGATGGTCACGAAGGTGACGGCGGCGAAGCTGAGGTCGTAGAGCCCCCACAGAACGCCGCACACCAGCAGGATCTCGAACAGGGTCGGGAAGATGCTGAACAGCGTGAAGCTGAGCAGGTTGTCGATGCCGTTGGTGCCGCGCTCGATCGCCCGGCTCAAGCCCCCGGTCTGCCGCTCGATATGGAAGCGCATGCTGAGGGCATGCAAATGCCGGAACACGCCCAGCGCCAGCTTGCGGATGGCGCGGGCCTGCACCTTGGCGAACACGTAGTCGCGCAATTCGGCGAAGAACTGCGCCAGCACCCGAGCGCAGCCATAGGCCAGGATCATGCCAACGGGCAGCGCCGCCACGGCCATCGCCGCGCCGTGCTGCGCCTGCGGGGTCAGCGCGTCGACCGCGTGTTTGTAGAAGATCGGTACCCACACGTTGGCGATCTTGGCGGTGGCCAGGCAGAGCAGCGCCAGCACCACCCGCGCGCGCAGGCCCCAATCGTCGCGCGGCCAAAGATGCGGCAGCAACGTGCGGATCGCGCCGAGCTGGAAGGCGCGGCCCTGCGCGCCAGTCTCGCGCGGCGGCATCAGGGGATGCGGGGGCGTCATCGGGCGGCGATGGATTGCGTGATCACGCCCCTAATATGGGCGCTGCGCCCCGGGAAGTCACGGGGGCCTTGGCCGCCCTGCTACGCGGCCGGCGCCACCGCCGCCGGCCGGTCCCGTTCCTGCGCCGCCGAATCCACCGCCCCGGCGATCAGGCGGTACTTCACCTGGGCCATCGAGCTTTCGCGGAAGTAGTTGACGATATCGCCCCAGGGATCGTTGAGCTGGGCCAGGCCCGACAGGAACGCCACCACCGTGCCGAGCTCGGTGCGCCCGGTGATGACGAACCAGCCGCCGATCAGCAGGATCCCCGTCACGCCGATATGGTAGGTGCCGTTCATCAGGAAATTCATCAGGAACTTGCGGCGGAAGATCTGCATGTTGAGCAGCAGCACGCTGGCGATGCGGTTCTCGAACAGCGCGTGGCCGAGCCGGCTCGGCGGGCGCCTGCCGTCCTCGACCAGGCCCGCGCTCACCTCGCGCACGATCTGGATGCGCTCCGCCGCGCGCCGGTTGATCGCGCGCTGCAAGAGCGGCACGAACACGAGCTGAGGCGAGAACAGCACCAGGCTCGCCAGCGCCATCCACGGCTGCAGGTAGACCATGTAGCCGGTCACGGTCAGCAGGATGCCGCCCTGCAGCAGCGGCTCGGAGATGCTGATGCCGACAAAGCCGCCCACCGGCTCGACCTCGGCGACGACGATGGCGATCTCCACCCCCTCGGCCTCCGCCGCTTCGGCCGGCACGTCGCGCTTCCTGGCCGCCGGCGCCATCAGCCGATGGATGCGCCGGCGCAGGTCGATCGTCGCCATCTCGCCGATGTAGCCGCGATAGACGTTGAGGCACAGCTTGGTCGCGCCCATTGTCAGCGCCAGGGCGGCATAGCCGGCGCACAGCCACACCAGCGTCTCGAGCTGGCCGCCGCGGATCACGTCGTTGACGATGCGCCGCTGCAGCTCGAGCGGGCCCATGCTCATCAGGAACACGGCCACCGCCAGCGCCGACAGCGCCACCTGGTGGCGGCCGCTGATCCGCCACAGATAGCCGTAGACCGTGCGCGGGAAACCTGCGCCGCGCAGCGCGTCGTGACCGCCGCGAAGCCGGCCAAGCAAGTCGGGCATGGAGACGACCGTCTTGATCCGATTGGGCACGAAATTGGCGGCAACGGGGCGCCCGCTCCTTGACCCAGATCAATCGGCAGGCTCCCCGCGCCCGCTGCATTGCCCCTATCCGCCGTCGGGTCTAGGCTTGGCGCAAGAGCCGGGGGAGCGTCGGGGGAAACGTCGCATGTAGGTGTGCCATGGCTACCGTCAAGCAACTGCTCGACCAAAAGGGGACCAAGGTCCACGCGGTCCCGAAGGGCGCCACGGTGCTCGACGCCATCCGCAGGATGGCGGAGCACGACATCGGATCGCTGCTGGTGATGGAGGGCGACCGGCTCGTCGGTATCTTCACCGAGCGCGACTACGCGCGCAACGTGTTCCTCAAGGGCAAATCCTCGCCCACCACGCTGGTCGAGGAGATCATGAGCGCGAACGTGCTGTTCGTGCGGCCCGAGCAGACCGTCCAGGAATGCATGGCGATCATGACCAGGCATCGCATCCGCCACCTGCCGGTGATGGTGGGCGAGAAGGTGGTCGGCGTGGTGTCTATCGGCGACCTGGTCAACAGCACGATCGCCGATCAGAAGTTCATCATCGAGCAGCTCGAGAACTACATCGCCGGCAGCGCCCATGGCTGAGGGCGCGGCGCCGGCAGGCGTTCCGGTCGCGGTATCGGAATGGAAGGCCGCGCCGTTCGCCCTCGGCGGCGAGACGGTGTTTGCGGTGGGCGACGTGCACGGCTGCGCCGGCGAATTGCGGGCGCTGCTCGGCGCCATCCGGTCCGCGGCGGCGGAATGCCGGAGCCCAACCCGCCTCATCTACCTGGGCGACATGATCGACCGTGGCCCGGACAATCTGGGCGTGCTCGATACCTGGGCCGAGAACGAAGCGGCGCGCGGCGTCGGCCGCATCGACCGGCTGATGGGCAACCACGAGCAGCTTCTGCTGCTGGCGATCGGCGACGGGCCGCACGCCGAGAAGGCGGAAGCGACCTGGCGCAGCCAGTCCATGGGCGGCGAGAAGATGCTGGACGAGATGCGCGCGAAAGCCCACCGCCCCGACGCGCGCCCGGGCGTCGCGCTTGCCGAGGCCGCCCTGGGCGTTCGCATCCTCGACCGCCTGCGGGCCGCGGCCGCGCATGTCGCGATCGGCAACACGCTGTTCGTGCATGGCGGGCTGGATCCCGCCGAGGACCAGGACGCGTTCCTGGCGCGGCCATGGACCGATTTCACCGCCGCACGCTGGTGCTGGATCCAGCAGGGTTTCCTCGACTGGCGGGGCGGGTTCGGCGGCCGGCTGGTGGTGCACGGCCACACGCCGCCGCCCAAGCACCGCGCGCTGACCGGCCAGGACGACCCGCACCTTTTCCTGCACGACCGCCTGGGCCTCGACGGCGGCAGCGCGCTCAGCGGTATCGTCGCCGCCGCCGAGATAGGGGACGGCCGGTACCGGATTTTCCGCGCAGGCCGGCCGGTCGCCGGCTAGGCCCGGCCGTCGCGCCCGCGATGTCACGGATTCGTCATTCAATTGGGCGCAGACCCGAGATGACGTTCCCTCAAATATAGAATAAGCTGCTGCAAACCACCAAAATGGGGAGGAGCGCCATGGGATTGCTCGTCGTCGACGGCACCATCGACATCGCCCAGTTCTGGCCGAAAGGCTCTTCCGATGCCGACACGACCAAAGTGCATGTCGTGGTCACCGGAAACGCCTTCCGTTTCCAGGCCAAGGCGGTCGGGCCGTTCAAGGTCACGCGCGCCTTTGACGGTGCCAAGGTCTACGGCAAAGGCAAGGTCTCCGAGCCGGTCAAGACTCTGAAGAAGACGGGGGAACGTATCATCACCGTGCGGCTACAGGGCATCGACGCGCCCGAGCTGCACTACCGCCCGACCCTGATTGCGTCGGCGAAACAGGAGTTCAGCAAGGCGCAACGCGAGCGCTTCAAAAAATTCAACGAGGAATACCGCCAACACTACGGCGAAACTGCCGCCTTCATGCTTGGCCAGTTCCTGGAGCGCGCGCAGAAGAACCCGCTGCCTTGCCGCATCTTGACACGCGTCGTCAAACCTAACGACGTGTTCGACGTGTACGGCCGTTTCGTCGGCGATGTCGTCGTGCGGATCGGCGGCCAGGACGTGAACATCAACCGGTGGGTGGTCGAACAGGGCCTTGCAGTTCCAGGCCTGTACGACTCTATGCGCAACGACGAAATCCGCTCCCTGGTCAATGCCGCCAGGAGGGCTTCAGTCATTCCCGATCGTCCATTGTCGAACATGCAGACGCGTATCGGTACGCTCAATCTTGGCATGGTCTACCGGCGGCCGAAAAAGGGCGTGACAATCACGTTCGGCGCGGGCAGCGACCGCGGGCCGGTCCTGGTGCCGAAGCTTTTCCGGCGCCTAGCCCTGTGGACCGCGCGCACCAAGGCCAGGATCCCGACACCGGCCTTCAAACCATTCCTCAAAGGCGGGACTTTCTATGACACCGCCGCATTCCTGAAAAGCGGCAAGCGCGCCAAGCAGTACGAGCTCTCCGAAGCCGTCTCGGCGGCGGGCACGATTCTCATCCGGCCCGAGGCGATGGTGATCCACGAAGAGGAATCGACCCTCAAGCGCAACGGCAAGGCCGTGACAAGCTGGTGACGGGCGGGCGCGGCGCATGCGCCACGCTCGACGCGTTGAGGAAACGGCCTTCAATACACCCTCAGCACCCGCCCAGCGGTTCGGCTGCGATGCGCGCGCCGACCAGGCGCTCGCCCCATTCCTTCAGCTCGAACTCGCTGCCCTTGCGTGCGACGGCGAAGCAGGGTTCCGACCAGGGCGTGCGCAGGCACAGATTGCCGTCCCTGACCATCCACAGGCCGGGATGCGGCCCTTTGCAGTGGTGCAGGCCCATGCCGATCACCCGCATGGCGCCCTGTCCGGCGAAGGCGATGCGCAGAATGCCGAGGGGGCTCCAGGTAATGACCAGCACCTTGTCGCGAGAGGCATCCACCAGCGCCCGCACCTCGGCCTCGCCCGCCCGTGCCGTAGCGACGCAGATCAGTGCGGCCGCCAACGCCATCGCCGCCGCGAGAATTGCCCGTCGCGCCTTCATGTCCTGTCCCTCGCCGCGCCCGACCTCGGGATGCTATGACGCGCCGGAACCCTACTTAAGCAAGGCGCGTGCGCTTGTGCTACTATTCAAACGCATCGGGACCGCACACCATCGCCGGGCAGGACGCCCGGTGCCGGCCCGGCAATCCAGGGAGGCGCGCATGCTCCGCTTCCTCGCCGCATTCGCGGCCGCGATCCTCGCCGCCGTCCCGGCCATGCCGGGGTCGGCCGAGGTCGCGCTTTTCCGCTTCAACCGCGAGGCGCAGCTCTCCTGCCCCGGCGAGCAGGTGGTGTGGCTCAACACCGCCACCAACACGTTCTACCGCCGGGGCCAGAACGGCTATGCCAGCACGATGACCGGCCCCGGCGCCTTCGTGTGCCGCGACGACGCCGAGCGGAACAAGATCAAGCCGGGCATCGACTTCGGCCGGCAGGATCTGGGCCAGCAGAACTACCGGATGATCGAGCCGCCCGCGCCCGCCGAGGACGAGGCGCAGTAGGCGCCCCCCCCGGGCCCTGCTTCCGATCGCGGATTTGGGGTAGCATCGGCGTCGATCGCCTTCCGGGGACCGGCCGCGCGCCGAAGCGGGCGGCCAAGGGGAGCAGCGATGCCGAACCGCGCATCCTGCAGCATTCGCCCGGCTGATTGACGGGGTCCGGCCTCGCCCTGGCGCCTGGTCGGCGCGGTCTTGTTGTTCGCCCTGATGGGAGTTCCGGCCTGGGGGCAGGCGCAGGTGGGGGCGCCGCCCGCCACCTCGTCGGCGCTGACCGCCTGGGCGGTCGAGCAGGTTCGGGCGCGCAACTACGACGCGGCGCTGAAGGCGACCGGCGCACGCATCGCCGCGGCGCCCGACGACGGGGCCGCCGTGTTCCTGCGCGGCGCGATTCTGAACCGTCTGGGCTACAGCGCGGCGGCGGCGACGATCTTCGAGGCCTATGCCCGCGCCGGTGGCCGGCACCCGAGCCTGGCGCTGGAATGGGGCATCGCGCTGATGCACAGCCGCCGGTTCGCCGCTGCCGCCGATCAGTTCGAGGCCTATCGCAAGACCAATCCGAAATGGCCCCAGGTGCACATCCTGCTGGGCCAGTCCCTGCTGGGCGCCGGCAAGGTCGCGGGCGCCAGGGACTGGGGGCCGATCAGCCTTGGCGACTCGGCGCTCGGCGCGTCGCCGCAAGCGACTGCGACCTACAAGCAGGAATTTCTCGGCGGCGTCGAGTTCGAGGTCGCGCAGTCGGTCGCCCTCGGCGTGCGCTACGTTCACCGCAGCTTGCCGCGCGCGCACGAGGCTGCCGGCCCCCTCGGCCTTTCCGACTATCTGAACGAAACCCGGCCGCCACGGAACTTCGTCATCGTCGATCACGATCTCGCGACCCTGCCCAGCCGCCTGGTGCCGCCGGCCACGCGCCGTTCCGCTATGTGAACCCCCTCCAGTTGCCGCCGGACGCGTAGGCGGCGATCGGCCAGGCGCAACAGTCCGACGGCGTGGTGATCCAGGTGATCCACGACTTCTACGGCACGATGAAGCTGCCCGAAGTGCCGCCCGAGAAGCTGGCGCGCCCGGTGGAAACATCGCAGGTGATGTAGCCCCGCACCTCAGCCCGTTCCCAGGCGCCGTCTTGACAGGCCGCGCAGCTTCCCGCCTAATATATCAGCCATATACGAAAACGGTCCCGGGAGGATCGCGCGATGGCCCAAGCCGCCCCGCAGCCCGTCGCCGGCAAACCGGCGCCGCAGGCCGCCGCCCTCAGGACACTCTCCCCCGAGGCCGTAGCGCAATACCGCCGCGACGGGTTCTACTTTCCGATCCGCGTGATGCCCGAGGCCGAGGCGCTGGCGATCCGCCGCAAGCTCGAGGCGCACGAGGCCAGGACCGGCGGGCCCTTGGCCGGCAGCCTGCGCCACAAGCCGCATCTGCTGTTCACTTGGCTGTGGGACCTGGTGCATCACCCGCGCGTGCTGGATGCGGTCGAGGACGTGATCGGCCCGGACATCCTGTGCTGGTCCTCCAGCTTCTTCATCAAGGAGAAGCGCGACCCCGCCTTCGTGTCCTGGCACCAGGATTCGACCTATTGGGGCCTGAGCGAGCCCGACGTGGTGACGGCCTGGGTAGCGCTGTCGCCCAGCACGATCGAGGCCGGCGCGATGCGCGTCATTCCCGGCAGCCACGGCGAGCAGATCGCCCATCGCGACACGTTCGACAAGCTGAACCTGCTCACCCGCGGCCAGGAGGTGATGGTCGATGTCGACGCGTCGAAGGCGGTCGACCTGGTCCTGAAGCCGGGCGAGATGTCGCTGCACCACGTGCGCCTGGTGCACGGGTCGGAGCCCAACCGGTCGGACGACCGGCGCATCGGCTTCGCCGTGCGCTACATCCCCACCTATGTGCGCCAGGTCGTGGGCCCGCGCGACTACGCGACCCTGGTGCGCGGTCGCGACGCCTACGGCCACTTCGAGCTGGAGCCGCGGCCGGAATACGACCTCGCCCCGGCCGCCGTCGCCCTGCACCGGGAGATCGCCGAACGACAGGGCAAGGTGCTCTACCGCGGCACGGCGATCGAGGGCTTCGACGCCGACGCGGCGCGCAAGAAACGCTGAACCGCCATGCGGGGACGCCGGCATACCGGCGCTCCGCGTGGGGATGCCTGAAGGGGAGGAACGAGATGATCCGCAAATCGAAGCTCATTGCGCTCGCCGCCGTCGGCGCGCTGGCGCTCGCCGCCGTCGGCGCGCTGGCGCTCGCCGTCTGGGCGCCGGCCGAGGCGCAGACCCACAAGTGGAAGATGCAGTCGCTGTGGCAGGCGGGCTCGGTCAACCAGAAGATCTTCGAGGACTGGTGCAAGCGCGTGAAGGAAGTTACGGGCGGGCGGCTGGAGATCGAGCCGCTCGGCGTCGGCACCATCGTCGCCTACACCGAGACGCTGGATGCGATGACCAACGGCATCCTCGACTCGCACCACTCGGGCGGCCCCTATTTCTCGGGCAAGGAGCCGGCGCTGGCGCTGATCGGCGACCTCAACGGCGGGTTCGAGAACCCCTACCAGATGCAGATGTGGTTCGAGTACGGCGGCGGGCTGGAGCTCGCGCGCGAGATCTACAAGCGCTTCAACATCCAGTACGTCGGCCCCGTGTGGTGGGGCGTCGAGTCGGTGCCGGCCAAGAAGCCGCTGCGCAACCTCGCCGAGTTCAAGGGCGTCAAGATGCGCGTGCCCGAAGGTCTGGGCGCCGAGATCTGGCGGCGCGCCGGCGTCGGCGTCGTCACGCTCCCGGGCAGCGAGGTCTACACCGCGCTCGACCGCGGCGTGATCGAGGCGACCGACTGGGGCACGCTCGGCATGAACAACGACCTCGGGTACCACAAGATCGCCAAGTTCCCGCTGCATCCCGGCTTCCACTCCATGCCGGCGGCCGAGGTTGCCGTGGGCATGGCGAAGTGGAACGCGCTGTCGGCAGACCTCAAGGCGCTGGTCGAGATGGCGGTGCGCGACTTCGCGCGCGAAATGGTCCAGCGCATCGCGCTGGAGGACATGAAGGCGGCCGAGGCGGCCAAGGGCGCGGGCGTCGAGCTGGTCAACTGGACGGCGGACGAGCGCAAGAAGTTCCGCCAGCTCTCGCAGGAGGCCTGGGCCGACTGGGCCAAGAAGAGCCCGACCGCGCAGAAGGTCTATGAGAGCCAGGTTGCCTTCCTGAAGAAGCTCGGCCTGCTTGACTGACCCGCCGGAGGGGGCGCCGGGGGAACCGCGCGCGGCTCCCCTCTCCCCGCTCGACCGTTTCGCGCTCCGGCTCGGCACCTGGCTCAGCTGGCTGTTCGGGCTGTCGGTCGTCATCACTGCCTACGAGGTGGTGATGCGCTACGGCTTCAACCGCCCGACCATCTGGGTGCACGACCTGGCGATCGCGGTGACGGCGGTTTGTTTCGTCTTCGGCGGCGCCTACGCGCTGGCCCGGCGCGACCATATCCGCATCACCAGCCTGCACGACCAGTTGCCGGTGCGCTGGCGCCAGCCGATCGACATCCTGGCCGACGCGGCGATCGCGCTGTTCCTGGCCGCGCTCACCTGGGCTGCGGCGCTCCAGGCCTGGCGCTCGATCCTGCTGGTGGAGACCAGCGGACGCGCCTGGGACGTGCCGGTGCCGCCGGTCGTCAAGGCCGCGCTGGCGCTTGGCGCATTCCTGATGACGCTCCAGGCGACGCTGCATCTCGTGCAGAAGATCCGCGCGCTCGTGAACCCGCCGGAACGCCGATGAGCATCGAGTGGATCACGGTCCTGATGTTCGGCGGCATGATCGCGCTGCTGCTGCTCGGTCTGCCGCTCGCTTTCGTGACCGGCATCATCGCGGCGGTGTTCGGCATCGCCATGTTCGGCCCCAACGTGCTGCTGCTGATCGCCAGCCGCATCTACAGCTTCATGAACGAGTATGTGCTGGTCTCGGTGCCGATGTTCATCCTGATGGCCTCGATCCTCGAGCGCTCGGGCGTCGCCCAGGACCTGTTCCGCGCCATGCATGTGTGGGCCGGCGGCCTGAAGGGCGGGCTTGCGGTGCAGACCACGCTCGCCGCCACGGTGATGGCGGCGATGACCGGGATCATCGGCGGCGAGATCGCG
>CAYMTM010000045.1:0-3652 GCA_964393375.1 uncultured Rhodospirillaceae bacterium
GCCTCGCGCTCGGCGAAGAAGGCGTGGCGCAGCGCGGCCGCCTGGTCCGAGACGACCAGGCGGCGGAAGGTCGCACGTTCGAAGGCTAGAGCTTCGTCGAAGGGCTTCGTCAGCGCGGCTTCGACGCAGTCGACCACTGCGAACGGCGATTCCTGCCCGCGGGCGCTGCGCTTCAGCCCCTGGCGGAATTCGGCCAGGAGGTTGGGCGCGGCACGCGCCTCATCCAGTTTTTCGTTCCGCTCGCGCGTGCGTCTGGGCTTGGCGCCTTTCGCGACAAGTCCCTCGGCAAACCGGACCGCGGCCTCGACAACGTCGCCCTCAACCAGTTCGTCGACAATGCCCAGCGCATGGGCGCGCTTGGAGGCGATCAACTCGCCCGCGGTCATCAGCTCCAGCGCGGTCTTCACGCCCGCCAGGCGCGGCAGGCGCTGCGTGCCGCCCGCGCCCGGCACGATGCCCAAGGTCACTTCCGGCAGACCGACGCGCGTATTCGCGGCCGCGGCGATCCGGTAGTGACAGGCGAGCGTGAGCTCAAGTCCGCCGCCGGCAGCGACGCCGTGGATCGCGGCCACCACCGGCTTGTCCGCGCGCTCGATCACGTCCAGCACCTGCGGCAGGATCGGCTCGGCGGTCATCGGCGGCTTGCCGAACTCGCGGATATCCGCGCCGCCCGACAGCATCTTGCCTTTGCCCGCGATGACGATCGCAGCCGTGTTCGCATCGGCCAGCGCAGCTTTGACTTCGCGATCGAGTCCCTGGCGCACCGCCGCGCCCAGGCCGTTGACCGGCGGGTTGTCGATCAAGAGCAGCGCCACGCCGCCCTTCTGCGTGCGCGTCACCGGTTCTGCCATCGGTTTCCTCCTCCAGGGACGCGGACTATAGCAACCAGGAACGCATGCCACACCTGTCGCGGCCGCGGGTTTACCCCGCCGGTCCCGGGTGGCATCTTGCCCGCCATGGCCCAGACGCTTTCGGCCGACGTGGCGATCATCGGCGGCGGCATCCATGGCTGCTCGACCGCGCTGCACCTGCGCAAGCGCGGCGCCTCGGTGGTGCTGCTTGAATCGGGATTGTGCGGGGCACAGGCCAGCGGCGTGAATTTCGGCGGGGTGCGCCAGCAGGGCCGGGAATTCGAGGAACTGCCGCTGGCCCGGCGCTCGCGCGCGCTGTGGGGCCGGATCAAGGACCTGATCGATCACGACGGCGAGTTCGTGCCGTCCGGGCATTTGCGCCTGGCCTGCTCGGATGCCGAGATGGCGCAGCTCGAGGCTTGGGCCAGGGGTGCGCGCGACTACGGGCTTAACAGCGAACTTCTGGGCCGCAATGCGATACGCGACCGCTATCCGTGGGTGGGCGAGCGGGTGATCGGCGGGTCGCTCTTGGCCGAGGACGGACACGCCAACCCGCGTATCGTCTCGCCGCTGTTCGCCAGGGCCGCGCGCAAGGCGGGGGCCGATATCCGCGAGAACACCAAGGTCATCAGCGCGGCAAAGGACGCCCAAGGGTTCGTGGTCGAGGCGGAGACCGGCCTGAAAGTCCGCGCGCGCATCCTGGTCAACACCGCCGGCGCCTGGGCCTGCGACGTGGCGGCGTGGTTCGGCGAGAACGTGCCGGAGGAGGCGCGCTCGCCCAACATGAACGTGACGGAGCCCCTGCCCTTCTTCCTCAACGCCAACGCGGCGCTGATGGGCGAGGGTGACGGCGTCTACATGCGCCAGGTCGAGCGCGGCAACGTGGTCTATGGCGGCGCAGGCCGCGGCACGCCCGACCGGATCGCTCGGCGCACGCGCCCCGTAGCGGAGGTATCGGCGCGGGCCGGCCGCGCCATCGCCATGAGCGTGCCGGCGCTCAAGCATGCGCGGGTGATCAGAAGCTGGGGCGGCATCGAGGGCTACATGAAGGACGAGGTACCGATCTTGAGCCCGAGCCGCACTACGCCCGGCCTGATCCATTCCTTCGGCTATTCCGGGCACGGCTTCCAGCTCGGGCCGGGTTGCGGCGCCATCGTGGCCGAGCTGGCCCTGGACGGTAAGACAGAGACCCCGATCGAACGCTTCTCCATCGCCAGGTTCTCATGACCCAAGCAGCACCGCAGGACATCGCCGTGATCGGCGCTGGCATCGTCGGCCTCGCCACCGCGCTCACGTTGCAGCAGGAAGGGCACCGCGTGACCGTGATCGACCGGCAGGAGCCGGGCACGGGAACGTCCTTCGGCAATGCCGGCGTGATCTCGGTCAGCGGCGTCACGCCCGTCAGCTATCCCGGCATTTGGCGCGACGTGCCGAAGATGCTGATGGACCCCGACTCGCCGCTGATGGTCCGCTGGTCCTATCTGCCGCGCGCCCTGCCCTGGCTTCTGCGCTTCCTCGCCAACAGCGCGCAGGAGCGCGTCGAGCGGATTTCGCGCGAGATGGCGCCGCTGGTGGGCCGCGGCTACGAGGCCCATCGCGCCCTGATGCGCCGGCATGGCATCGAGGGCATCGTGCGCCCGCTCGGGTGGCTCAAGGTCTATCCCGAGGCGAAGATTGCCGGCACCAAGGCCGACGTGGCGCTGATGCGCCGATGCGGCATGCGCGTGGAGGAGCTGAACGCGGACGAGCTGCGCCAGCTCGAGCCGGGCATCAACCGGCGCTACGTGCATGGCGTCTTCTCGCCGGATTCGGGCTTTGTCAGCACGCCCCTGAAACTGTCGCAGGCCTATGTCCAGGCGATCCGCCAGGGCGGCGGCGCGTTCGTGAAAGACACCGTGCGCAGCGTCTCGATCGGCCGCGACGGCGCGCCGGTCGTCGCGACCAATTCGGGCACAACGCGGTACGACCGCGCGGTGATCGCGGCCGGTGCCTTCTCCAAGCCCCTGGCGGCGATGGTGGGCGCGCGCGTGCCGCTTGACACCGAGCGCGGTTACCATCTCTACCTTAAACTCGGCAACGGTTATGGCGTGAACCGGCCGACCTATTTCGGCGACCATGGCTTCGTGCTGGCGCCGATGGAGGACGGGATCCGCCTGACGAGCGGCGTGGAAATCGCCGGCACCGAAGCCCCGCCCGACTATCGCCGCATCCGCCGCATGGCCGTGCTCGCACGCGACGCGCTGCCCGGGATCGGCGACCAGCCGGAGCGCGAATGGATGGGCTATCGCCCCTCGATGCCCGACAGCAAGCCGGTGATAAGTCCCGCGCCGATGAGCGACCGCGTGATCCTGGCCTTCGGCCACGGCCACCTGGGCCTGTCGCTCTCCGCCGTCACCGGACAGTGCGTCGCCGACCTCGTTGCCGGCCGCCCGGCCACCGTGCCCTTGGAGCCGTTCCGGGCGACAAGGTTCTGACCCGCTCCCGCCGGGAGCGGGCGGCAATACTCAATCCGCGCTGGAGATCCCGATCGCCGCGATCACGCTCTTGGTGATGTCGGCGGTGTTGCTGCGACCGCCGATCTCGTAGGGACGGACGGCGCCGCCCGCATAGGCGCTGTCGACCGCGTTCTCGAGAAGGCGCGCCGCGGTGCCGCAGGCCTCGACGCCGTGGCGGTCGCCGAGCCAATCGAGCATGAGGGCGGCCGACAGGAACATCGCGGTCGGGTTGGCCACGCCCTTGCCCGCGATGTCGGGCGCGGTGCCGTGGCTGGGCTGGAACACCGCGTGCCTGTCGCCGATATC
>CAYMTM010000045.1:3662-24131 GCA_964393375.1 uncultured Rhodospirillaceae bacterium
TATCGCCGGAGGGTGCCATGCCCATGCCGCCGATCAGGCCGGCCGCCTGGTCCGAGATGATGTCACCGAACTGGTTTTCCGTGACCATCACGTCGTAGTCCCAGGGACGCAGGATCAGATCCAGCGCAGCAGCATCGATGTAGCGGTGATGCGCCTTGATGTGCGGGAAGTTCTTCGCGCGCTCGTCGAAGATCTTGCGGAAGAAGGCGAAAGCTTTGAACACGTTGGCCTTGTCGATGCAGCTTACCATGCCTTTGCCGCCGCGCGCGCGGCGCCGCTCGGCGAGGCGGAAGCTGAAATCGAACAGGCGCTCGCAGGCCGGGCGCGTGATCACCAGCGTCTCGCGCGCCTCGCGGTCGTCGATCACCACGCCCTCGTTGCGGCGTGCGAAATGGCCCTCGGTCGACTCGCGGACAATCACCAGGTCGATCCGGGCCGCACGCGGATCGGCCAAGGTCGGCGGCACGCCGGGAATCGCGCGGATCGGCCGCACTCCCGCGTAAAGCCCCATGATCTCGCGCATGTCGACCTGCGGCGCGATCTCGCGCCCGTCGGGATAGCGGATGTCCGGCCAGCCCATGGCGCCCAGGAGGATCGCGTCGGCCCTTTCGGCGATCTTGAGCGAGGAGTCCGGCAACGCCGTGCCCGTGTCGCGGTAGTGCATCGCACCGGCCGGTGCGAATTCAAGACGCAGCGTGTAGCCGCCCACGCGCTTCTCCAGCGCCGCCAGCACGTGCTTGCACGCCTCCGTGACCTCGATGCCGATGCCGTCGCCCGGCATTTCGGCAATGTGGAACTCCTTCGCGTTCTTCGACGCGGCCATGGGATGTCCTTCGTCTCCCGGCGGGTCAGTCGTACTGGATCGGCGTGGCGTGCCAGCCCTCGTCGTGCTTCGTCCAGTAGAGCTGGCGCAACCTGGCCGAGATCGGTCCCGGGCGGTCGTTGCTGTAGATGCGCCCGTCCAGGCGCGACACCGGCATCACCCCGCCCGCGGTGGTGGCGGTCAAGAGCTCGTCCGCACCTTCCAGCTCGCTGACATGCAGCGGGCGGATCTGGTAGGGCACGCCGATCTCCTCGCACAGCTCGAACACCGACTTACGCGTGATACCCTCGAGCGCGCCGCGGTCCGGGCTCACCACCGTGCCGTCGATGATCGCGAAGATGTTGAAGCCCGGTCCTTCGGTAAGATGTCCGTGGCCGTCGGTGAGGAAGGCGATGTCCGCGCCGGCGTCCGAGGCCTCGAACATCGCGCGGGTCAGATCGCCCCAGTGAAAGTTCTTGATCGTGGGATCGACGCTCTCCGGCGGGATGCGCGGGGTCTTGGCCAGGATCGCGTGCGCGCCGCGCGCCTGCATGTCCTCCGGCATCACCCACACGAAGGGCAGGACATAGGCATAGAAGCGGTTCACGCAGTTCTTGGGATGACGCGGCAGGCCGGGCTTGAGCAGCCCGCGCGTGCAGATCATCGACACATAGGCATCGCGCAATCCCGTGGCGCGCACGAGGGCCGTCAATTCGCGCTTCAGACCCTCGGCGTCGTAGGGGATCGACAGGCGCAGACCCTTCATCGAGGCCTGGAAGCGCGCGATATGGTCGTCCAGGCGGAAGAACGCCCCCTTCCACACATGCACCACGTCGTAGGTCACGTCCGAACGCAGGAAGCCCCAGTCGGTGATCGGCATCCTGGCCTCGGCGATCGGCACGATCTTGCCGTCGATCAGGGCTGCGCCCTTGGAAAGATCAATCTGCGGTTCCGGTGCCCTCGCGCGCGCGACCATGTGATTCCCTCCGTACCCCGAACCCCCGAAGCATACGGGGTTTCGGCTGCGCGGCAACCCGCGGCGGGCTGGCGGCAGCCATCGAATGCCGGCATACTGGCCGGCAATACCGGAGGAAATTCATGTCCACCGCCACCGCCCGCCATTTCCTGCAGATTCCGGGCCCGACCAACGTGCCGGACCGCATCCTGCGGGCGATCGACCGGCCGACCATCGACCACCGCGGGCCCGAGTTCCAGAAGCTCGGCCGCGAGGTGCTGGAGGGCATGAAGGCGATCTTCCAGACCAAGGGCGCCGTGGTGATCTACCCGGCCTCGGGCACCGGCGCGTGGGAAGCGGCGCTGGTCAACACGCTCAGCCCCGGCGACAAGGTACTGATGGCCGAGACGGGGCACTTCGCCACGCTGTGGCATCGCCTGGCCAAGCGCCTCGGCCTGGAGGTCGAGTTCATTCCGGGCGATTGGCGGCGCGGCGCGCCCGCCGACCAGATCGGCCAGCGCCTGAAGGACGACAAGGGCCACGCCATCAAGGCGGTGTGCGTGGTGCACAACGAGACCTCGACCGGCGTCACCTCGAACATCGCAGCGGTGCGCAAGGCGATCGACGCGACGGGCCACCCCGCGCTCTACATGGTCGATACGATCTCCTCGCTGGGCTCGATCGACTATCGCCACGACGAATGGGGCGTCGACGTGACGGTGGGCGGCTCGCAGAAGGGCCTGATGCTGCCGCCGGGCCTGAGCTTCAACGCGATCTCGGCCAAGGCGCTGAAGGCTGCGGAGTCGGCGAAACTGCCGCGCGCCTACTGGGACTGGGCCGACATGGCGGGGCCGAACAGGACCGGCTTCTTTCCCTACACGCCCGCCACAAACCTGCTGTACGGGCTCAAGGAAGCGATCGCCATGCTGCTGGAGGAAGGCCTGGCGCAGGTCTTCGCCCGCCACGCAAGGTTCGCCGCGGCGACGCGGGCGGCCGTGCAGGCCTGGGGGCTGGAGAATCTCTGCGTCAACCCGGCCGAGTACAGCAACAGCCTGACCGCGATCCTGATGCCCCAGGGCCACGACGCGGACGCGTTCCGCAAGGTGGTGCTCGACAATTTCGACATGTCGCTGGGCCAGGGCCTGGGCAAGGTCGCGGGCAAGGTATTCCGCATCGGGCATCTGGGCGGGTTCAACGAGTTGATGCTGATGGGCACGCTCGCCGGCGTTGAGATGGGACTGCACCTCGCCGGCGTGCCGCATCGCCAGGCCGGTGTGGCCGCGGCGATGGATTCGCTGGCGGGCCGCGGCGACGCCAAGGCCAAGTCGGCGGCCGAGTAGCATCATCGCCATGCCCGACGCTGGCGCGCCTCAGAGCATCCTTGTCGCCCGCGACGGGCCGATCGCTACCGTCGTACTCAACCGGCCAGATCGGCTGAACGCGCTCGACGCCGCGACCTGGCGCCTGCTGGCCGAGACGATGGAGGCGCTGTCCGCCGAGGATGCGCTCCGTTGCGTGGTGATCCGCGGCGCGGGCGGAAACTTCGCGGCCGGCGCGGACATCCAGAGCTTCGAGCGCGAGCGCGCCGATGCAGTGCAGGCGCGCTAATACGCAAGGCACATGCAACGCGCCCTGCGCGCCGTGCCCGAGGGCCGGCATCCGACCGTGGCGCTGATCGAAGGTGTCTGCGTGGGCGGCGGGCTGGAGCTGGCCTCGGTTTGCGATATCCGGGTGTGCGGCCGGTCGAGCCGCTTCGGCGTGCCGATCAAGAAGCTCGGGCTCACCATGTCCTATGGCGAACTGGTGCCCTTCGTGCATCTGGTCGGTCCGGCGGCGGCGCGGGAAATCCTGCTGGAAGGCGAGGTGTTCGGCGCGGAGCGTGCCCGCTCGCTGGGCCTGGTCAACCGGGTCGTGCCGGACGACCAGGTGGAGGCGGAGGCCTATGCAACGGCGAAGCGCATCGCCGAGGGCGCGCCGTTGGTCGCGCGCTGGCACCGCAAGTTCATCCGCCGCCTGCTGGACGGCCACCCCTTGACCCCGGCCGAGATCGACGAGGGCTTCGCCGCCACCGATACCGAGGACTACAGGATCGGCGTGCGCGCCTTCCTCACCAAGAAGCCGCCCAAGTTCGTCGGGCGGTAGGAACGACATGCCCGGTACGGTTCCCATCGGCGACTCCTCGTTGGCCGCCAGGCTGCGTCGCGAGATGCGCGGCGAGGTGCTGTTCGACGCCTTCTCGCGCGGACGCTACTCCACCGACGCCTCGATCTACCAGATCGAGCCGGTGGGCGTGGTGGTGCCGCGCGATGCCGAGGACGTCGCGGTGGCGATCCAGATCGCGCGCGAGGCCGGCTGTCCCGTGCTGCCGCGCGGCGCCGGCACGTCGCAATGCGGCCAGACCGTGGGCCGCGCCCTGGTCGTCGACGTCAGCAAGTACCTGAACAAGGTGGTCGAGCTGGATACGGCGGCAAGGCGCGTGTCGGTCGAGCCAGGCGTGGTGCTGGACCAGCTTAACGCTTATCTGCGCCCGCACAACCTGTTCTTCCCCGTGGACGTGTCGCCGTCGAGCCGCGCGACAATCGGCGGCATGACCGGCAACAACTCCTGCGGCGCGCGTTCGATCCGCTACGGCAACATGGTGCACAACGTCGTGGCGATCGAGGCGCTGCTGGCGGACGGCGAGAAGATCCGCTTCGGCCCGCCGGGCGACAACCGCGCGGGCGGATCGAGGCTGGGCGCGCTTTCGCGCAAGCTGCGCGCGCTGGGCCTGGCCGAGGCGGAGGAGATCGAGCGCCGCTTTCCAAAGCTGTTGCGCCGCGTCGGCGGCTACAACATCGACCAGCTCGTGGGCGACCAGCCGAACCTGGCCAAACTGCTGGTGGGGTCGGAAGGCACGCTTGCCTTCTCCACCCGCATCGAGCTGGAATTGCAGCCGATCCCGAAGCACCGCTCTTTGGGCATCTGCCATTTCCCGCGCTTCTACGCGGCGATGGAGGCGACGCAGCACATCGTGAAGCTTGGGCCAACGGCGGTGGAGCTGGTCGACCGCACGATGATCGCGCTGGCGCGCGACATCCCGATGTTCAAGGCCACGGTCGACAAGTTTGTGGTCGGCGCGCCGGATGCACTGCTGCTGGTGGAGTTCGCGGGCGACGATCAAGCCGATGTACTGAAGCGGCTCAAGGACCTGGTCGCGCTGATGGGCGACCTGGGCTTCTCGAGGAGCGTGGTCGAGGCGACCGATCCCGCCTTCCAGCGCGCGGTGTGGGAGGTGCGCGCGCAGGGGCTCAACATCATGATGTCGATGAAGGGCGAGGGGAAGCCCGTCTCCTTCATCGAGGATTGCGCCGTGCCGCTGGAGGACCTGGCGGAATACACCGACCGGCTGACGAGGATATTCCACAAGCACGACACAGACGGCACTTGGTACGCGCACGCATCGGTGGGCACGCTTCACGTGCGCCCGGTGCTTAACTTGAAGCTGGAAAAGGACGCCAAGGCGATGCGCGCCATCGCCGAGGAATGCTTCGCCATGGTGCGTGAGTACAAGGGCTCGCATTCCGGCGAGCATGGCGACGGGCTGGTGCGCTCGGAGTTCCACGAGGCGATGTTCGGGTCCCGCATCGTCCAGGCTTTCGAGCAGGTGAAGGCGACGTTCGACCCGGACAACGTGATGAACCCGGGCAAGATCGTGCGCCCCTCGAAAATGGACGACCGTTCGTTGTTCCGCTACCCGCCGGGCTACGCGACGCCGGCGTTCGACACGGCGTTCGACTGGTCGGCCTGGGGCGGGTTCGGCGGCGCGGTGGAGATGTGCAACAACAACGGCGCCTGCCGCCGCACCGACGCCGGGGTGATGTGCCCGTCCTTCCGCGCGACAAGGGACGAGCGTGACCTCACGCGCGGCCGTGCCAATTCGCTGCGCCTGGCGCTCTCCGGCCAGCTCGGCCCCGACGCGCTGGTGTCCGAGGACATGAAGGCGACGATGGATCTGTGCGTGGGCTGCAAGGGCTGCAAGCGCGAGTGCCCCACCGGCATCGACATGGCGAAGATGAAATTGGAGTTTCTGGCGCAATACCGCCGCCGGCACAGGCCCGGCCTGCGCGACTGGCTGATCGCCAACCTGCCGGTCTATGCGCCCACCGCCGCGATGATCGCGCCGCTGATGAACCTACGCGACACGCTGCCCGGCCTGGCGGCGGTCAGCGAGAAGGTCGCGGGGTTCAGCGCGCGGCGCGCCCTGCCGCGTTGGCGGCGCGACGCGCTGAGGGACGGCGAAGGCAAGGCCGATCCGTCGAAGGCGGAGGCTCTGCTGTTCGCGGACTGCTTCAATCGCTGGTTCGAGCCGCAGATCCCCAGGGCCGCGTTGCGCGTGTTGGATCGCGCAGGCCGCAAGGTCGCGATCGCGGGCGTGCATGGACACTGGCCCTTGTGCTGCGGCCGCACCTACCTGTCGGTCGGGCTGGTCGACCAGGCGCGCGCGCAGGCCAGGCGCACCATCGCCGTGCTGAAGTCGGCGGTCGACCGCGGCGCGGCGATCGTCGGCCTCGAGCCGTCCTGCCTCCTCACCCTGCGCGACGAATACCCGGCCCTGCTGCCGGGCAAGGAAACCGAGGCTCTAGCGTCGCGCGCCCTGCTGTTCGAGGAGTTCCTGGCGCAGGAGCGCAAGGCCGGGCGCCTTGACCTTACGCTGAAGCCGATCGCGGAAAAGCGCGCGCTGCTGCACGGGCATTGCCATCAGAAGGCCTTCGGCCTGGTGGGCGGCGTGGCGGACACGCTGGCGATGGTTCCTGAGCTGAAAGTTGAGACCATCGAGTCGAACTGCTGCGGCATGGCCGGGTCGTTCGGCTACGAGGCCGAGCATCACGACGTCTCGCTGGCGATGGCTGAACTCTCGCTGCTCCCCGCGCTGCGCAAGGCCGAGGCTGACGCGCTGGTTGTGGCCGACGGCACCTCCTGCCGCCACCAGATCAAGGACGGCGTCGGCCGCCGGGCGCTCCACGTCGCCGAGGTGCTGGATCGCGCCTCGGCCTAGTCCGGGGCGCGCGGCCGCGTCGCGGTCACGCGGTCCGCCAGTGCCCGCAGCAGCGCCCCGCCGTCGCCTTCCCACGCGCTGCCGTGCATGCAGGCGAGCGTCCGGGGCGCAAGGTCGGCCAAGCGGTGGAGCGTGGCGCGCGTATCGGGGGCGTGGGCGAAGTAGTCGAGCTGTTGGCGGAACGCCTCGCTGGGGCCGAGGATGTCGGCGGTGGTCAGCGCCGGGTTGTCTGCGCCGCCCTGGGTGAACAGGTCCCCGCACAGCAACGTGCGCGTCGTCGTCTCCATCAGGAACCCGCATTCCCAGCCATGCGGAACATGCGGCGTATCGAGCCAGCGGACCGTATGCCCGCCTATCGAAAGTTCTTCGCCGTCCGCGAGCGCGCGCGGCGCGCGGTCGGCGTAGTCGCCGACCGACACCATCGCGGCGATCTTGCCGCAAAGCGGCTCGGCGTCCGGTGCCACGGCCAAAAACTCGTTCAGCGCGCCGCATTCATCCGCCTCGAAATGCGACAGGCCGACATAGCGCAGTTTTTCAATCGGCATCACGCGCGCGATGGCTTCGCGCGTCGCGTCGAACAGCTTGCGCGGCCCGGTGTGGAACAGGAGCGGCGCCTCGTCCATCACCAGGTACTGGTTGAAGGAAAACGCACCGCCCGGAATCGCCAGCGGCGTGCTGATGCGATAGATGCCGTCGGCAATCGCGTCGATCGTTGTCATTGCGGGCTCCGTCAGGATGGGGTCTTGGCGACTGGGGGCGGCGACGCGTCGAGCAGGGCGCCGAGCGCCGCGCGCGTAGCGGCGACGGCATCGTCCTGCGACAGCCCGCGCTGCTGGGTCAGGGTCTCCCAGGCCGAATACCGCGTGAGGATGTCCACAAGGGCCACCAGCGCCTTCGGCAGCGCGGTGCCGTACCGCGGCGCCAGCGCCTCGCGGATGAAACGCAGGTCCTGCTCGTGCTGCTGCTTGGCAAGCACGCCAAGCTCGGGCACGAGGTATGCCTCGTGCTGCGCCCAGCGCAGCCAGGGCGACAGCGCCCTGTGCCGCGCGAACAGGCGCGCGACCAGCGCATCGAGGCGCGCCGGCGCGTCCGCGAGCCCGGCATAGAAATCGGGCGTCAGCGCGGGCGCCTGTGCTGTCGCATGCGCCGTGCACGCGCCGAACAGCTCGGTCAAATCGGGGAAATGCTTGTAGACCGTGGGTATCGCCACATCGGCGCGTTCGGCGATCTGGGCGTAGGTCGTGCGCATGCCGCCCTGCTCGGCATGCAGCGCGACCACCGCCTCGACGATGCGGCGGCGCGTGTCGGCCATGGCCTGGTCGCGACGATGGCGGCTGTAGCGGCGAGGGGACAAAGCAGGCTCCTATTGAATGGATGAATTATTCATTCAATAAATAACTGGTGTCAAGCGGAGCCTTGTCGTCCTGCGTTTCAAGCTGCGCTCGGTCCAGGGAGCATGTAAACATCCTTCACATGAGCTGGGGCAAGCACGAGGAAGGAACCGGGCGCCGGAGCTACCACCACGGCAACCTGCGCGAGGCGCTCGTGCGGGCGGCGCTGGACCTGATCGCGCGCCACGGCCCGGCCGGCGTCACCTTCGCCGAGGCGGCGCGCTATGCCGGCGTCAGTCCGGCCGCTCCCTATCGTCATTTCCGCGATCGCGACGCGCTGTTGGCCGAGGTGGCGCGCCAGGGCTTCGTGCGCTTCGAGGCGATGCTGGCCAATGCCTGGAACGCTGGCCGTCCCGATCCGCTGAAGGCCTTCGAGAACATGGGCAAGGCCTATCTGGCGTTCGCGCGCGCCGAGCCCGCCTACTACGCAGCCATGTTCGAGTCTGGCCTTCCGCCCGACGCCAATGCCGAACTGCGTGAGGCGGGCGATCGGGCCTTTGCCGTGCTGCGCAGCGCCGCGGAGGAGCTTGCCGGCCGCCTGCCCCGGGAGCGTCGCCCGCCCGCGCTGATGATGGCCGTGCATTTCTGGTCGATGGCGCACGGCATCGCCTCGCTGTTCGGCCGTGGCGATGCCGCGGGGCGCAAGCTGCCGATGTCGCCCGAGGAGCTGCTGGAAGCCGGTGTGCTGATCTACCTGCAGGGCTTGGGATTGGGCGACGCCGGCCCCACATCGGGCGGGCGCTGAACGAAATCCACACCCTGCAGCTTGACAAGCAGGCCGCCAGTCTCTATGTAAATGTTACTAACATTCACTTGGAGGGGGCCTCCATGGGCATAGCCGAGAAACTGGACGAGATGGGCAAGCCTGCCTGGCTCGCCCTGATGATCGTGAGCTTCGTAGTCTTCTGGCCCATCGGCCTCGCGGTTTTGGCCTACCTGATCGGGAGTGGACGCATGGCCTGTTGGAAGCATGAGCGCTGGCAGCGAAAGATGCAGGAGCGCATGGATCACATGGCGGAACGCTGGGCCGGCTGGTCGCGCCAGGCGCCGTCGAGCGGCAACCGCGCCTTCGACGAGTACCGCGCTGACACGCTGAAGCGCCTGGAAGAGGAGCAGAACGAGTTCAAGGAATTCCTGGACCGCCTGCGCCACGCCAAGGACAAGGCGGAGTTCGACCAGTTCATGGCCGAGCGCGGCCGCCGGCGCGAAGACCCGGCGCCGCAGTCCGCCGCCTAGCCACGACCCTCCGCAGCAGCGACGGGCTCCGGGCGCAAGGCCGGAGCCCGTTCGTTTTCACACCGGCGGCTTGAAGCGCCCGTCGATCGCTGTCCAGCCCGCCTCCGCGAAGACCGTGGTAGCCGTCACATACGAGCCGGCATCGGAGGCCAGGAACACGATCGGTCCCACCATCTCGGTCGGCGAGCCCCAGCGGCCAAGCGCGGTACGCGCGGCGTAGGCTTCCTTCCATTCCGGCTTGTCGGTGATCGGGCGTGTCAGCGGGGTCTCGATGATGCCTGGCGCCAGCGCGTTGACCCTGACGCCGCTTGCCGCCAAATCCACTGCCAGCCCCTTCGCCATCTGCCCGATCGCGGCCTTGGTGGCGGCGTAGACCGTCTGGCCCGGCTCGACGTTCACCGCACGCATCGACGACATCAAGATGATGCTGCCGCGCCCGCGCGCGGCCATGACGCGCCCGACCGCGCGCGCCAGGCGGAACGTGCCCTTAATGTTGAGATCGACGACATGGTCCAGTTCCGCATCGGTGTAGTCCAGCGCACGCTTGCGGATGTTGATTGCGGGCATCGACAGCAGCACGTCGATTCCGCCATGTCGTCCGGCGACGGACGACACCAGTTCCTCGACGGCAAGGGCGTCGCGGATGTCGACGACGCGCGCCTCGGCCCGTCGGCCGCGCGCACGGATGCCCGCCGCCGTTTCCTCGGCGCCGGCGAGGTTCAGGTCCGCGACGACCGATAGAGCGCCGAAGTCGGCCAGGCCGATCGCACCCTCGCGGCCGATGCCCGAGCCGCCGCCCACCACCAGCGCCACGCGCCCGGTGAGATCGAAGAGGCCCCCGGTAGTCCGCGGGCCGCGCCGCCCGATCAGTCATATCGGCGCTCTCCGCTCCGCTGAAAGCTCTTGCAGGAAAGACGCTTGCCGTAGTTAACTTGTTAGGACATCATACAAGAAATCCTAAGGGGGAGGAACCGCCAATGAAGCTGAATGCATTGGCCGTCGTGGCCGCGTGCGTCCTGGCGCTGGCTTCCAGCGGCGCCATGGCCCAGACCAAACTGAAGTTCGGCCACTACAACGCCGAATCGCATCCCGCGCACAAGGCGGCCATGCAATTCAAGACCAATGTCGAGAAGCGCACCAACGGCGCGCTGATCATCGACGTGTTCCCGAACAACGCGCTGGGTGCGCCGCCGGAGATCCTCGAGCAGACCCGCAACGGCGTGGTGGACATCGCGGTGCCCACCTCGGGCCAGCTCGACAAGTACGACAAGGCGTTCGCCGCCCTGATGCTGCCCTTCACCTTCGGCGATCTCGACCACGCGCGGCGCGCCATGGACGGTCCGCTGCTGCAATGGCTGGCGCCGCGGTCGGAGAAGATCGGCTTGCAGGTGATCGGCGTCTGGGAATACGGCTTCCGCCACCTGACCAACAGCAAGCGGCCGGTGCTGAAGCCCGAGGACGTCAAGGGCCTGAAGATCCGCACCCCGCCGGAGATCCAGCTTTCGGCGGCGATGGCGGCGCTGGGCGCCAACGTCCAGAAGATCGCGTTCCCCGAGCTGTATCTCGCACTGTCGCAAGGCGTCGTGGACGGCGAGGAGAACCCGATCGCCACCATCCACAGCGCCAAGTTCTACGAGGTCCAGAAATACCTGACCCTTACCAGCCACGTGTACCAGGCGATGTTCCAGGTCGTGAACATGGGCACGTGAAAGAAGCTTTCCGCCGACCAGCAGAAGATCCTGCGCGAGGAGGGCGCCGCCGCGGGCAAGCTGACCCGCGAACTGCTGCAGAGCGAGGAGAGCGGGCTGATCGAGGACCTGAAGAAGAAGGGCATGGTCGTGAACGCGCCGGACCTGAAGCCGTTCCAGGCGGCGATGGGTCCGGCCAACGAGGAGATCGGCAAGTACGCCGGGGCGGAGAACGTCGCCAGTTCCTGAAGCTGGCGGCGGAGGCGCAGAAGAAATAGCGCACCGCCAGCGCGGCCCATGCTTGTGCTGCTGATTTTTGGCGTCCTGGTGGCGCTGATTCTGGCGGGGTTGCCCGTGGCCGTGGCCATGGGGCTGACGGCCGTCGGGTTCTTCCTCGGGCTCGGCGAGCCGCGCATGATGGGGGCGATGGCGCAGCGGATGTACTCCGCCGTGTCGTCGTTCCCCCTGCTCGCCATCCCGTTCTTCATCCTGGCCGGCAACCTGATGAACACGGGCGGCATGACCGACCGGATCTTCGGCTTCGCCCGCGCACTGGTCGGCCATGTGCGGGGCGGGCTGGCGCATGTCAGCGTGCTGGCCTCGATGCTGTTCGCCGGCGTGTCGGGGGCGGCGCTGGCCGAGGCATGGGCCTGGGCATGGTCGAGATCAAGGCGATGAAGGACGGCGGCTTCGACAAGCCTTTCGCCGGCGCCGTCGTCGCCGCGTCCTCGACCATCGGCCCGGTGATCCCGCCGTCGATCCCGATGGTGATCTACGCGACCCTGGCGGAGGTTTCGGTCGGCGCGCTGTTCCTGCTCGGCGGCGTGCCCGGCGTGCTGATGGGCGCGGGCATCATGATCGTGATCCACATCCTGGCCGTACGCGGAACTACGGCAGCGAGAAGCGCGCCGGCATGCTGGAGATTGCGCGCGCGGCGTTCGACGGGATGCTGGGCCTGATCGCGCCCGGGATCATCATGGGCGGCATCCTGGGCGGCATCTTCACCCCGACCGAGGCTGCGGTCGCCGCCGTTTTCTATGCCCTGATCGTCGGCATCTGCGTCTACCGCGAACTGCCGCTCGGCGTGCTCGGACGCATCCTGTGGGAGACGATCGACCAGACGGTCCGCGTGATGTTCATCATCGCGGCCGCCGGCATGTTCGGATGGCTGCTGGTCTATATCCGCGCCCCGCAGCAGATCGTCGACGGGCTGACCGCGCTGACCAACAGCCCCGCCATGATCCTGATGATCTTCAACGTGATCCTGCTGGTGCTCGGCTGCTTCATGGAGGGCGTCGCGATCATGTTGCTGACGGTGCCTATTTTCATGCCCGTGCTGGCGAAGTTCGGCATCGATCCGGTGCATTTCGGCGTGGTCATGACGCTCAATTTGATGATCGGGCTCCTGACGCCGCCGGTCGCCATGGTGCTCTATGCCGTATCGACGATCGCCGACGTGCAGGTCGCGCGCCTGGCGCGCGAATTGGCGCCCTTCATCGTGATCCTGACCGGCGTGCTGTTCCTGATCACCTATCTGCCCGACTTGGTCACGTGGCTGCCTAACAAGGTGATGGCGAGGGGTGGATGAAGCGGGTGGAACAGGCGATCGGCCGTATGCTACGCACGCTCGCGGCGGCATTGTTCGTCGGCGTCCAGCTGCTGATGGCGGTCTCGGTCTTCAATCGGTTCTTCCCGTTCGGCAGCCTGGATTGGAGCGACGAAATCCTGGAGCTGATGCTGGTCTGGCTGATCTTCTGCGGTACCGCCGAAGTGTGGCGCATCCGCCAGCATTTCCACGTCGAGATCGTGCCGCTGATGCTGAAGGCCAGGCGGTACGAACATGGCTATCGGATTGCGATCATGTTCGCCTGCTTCCTGTTCATCGCCATTTTCACCAATCAGTCCTTCGACCTGTGCATGCGAGCCGGCGATCTTTCGCCCTATTTTTCCTGGCCGCGGCGCCTTTGGTACGCCAGCATGCCGTTTGCCGGCGCCTTGATGGCGCTGTTCTCCCTGCGCGAGCTCTACGAACTCCTGGTGGCGGATCGCAAGAAGGCCGTCGTCGCCGCTCAGCGGAGCAGCTGACCGTTCGTTCGCTCCAACTCGGTCTCCGAGGCCTTGAGCATCCGCTCGCGGCTGTTGGCGAGATGCTGGCGCATTGCCGTCCGTGCGGCCTCGGGGTTCTGGTGCTTGATCGCGTCGAAGATGTTCTCGTGCTCGCGGTTGACCAGGCGAAGATAGGCGGCGCGGTCGGCGGCATAGAACTTGAACGTCTCCACGCGCGCGCGGGGGATCAGCAGCGTGCCGAGCGAATTGAACAGGTGGCTGAAATGCCGGTTGCCCGTGGCTTCGGCCACCGAACGGTGGAAGTCGAGATCCGGCTCGACGGCGTCCTCCTGGGCGTCGATCGCCTGCGCCATGCGGTCGAGCGCGTCGCGCATCGCCTTGAGCTGCTTGTCGGTGCGCCGCTCGGCGGCCAATGCCGCCGCCTCGGCCTCCACGCCGATCCGCAGCTCGAGCACCGCGATCACCTCTTTCAGCATGTTGAATCCGACCGGGTCCACCCGGAAGGGAGGCGTTGCATGGCGCTGCAGCACGAAGGCGCCGACGCCCTGCTGGGTGGAGACCAGCCCGTCGGCCTTGAGACTCGACAGCGCCTCGCGCACGACGGTGCGGCTGACCTTGAAAGCCGCGATCAGATCCTGCTCGCTGGGCAGCTTGTCCCCGGGCTTGAGCTCGCCACGCGCGATGCGGCGGCTCAATTCGCGCACGAGCTGGACACTTAAGGTTTCGCGTCGCTGCAGTGGCGACGCGATGCGTTTCCGTCCCATGGTTCTTCACATAGCCCAGATACCGGGCATAGCGCCATGCCTTAATCGGACTCGGGCTCTCGCCGGTCCCGCCCCGCCGACGCGACGCGTTCCAGCGCCAAGCGGAAGAACGCCTCGACAGCCGGCGTGTGGCGACGCTGGGCCAGGCAAGCCAAGTGCTCCGTATTCTCGATGGCGGCGCCGGTTATCGCCAGGGACGCGAGCCGGGCGTCGCGGCGATCTTCGCTCGCGAGGACCAGGCCGATGCCCAATCCAGCCGCGACCGACTCGATCACGCCCTCGCGGCTGCCCATTTCCACCGCCTCTTCCGGCTTGATGCCGGCGGCGGCCAGCGCTGCCTGCAGCACCGCGCGCGTGCGCGAGCCGGGTTCGCGCAGGACCAGCCTCTGGCGCGCCAGCCGTGTGAAGTCGACGGTCCGCAGCGCCGCCCAGTCGTGGCCCTTGGACACCAGCGCCACCAGCCGGTCCACCCGCAGCGGCACGGCGTGCAGGCGCCGGTTGCGGGGCGGATCGGCGATCACCGCCACGTCGCAGCGCCGGTCGAGCAGCGCCGCGAGGATCGACTGGCTGTTGCCGAGCGCGACCGACAGGCGGATGGCGGGATAGCGGCGGCTGAACGCCGCCAGGACGGGGATGATGTGCATGGGCGCGTCGGCGCCCAGCCGCAGCCGGCCGCGTGCCGGATCGCGCGCCTGGGCCAGCATCTCCTCGATTTCCGCCTCGATCGCAAAGAATCGTCGCGTCAGCGCATGCAGCGAGCGGCCGAGTTCGGTCGGTTCGACCCCGCGTCCGCTGCGCTCGAGAAGCCGCACGCCGAAGCGCGCCTGCAGTTCCTTGACCTGGCCCGACAGGGTCGGCTGGGTCAGGCCAAGCGCCGCGGCCGCGCGGGTGACGCCGCCGTGCTCGACGACGGCATGAAACGCGCGAAAAGTCGCATAACTCATCGAATGGACCGATGTATGGAATAAAGTATTTCGATTTGATTGATATTTCATCCTGTGCTCAATGGCAAGCATGGACCGCAACCGCAATAGTGACGGCGCTTGGACCCTGGCCGAAGGCGACGTCAATACCTCGCCGGAACGGGCGCGCTGGCAGGCCCAGGCGCTGGACGCGCAGGGCCGGCGCCTGGTCGAGGAGGACCGCCGGGTCTTCCTCAGCCAGTCGCTCTCGACGCCCTGCCTTGCGGCCGTGGCAAAGGCCGAAGGGATCTGGCTGGAGGACACGTCCGGCCGCCGTTACATGGATTTCCACGGCAATAACGCGCATCACATCGGCTACGCCCACCCCCGGCTGATGGCGGCCGTCAAGCGCCAGATGGACACGCTGTCCTTCAGCCCGCGGCGCTTTGCCAACCCGACCGCGACGGCGCTGGCGCGCAAGCTGACTTCGATCGCGCCCAAGGGCCTGGACAAGGTTCTGTTCACGACCGGCGGGTCGGACGCGATCGACGTGGCGATCAAGTACGCGCGCGCTTTCACCGGCCGGCACAAGACGATCTCGTTCTGGGACGCCTTCCACGGCGCCGGCTTCGGCGGCGCCAGCGTCGGCGGCGAAGCGATCTTCCGGTCCGGCAAGATCGGCCCGCTGCTGCCCGGCACGTCCCATGTCGCGCCCTTCGCGTGTTACCGCTGCCCCTATGGCTATCCTGCCGCGGGCGGCGTGCCAGATCTGGCGCTGTGCCGCATGGCCTGCGCCAACATGGTCGAGTATGTCCTCGAGAAGGAGGGCGACGTGGCGGCGGTCATCGCCGAGCCGATCCGCGCCGTTCCCTATGTGCCGCCGCCGGACTTCTGGCGCAGCGTGCGCGCGGCCTGCGACGCCCACGGCGCCCTGCTGATCTTCGACGAGATCCCGCTGGGCCTGGGCAAAACGGGCCGGATGTTCGTGGCCGAGCATTTCGGCGTGTCGCCCGACATCCTGGTGCTGGGCAAGGCCTTGGGCGGCGGCATGCTGCCGATCGCGGCCGTGCTGGCGCGCGCCGAGCTCGACGTTGCGGGCACGCAGGCCTTCGGTCATTACACGCACGAGAAGAACCCGGTCACGGCGGCAGCCGCGCTGGAGACGGTCCGCATCATCGAGGATGAGGACCTGGTCGCGAACGCCCAGGCGGTCGGTGCCTTCGCGCTGGATTTGCTGCAAGGGATGAAGTCCCGCCGCCGGCTGATCGGCGACATCCGCGGCAAGGGTCTGGCGATCGGGATCGAACTGGTCCTGGATCGCGATACCAAAGCGCCGGCGAATGCGGCGGCCGACCGCGTTCTTTATCGCGCGCTGTCGCGCGGGCTGAATTTCAAGCTCACGATGGGCAACGTGATCGCGCTGACGCCGCCGCTCATCGTCACCCGCGCGCAAATGGAAGTCGCGCTGGGCATCCTCGAACAGTGCCTGGCCGACGAAGAACGCGGCTAGCCGTGAGTTCTGATCGGCTTGGCGATCCGGTATGTCGCCGCCGATTGACGGCTCGCGCCAACCAGCTTCAAGGCTTGACCCTGGAAGAACGACCCGATCGGAATCCACACTCAGCCTCTGATTCGTCGTTTCTCGCGCTCCCTCGGTGCCAGCGCGGACCGCAAGCGCTCTCCTTCTTGTTTTTGGTGGCGCAAGGAACGCCGTTCGCCGCGCAACGGATCGTATAAGCATTCTAATGCGCAAGGCCGGCATCGGAATGCAATGTCTGAAAGCGCTTTCACGCAAATAAATCGCGCCTCGGCTGCGGTCACAAGCAACCGTCGCTTGCATCGTGCATTTGTCGCCGGGAGAATACCGATGTTCGACCAGGGGACGTACAAAGGCGCGCGTATTGCGCGTTGCCGCGCGCAAGGGCGGCGACGGGCGTGCGGCGCGACGCAGATCGACAAGTAGGTTCGGGAGATCAAGAATGGAAAAGGACATCCTGGAGATCGGTGGTCGCGCGATCTACGAGTTTCGTGCCCACCCCAAGCGCGCGCCGTGGGACAAAGCGGCGGCAGAGACCCGCGCATCCTACCGGGCGCGCATGCAGGAACTCGTCAACGCCCTCAGCGCCGCCGGCTATGCGATCGCTCGCCGCGCCGCGTCGCGCAAAGCGTCGGCCGGCCGCACGGACGGGGAATCGGCCAGCCGCCGGCGATAGGCTTGGCAGGCCGGTGATCGATCGCCCGCGCCTTCATCGCAGGACTAAAGGGCGCGATCGGAGAGTTAAGAAGATCTGAAGCAACAGCTATTGCGCGAGCCCGCTTAAGGGTCCCTTAACTTTGGCCGTACCAGACTCGGCGAATGGTTCGCCGGGTTTTCAACCGCATTGCGGGGCACCTGGGAGCCTCGCTGGCGCTCGCCCTGGGGCTTGCCGTCACCGGGGTGGGCTGGCATTACGCCGTACGTGCGGAAATCGAGGACGCGCGCCGCGCGGTGGCGCAGGACGCTGATCGCATCGCTTGGTCCATTACCGCGCGCGTGCAGTCCTACGAGCAGGTCCTGATGGCGGCGGCGGCGCTGGTCGTCGCGAGCGACGAAGTGACCGCCGAAGAATGGCGGCGCTACGTCACCAGCCAGCGGATCACCGATCGCTTTCCTGAGATCGAGGCCGTCGGCTTTGCCGAACAGGTCGACGCGGCCGATCTGCCTGCCTTCATCGCCCGTCGGCGTGCTGACGGGCTGGCGAACCTCGATGTCCGTCCGCCGGGCACGCATACGGGCTACACCCTCGTGGCCTTCAGCGAGCCGCCGGCCGTCGACGGCCTTAGCTTGATCGGCTACGACCTGTTCGACGATGCCACTCGCTGGCAGGCCATTGTTCAGGCCGTTTCGGCCGACCGGCCCACCTTGACCAGCCGGCGGGCGGTCGGATCGAGCATCAAGGCGACGCCGGTCACCCAGCTCGAGATCTATGCGCCCGCCCGACGCGACGGCAGGCTGCTGGGCGTCACCTTCGCGCCGCTGAACTTCGGCAAGTTCATCCGCGCGGTAGGTGCCCCGGCCGCGAGCGATCTGACGGTTCTTCTATATGACGGGGCGCTCATGGTGTCGGCGGCTGCCGCGCGCAACGCCGACCTTTGGACCACCTTCGCCGGCAGGACGATCCGCGAGGCGCGCGCACTTGCCGTCGGCGGCCGGCTTTGGACGGCCGAGGTGCTGGCGCCCGGCCGGCTGACGGGCGCCACCATGCGCACCATGCCCATTCTCGTGCTGGTCGGCGGCGCCACGATCAGCCTCCTGTTGTTCCTGACGGTGCGCACGCTGGATCGCGCCCGCCGCGGCGAACGACGATTTCGCGACTATGCCCACCTGGCAACCGATTGGCTCTGGGAGCACGACAAGGATTTCCGTTTCACCTATTTCCTGAAGAGCAAGGGCGGAACGCGCTCGGACGAGACGGCAAGCGTTCTCGGCAGGACGCGCCGCGCGATCGCGGAGCGCATCGGCGATCCGGAAGAGCTGGCGGCGCTCAACCGCATGGAAGAGCTGATGCGGGCGGGACACAGTTTCACGGGCTTCGAGTATTCCATCCTAAGCCGCAGCGGCAGCCGCGAGCATTTCCGCATCAGTGCCATGCCGCTGTTGGACGCTTTCGGCCGGATTCGCGGCTATCGCGGCGTTACCCAGGTAGTGACCGCCGAGAAAAGGCGCGAGCGCGAGTTGCGCGAAGCGAAAGCCGCCGCCGAGGCCGGCAGCGCCAGCAAGTCGCGATTCCTGGCCATGATGAGTCACGAACTGCGCACGCCGCTCAACGCCATCATCGGCTTCTCGGAGGTGATCGCGGAACAGCGCTTCGGCCCTGCGGCGACGGCGCGCTATTCCGACTATGCGAAGATCATCCACAGCAGCGGCCAGCAGCTCCTGGAACTGATCGGCCAATTGCTGGACATGTCGAAGATCGAAGCGGGCCGGTTGGAGTTGAGCGAGGAGGATTTGGACCTCGGCGAGGTGGTGGAGGGTTGCGCGAACCTGCTGCAGGGCCGCGCGGCCGAGGGAACCGTGACCTTGCGCACCGAGATCCAGTCGCCGTCGCCGCTGGTGCGCGGCGATCGGCGCGCGCTTCGGCAAGTCACGCTGAACCTGGTCTCGAACGCGATCAAGTTCACGCCGGCCGGCGGGACGGTCACGCTGGCGCTGCTGGTCGATCCGGAACGCTCGACCGTGCTCAGCGTCGCCGATACCGGCATCGGCATCTCCGAGGAGGCCATGACGCGCATCTTTCAGCCGTTCCAGCAGGCCGATTCCAGCATCTCGCGCCGCTTCGGCGGCACCGGCCTTGGCCTTGCGATCAGCCGCGCGCTGATCGAGGCGCATGGCGGCCAGCTTACCCTCGAAAGCGCGCCGGGCAGCGGCACGCTCGTTCGCGTGCGCCTGCCGCCGAGCCGGACGATTGCCGAGACCAAGGACACGCCCGACAAGCCGCCTTCGATCGCCGCGGTTGCCGATTGAGTAGCGGCGCCGGCTCGGCCAGGAGGGCATCGCGGGCGTCGGCTTTGCCCGACGGTTGACCGGCACCCGCGGCTGACCCTAAGTCAGGGCGATGCCCCGTCGATCGCTTGCAATGGCCGCTCCGTGACCGCCGGCCCCGGCGCGCCGACGCCCGCCCCCGGCGCACGGCGCCGACAAACGATCGTCGGGTCCCTGTGGGTCCTCTTGGCGGTGACGATCTGGGCGGGCTGGATGGTCACCACCCGCCTCGGCGTGCTGGCGCCCGGCGCCGACCGGCTGTCGGCCTGGGACATCACGGCGCTGCGCTTCCTTGTAGCAGGCCTGCTGCTGTGCCCGGTGGTTCTGCGCCGCGGCTTCGCCTGGCGTCGTTTGGGCCCCGTCTGGTTCGCGGTGCTGGTCGCGGGCGCCGGCGCACCCTATGTCGTCGTGGTGACCTGGGGGCTGACCTTCGCGCCGGCCGCCCATGGCGGCGCGCTATTGCCCGGCACCATGCCGACGTTCGTCGCGGTCCTGTCCGTTGCGCTCCTGCGCGACCGGCTGGACCGCGGCCAAGTCGTCGGCCTCGCGCTGACCCTGACCGGCGCCGGCGCGCTGCTGGGCAGCGAAATCGCGCGCGCCGGCCTGTCCGACGCCCAGCCGATCGGAGATGCGCTGTTCCTGCTGGCGGCCTTCCTGTGGGCCTGCTCGACGCTGGCCATGAAACGCGGCGGGCTGACGCCGCTGCACGGCACGGCGGTCGTTGCCGTCGCCTCGTTGATCCTCTATCTGCCGCCCTATCTCGTGCTGGCCGGCGGGCACGCGCTTGCCCTGCCGCTTGCCGAGTCCGCGTTTCACGGCTTCTACCAGGGCGTGATGACCAGCGTCGTGTCGCTGATCGCCTATATGCGCGGGATCGCGCTCTTGGGCCCCGCGCGCGGCTCGGCTTTCAGCGCGCTGGTGCCGGTGCTGGCGGCGGTGCTTGCGATCCCGCTCCTGGGCGAATGGCCGACGCCGATGACCTGGGTTGCCGTTACGTTGACCGCCGCGGGCGTCGTGCTGGCCTCGGGCGCGGCGCGCGCCGTGCTGGCGCGGCGCTAGCCCGGATTTCTCACGGAAGGAGGTGCATCGGGGAATCGAATCTGGGAA
>CAYMTM010000046.1:0-8596 GCA_964393375.1 uncultured Rhodospirillaceae bacterium
CGGGCCAGATCGCCCTGGGTCGCGCGGATCTGGTCGAGCGTCTGCGAGAGCTCGGGCAGGCGCGTCAAGCGCGCCGCCGCCTCGTCGAACTTGCGCTCGGCGGCCTGCATGGCCGCTACCGCTCGGCGCTGCGAGGCGTGCAGCAGGTCGAGCAGCGGTTCGACCTTGGCGGCTTCGGGGCTCTCGGAGCGCGCGGGCAGGCGCCGGTCGAGGACGTGGCGCGCCCCGGTGCCGGGCGAGGTTGCGACCGCCACGACCGACAGCAGCGAAGGGCAATCCTGGGGCAGGGTCGTCTCGAAGGCGTGCGCGCCGTCGCCGATCCCGTTCGCCTTGAGGTCGGACCGCGCGATGTCCGCGACCGTGTCCGCCACGACGGCGTCCTCTACGCGAATTTCGATCCGCAGGCGCTCTTCCGGATTGGCTCGATCCCAGGCCCAGCCGAACACGCGCCGCCCGTCGAGCGCGTCGAGAAATCCGGTGATGTCGCTGGGGCGCGGCGTGGCCCCGGTCCGCAGAGCTGACGCGGCGCTCATGCGGCGGCCCCTCTTGCACGATGACCGCGCCCGTGCGCCGCGCGATCGCAATGCGACGTCGCGTCGGCTTCAGCCCGGGCCGAGATTCCAGCCATTTGCACTCTCCTAGAGACGCCGCGTCCTTATTCCCGCACACGCGCCGTTGTCCGGCGCCTTGGACGTCGCGTCGACGATCGCAAGTTCATGTCCCCCTCCATGGTAGAGACGCGAACCTTGCTGAATCGTTTATTGATGATAGCAGAAGTCGAACGACGGGGGAGAGTCACGCCTGCGTGCCCGCACGCAATTGTCCTGCATTCGACGCGAATGCGATGTTTGGGAGGTCTTCAGGCGTTGCCGCCCGCAAGACCATGCCTGACCCGCTCGCGGTGCCAGACATAGACACCGCTGAGAATGATGACGACCGCGCCAATCCAGGTCCATGTGTCGGGCAGGGAGTCGAACACCAGGAAGCCGAAGATCGTCGCCCAGATCATCTGGCTGTAGGAGAACGGCGCCAGGATCGAAGCCGACCCGCATTGGAACGCACGCACCAGCAAGTAGTGTCCGGACAGGCTCAGTGCGCCCATCGCCAGGATAAGCATGATTGCACCCGCGGCCGGCGCGGACCAGTACCATGCCAGCGGCACGCTGGCGGCCAGAAGGCCCACCACGCTGTGGAAGACGAGCGTGGTCATCGGCGGGTCGCGGTTGCTCATCTTGCGCGTGACGATCAGCGCCAGCGCCCAGAACAGGGCGGAAACGATCGGGTAGAGCGCCGCCGGGTCGAACGCCGCGGTGCCCGGGCGGATGACGATCAGCACGCCCGCGAAACCGACGAGGATCGCCGTCCAGCGGCGGATGCCGACTTGTTCGCCGAGCATCGGGATCGAAAGCGCCGTCGTGAACATGGGCGACACGAAGCCGATCGCCGCCGCTTCGGCCAGCGGCAGGTGCGCGAGGCCGCTGACAAAGCAGACCGTCGAGCCAAACAGGAGCAGCCCGCGCAGCACCTGCTGCCCGGGCGCTGCCGACCGGAGCGGCTTTGTCGGTCCGGCCCACCAGATCAGCGGCGCCAGCAAAACCAGTTGGGCGAATTGGCGACCCCAGGTGACCATGATCGGATGATAGGTGGCGGCCAGGAACTTCGAGACGCCGTCCATGGCCGAGAACACCGCCATCGAGGCGATCATCAACGCGATGCCCCGCAGCGGCTCGTCGGCACGCGCGGGGAGGGAAGCGACCGCCACGGTCACCCGGCGTTGGGTGTTGGCGCGCCGAGCCAGCGTTCGAGGAAATCGACGGACCGTTCGACGCTGTCCTGGTCGGCCATGCCGGTGAAGCTGTGGCCCTGGCCCTTGTAGATCTTCAACTCGTAAGTCGCGCCGATCGTCTTGAGCAGCTTCGCCAGCTCGTGGGCTCGCTTGACCGGGACGACCGCGTCGCGGTCGCCGTGCAGGATGAGCGTGGGCGGCATCCGCTCGACGCTTGGCGCCACCGGCCGAGGCATGGCGCCGAACATGTCGACGACCGCTCCGATCCGTTCGTCGCGCGCGGCGATCGCGAGCGCATGGAACCCGCCCAGCGACAGGCCGAACAGGCCGATGCGCTCGTGATCGACATAGGACAGGGCCTGGACGGCGGTGATCGCCGCGTCGATCGCGCGTGTCTGAGCCTCGGAGTCGATGTCGCGCCGCTTGGGCGGCGGCGTCTTGAGGCGCGCGGGCGTTGCCTTGGACGGCGAGGACTTGCCGGTCAGCACCGTCGGCGGCGGTTCGGCGACCTTGAGGTACTGGAAGATGAAGGCGTTGTGGCCGCGCTCGACCAGCCGCTCGGCCAGGCGCTCGTAGATCGTGTTGCGCCCGATCCCCCGCGCTCCGTGCAGAATGATGACACCGGGGGCGGGTGCAGCCGACTTGGACCGGAAGCATTCGACCACGAACTGCAGCCCGCCGCTCTCGACGAACCCCGTCGTGCGCGCGCCGGCCGCCAGCGCGCCGCAAATCGCGCGGCCGGCATCGGGCTTGCGCGCCGCCGGTTGGCGCGCCCGCACCGGCAGCATGGCCAGCTCGGTGCCGAGGACGGGTGCCCCGTCTGCGCCATCGCCGCCCGTACCGTCGTGGCCGGCCGCGCTACTTCCGTTGTAGGCGCCGGGCGACGACGCTCCATTCCCGTCGGACCGCTGCGCCGGCGGCGAACCCGCTCCAGGCGCCGTGGCGGCCACGTCGGCCGGGTCCCGGTCGGCCGGCGCCGCCGTGCCCATCCATTGGTTCACGAGGTCAAGCGGTGTCCCGGCGCAGCCGACCGCCGTGAACGCCAGGACCAGCAGAGCGAGGCGCCCGAACGCGGGCGTCAGCCCGGTCATTCTGCAGGTGCTGTCTCATGCGGGGCCGGCCGGCCGCCCTGCAGGCGCCGAATCTCGGCCGCTACATGGCCTGCAGGCTTGGTGGCGCCCGCCAGCAGCACGTAAAACGCAGGAACGATAAACAAGGTCAGCAGGGTCGCGAAACAGACGCCGCCGATGATCACGACGCCGATCGCCTGACGGCTCTCGAACCCGGCGCCGTGGCCCATGCATAACGGCAATGCGCCGATCGCCGTGGAAATGCTGGTCATCAGGATGGGGCGCAGGCGCGTCTGCGCGGACTCGCTGACGGCCTCGACCAAGCTGCGTCCCTGGTCGCGCAATTGGTTCGCGAACTCCACGATCAGGATCCCGTTCTTGGCGACGATTCCGACGAGCATGACCGCACCGATATACGAATAGACGTTGACGGTAAGTCCGGCGAGCCGGATCGCGCCGACCGCTCCGGCGACGGCGAGCGGCACGGCAAGCATGATGATGAACGGGTGGATGAAGCTCTCGAACTGCGCCGCCAGGACGAGATATACCACAAGCGCCGCCAGGCCGAAGACCAGGATGAGGGACGAACTCGAATCCTTGAATTCGCGCGACTGGCCGGCGTAGCTGAGGCGAGCTTGCAGCGGCAGCGATTCGGCGACGGCGGTCTCGACGATATCGAGCGCCTCGCCCAGGATCGTGCCGGGAGCGGGCGAGCCCTGCAGCGTGAACGCGCGCAGCCGGTCAACGCGGTTGAGATCGCTCGGACCGCCGCGCTCGGTCACCGTGACGAGATTGGAAAGGGGAATCAGCGTCTTGGTGGTGGCCGAGCGGACGAAAATGTTCGTCAGGTCGTCGGGCCGGGCGCGATCCTCGGGGTTGAGCTGCAGGATCACGTCGTATTCCTTGCCGCGGTCGATGAAGCGCGTCACCTGGCGGCTGCCGAGCATGGTTTCGAGCGCGCGGCCGAGCTCTTCGATCGAAACGCCCAGGTCCGAGGCGCGATTGCGCCGGATATGCACGCGCAGTTCGGGCTTGGTGTCCTCGAAATTGGTCGTGATGTTCTGCAGCTTGGGATTGGCGCGCAGCCGGTCGAGCAGAACGTCCCGCCACTCCGCCAACTCCTCATAGGAACTGCCGCCGATCACCACCTGCACCGGCTGCTGGGTGAAGGGCTGGCCAAGGCTCGGCGGGCTCAGCGCGAAGATGCGCGCCCCGGGAATCTCCGCGAGCTTCGGCTGGATCTGCTTGACGATGGCTTGCTGCGACTGGTGCGGCTCGGTGCGCTTGTCCCATGAAACAAGCCGCACGAACATATTGGCGACCTTCACGTCGCCGGGGCGGCCGAAGGGCGGCGCGATGAAGGAGATGATCTGGTAGGCCAATCCCTGCTCGAGATAGGGCTGGACGATCCGCTCGACCTCCATGGTATGGCGCTTGGTGTAGTCGAAGCTCGCGCCCTCCGGCGACGTCACGCTGATATAGATGTTGCCGCGGTCTTCGATCGGCGCGAACTCCTTCGGCAGAATCTGGTAGACGCCATAGGCCAGGACGGCGATCGCGACCCAGAGCGCGGCCATGACCAGCGGCACGGCCAGCGCCCCACGCAGCAGGAAGGCGTAGCTCCTGTTCATCGCCACGAAAATCGGCTCGGTCATGCGGACGAGGAAGCCGGCGTGGTTGTGGTCGGTGAGGAACTTCGAGCACATCATCGGGCTGAGCGACAGCGCCACGAGCCCCGAAAAGGCGACCGCCGCCGCGACCGAGATTCCGAACTCGCGGAATAGGCGGCCGGTGTTGCCCGCCAGGAACGAGAGCGGCACGAATACCGCAACCAGCACCAGGGTGGTCGAGATGACCGCGAACCCGATCTGGCGCGAGCCGTACAGGGCCGCCAGCAGAGGCGGATGGCCCTCTTCGATGTGACGATGGATGTTCTCCAGCACGACGATCGCGTCGTCGACGACCAGCCCGATCGCCAGCACCGCGGCCAAAAGGGTCAGCACGTTGATCGAATAGCCGAGCGCCGCCAGGACGGCGCATGCCGCGATGATCGAAACCGGGATCGCGACCGTCGGGATCAAGGTGGCGCGCAGGCTGCGCAGGAAAAAGAAGGTCACGCCGATGACCAGCAGGATCGCGATCATGAGCGCATGCTGGACTTCGTAGATGGACTGCGAGATGAACTGCGAGCTGTCGAACGACAGGATCACCTCGATCTCGGGCGGCAGCGTGGGCTTCAGCCGCTCCACCTCCGCTTTGGCGAGGGTGGCCACCTCGAGCGTGTTGGCGGTGGATTGCTTGACGATGCCGATGCCGACGGCGCTCTTGCCGTTGCTGCGGTACTCGCCGCGCGTATCCAGCGCGCCTTTCTCGACCTTCGCCACCTCGCCCAGGCGGATCTGATAGCCGTCGCGCGTGGCCAGCACCAGGTGCGCGAACTGTTCCGGCGTCTTCAGGCCGGTATCCGTCAGGACGGTGAATTCGCGTTCCTTCGATTCGATGCGCCCCGACGGCAGCTCCAGGTTCTGCTGCTTGAGGGCCGTCTCGATGTCCTGGACGGTGATCTCGCGCGCGGCCATCGCCTGCTTGTTGAGCCAGATGCGCATGGCATACCGCCGCTCGCCGCCGATCCGGATGCTGGCAACGCCGGGAACGGTCGAAAGCCGGTCGACAAGCTGGCGGTCCGCGAAGTCGGTCAATTCCATACTGTTCAGCTTGTCGCTGAGCAGCGAGAACCACATGATCGGCCGCGCGTCGGCCTCGACCTTCGCGATGACCGGCTGGTCGGCATCGTCGGGCAGGCGCGACAGGATGCGCGCGACCTTGTCGCGCACGTCGTTCGCCGCGCCGTCGATGTCGCGGTCCAAGCGGAATTCGACGGTGATGCTGGACGAGCCCTCGCGGCTGGCGGAATTGATCGAGCGCACGCCTTCGATGCCGGCGATCTGGTCTTCGATCAGTTGGGTGATCTGGCTCTCGATGATCTGGTTGCTGGCGCCCTTGTACTGGGTCGTGATCGAAAGGACCGGCGGATCAATCGCCGGGTATTCGCGCACCGAAAGATTGCGGTACGAGAACAGCCCGAACAGGACCAGGATCAGGCTGATGACCGTGGCGAAGACGGGACGCTTGATCGAGACGTCGGACAGGACCATCGCCGTACCGTTCTCCCGGGCCGTCGCCCTGCGATTCGCTTAGCTCTGCGGCTTGTCCGCCGCGATCCGGACCGCGGTGCCGTTGCGCACCTTCTGGATCCCGGCGACGACGACGATTTCGCCGGCCTTGAGCCCAGAGAGCACCTCGACGTCGCCCGTGCCGCGCTCGCCGAGCTTGACCTCGCGCTTCGTCGTGCGTCCGTCGGCAACGACGAACACGTATTGCCGGACCCCTTCCGTCAGGAGCGCTTCCTCGGGGACCAGCACGGCGTTCTCGCGTCGCTGCAGCGCGAGCTTGTAGGACATGAACATGCCCGGCTTCAGCAGCCCTTCGGCATTGGGAATGTCCGCCCGGATCTCCACGGCGCGGGAAATCTGATCCACGCGCGAGTCGATCGACGTGATCGTCCCTTTGAACACCCGTCCCGGATAAGCGGTGGCCGTCGCCTCGACTTCGAGTCCCGGCTTCAGGTGGGTCAGCAGCGTCTCCGGCACCGAAAACTTGAGGCGGATCGTGTCGACGTCGTCCAGCGTGGTGATCACCGTGCCCGGCTGGATCAGCGCGCCGACGCTGACGCGCCGCAAGCCGACTTTTCCGCTGAACGGCGCGACGATCTTCAGGTCCGCGAGGCGGGCCTGGATAATGCGGATGCGCGCCTCGCCGTTTTTCCAGGTCGAGAGCAGTTCGTCGACCCGGGCTTGCGCGACGTTCTGGTTCTCCTTGAGTTTGATGGCGCGTTCATAGGCCAGGAACGCGGCCTGCGTCAGCGCCTTCTGCGCCTCCAGTTCGGCGGCGGCCTCGCGGTCGTCGAGCTGGACCAGCACATGGCCCTGCTTGACGCGCTCGCCCTCGGCGATGTTGACCTTGTCGACGATGCCGGCGACCTTGGAGGTGATCATCACCGACTCGTTGGCCAGCGCGGTCGCCACGGCCTCGTAGCGTTCGGTGACCGTACCCTGGCGCACGGGCTTGACCTGGACGAGCACCTGCGGGGGGCTGCTGCCCGTACCCGTCTTGGCTACCGTGCCGCTCAGCCACTGGTCCTTGTAGTACCAGGCCCCGGTCCCGGCCGCGGCAAGCACGGCGATTATCGCAAGCTGGCTTATGGTCTTCATCGCAGACGGTCTGCCTCCGTTCCCGCCAATCGGGCAGGGCGCAACGGCCCATTTTCACAGGTCCAGCCGGTCCCGGCATGATGCGCCGCCGGACGGTGGCGGAGAAGCGCAAACAAGTCTAAACAAACCGTCCCAATGCCGCAATGCAGCATGGTTCGCCTCCGGCGCTCGGAGCGCTGATTGCGGTAAGCGCTGCCATACTAGCACCACATAGCCCGAGCGAAAGTTAACTCGGCCCGCCCTTCCCCTCAGAAATCGACCGGCGCACCCAGGCAAGCGGGGCGCTGTCGTCCAACCGCACTTGGCCGTCCTCGCTCCGGTTGACGCCCAGGCGACGCCAAATCTCGGCCAGATCGACCGGATGGCGCGCCCATGCGTAGCGCTGGGCGAGGCGGCGCGCGGTACTGCCTCCGTCGGCGCGGTCGCAGCGGTCGATCATCCAGTCCGCGCCTACCAGGCGGGTGGCATCCCCGCCATCGTGCAGGATCGCCCGCAGGCAGTCCTCGAGCCCGCGCTTGCCGGCGCTGCGTTCGCGCATCTCGATGTCGGCCAGCAGCATGAAGATGGCGCCGCCCCAATAGATTCCGCGCCGCGTGTAAGCCAGGCCTTCCCGCTCGATCGCATCGAGCCCGCGCGGCATATCCTGCGCGAATTCCGCCCACAGCGACTCCGCGCTGCGCCGCCCGGCCCGGTAGCGGATGATCGGCTCGAAATAGGTCGCAAATCCCTCGGTCATCCAGGGATTGCGGGCGACGAAGGGCGAGCCCAGATGCACCATCTCGTGAATGAGCACCCAGTCGCCATAGAGGGCCGACCGCTGCGCCTTCTCCCCCACCATGACCATGAGCGAAGCGCCGCCGCCGCCGATCACCCGGCCATAGGGAATCGAATTGCGGCCCGGCTGCGGGATCACCACCAGCAGCAGCCGGTCGACCGGGAAGCCGTGCCAGAATGTGCTGATCGCCCGCGCCGTGTCCTCCACCCAGCCCGTCAGTTCGGAGGCGGGCAGGTCGAGCGGATGGTCCAGCGTGACCAGGCGCAGGTCGGCGACCGCGCCGCGGCGTGCCGGGAGTGCTTCGGGCGCCAGCGCGCCGGGCGCCGGCGGGCGCAGCCGCGCCTCGTGGAAGCGGCCGAACACGCTGTATCCGGCATAGCGCAGCGCCGCTGCCGGCATTTCCAGCGCGCCGTCGCGTTCGCTGAGGGCGGTCGCAAATCCAACGCCCGCCGCCGCCCGCGGTGACAGGCGCAGGACGGCGCCTTCGGGCAACGGCTGCGGCAGCAGCAGCCAGCTCGAATGCTCGGCAAGGACGGATTCGCCGATCGCGTAGGCCGAGGTGTAGTCGCGCTCGCGCGCGCCCATGCGCCCCAGGTCGATGCGGTAGCGCACGAGGCGCGGCCCGCTCGCCGGCAGCGCCCAGGCATCGTCGTCGCGGTTCAGCGCTCGCCCTTGGCCATCCTGGATGGACGCC
>CAYMTM010000046.1:8606-23945 GCA_964393375.1 uncultured Rhodospirillaceae bacterium
GTCCGGTCGACCGCGACGAACCGCTCCACCGGCAACGTGCCGCAGTCGGCTGCGATGTCGAGCGGGAGTTCGGGCAGTGCGCCGATGCCGACCTTGTAGCGACAGGAAGCGGTTTCCGCCAGCGCCCGCGCATCGCCCAGCGCCGACAACAGGACAATGGCGGCCGCGAGTCCGGCGGCGCGCCGGACCTGGTGGCGCTGGCGCCGCGCCACGGTCAGAAAGCCAGGCTCGAGACGATCTTCTCGAACAACGGCCGGCGTTCGTCGAAGCGCGCGGCCGGCGCCGAACAGGACGCGGTATAGAGTTTGGCCCCCACCACGACCTGGAATCCCAGGGTCGTCTGCTTGTAGCCCTGCCGCGGCGTGGTGCCGCTGGCGATGTAGTAGAGGCCCCAGCGCCGATCGAGGGTCTGGCGGCGCCACTCGATGAGGGTCGCGTCGCGCAGGGCGGGGCGCAGGTTTGCCAGCATTTGCTCGCGCGTCATGCGGTCCAGAAAGGCCGGCCCCGAGACGGCGACGACGTTGACGTTGCAGTCCTCCGGGCCCTTACCGGCGTTCGACAGGACGTGGAAATCTGGCCCGTCGCGGAACGCCACCTGGCCCCAGTCCACGGGATAGGAGAGGGAGAACCCGTGCTTGGCATTGCGGTAGGTCGTCATGCCGGGCTCGGACGTGCCGGCCGGCTGGGCCGACGCCGGGCCCGCCGTCGCAAAGGCGAGGCCAACAAGGAGGACGGCACGGGCAATGGTCGTCGCCAGGTACATGGCGGTGCTCCCTTGCGATAATTCGGGGGCGCTGATTCGGCCACTGTATCACGGCCGCGCCTCCGGCCGGCAATGTCGGCTTTTCATCAATTGTTAGTGATTGTGGCGTATCCGGAGGGGGGCGGAACAGGCCTAGCGGCCGTTGCGCCCGTGCGAACACGCTTGGGGCCGGCCAGTGTCTCTGTTCACGATCACCGCAAAGAACGCCGCGAGCGAGCTGTTCAAGCTGAACTCGGAGGTCTACGTCAACCAGATCGCCGAGTCGCTGCGCGTGGCGCAGAACGCGCTGGCTGAGCGCGCCAACAAGCAGCTCAAGAAGGACGCCGTCGACTTCTCGGACCCGCGCATCGCCCGGCCGCAGGCCGAGCGCGACAAGCTGGCGCGGCAGAAGGCCGATTTCATCGACGAGGCCACGCTGATGGCCAACGTCATGAGCAAGCTCGCCAAGATCGACACGCTGCTGAACGAGATCAAGACGAGCCTGCTGACCGTGACCTCCGGCAGCACGCCGGAAGAGCGCGCGGCCGCTGCCGCCGCGCTCGACGAGAAGATCGGACTGATCAACAGCTACGCCAACAACGCAGGCGATTACGGCAAGAACCCGATCGGCAAGCCGCAGAACGCGTCGTTCAAGACCGCCGACGTCAACGCCGCCTCGTCGACCGGCGGGGTCTACATCCAAGGCAAGTTCCAGGGCGCGGAGTTCGTGATCACCGACTCGGACGGCAAGACCTGGCGTATGGACCGGGGCACGAACGAACTGGTGCAATACGACGTCTGGCCCGATCAGGCGACTGGCACGCGCTACGCGGCCGGCGACCTGAGCGTGGTGTCCTACGACGAGGGGACCGGCGCGATCACGCTGGACACGCCAGACGGCCAGGTGAGCGGCACGCTACAGCGGTTCGGCGTCGGGATGCTCGACAGCTTCCTCTACAACGGCCTCGCGACCGACGCCGACGTGGCGCGCGCGCAGGCCGACGTGGATGCGGCGCTGGCACGCTTCGCCATCGACCGTGCGGTCTTCGGCGGCGCAAACGCGACCCTGGGCGGGCGCCTGGACCACCTCAACAAGAAGATCGCCGATCTCGACAAGCGAATCAGCGATACCACGAAGGAAATGATCACCGAGAAGACGGCCGCCGACAGAGCGCTGAAGACCAGGGTCCAGATCCAACAGCAGATGCTGTCACTGACCGTGGGCTCGCAGGGCGCGATGGTGGACCTGTTCTTCCGCGGTTCGATCAAGACCGGCACAATCCTCGACAAGAAAAGCTCATAGCCGCCGCGGCGTGTCGCCGCGTCTCGCCTTCGCTCCTTGCGCCATTGCAGCCCCTGGCCATAATGGCCGTCGGGGACGGTGCAACGCTTCGGGTGCAGGACGATGGCCATCCTTCGTTTCGCGATCGCACTGGGTCTTGCCGCCATGGCCGCCGGCGCGGCTCCAGGCTTCGCCCAATATCCGCCGGTGGAACCGAACGCAACCGAGGTGGCCGCGGCGCGGAACTGCCTTTGCCTCGAACAGGCGGTCGAGCAGCGGCGCTTCGAGCTCGAGGTCCGCAACGGAATTTTCGAGAAGGCGCGCAGCGACCTTCAGGCGATCGAGCGCGAAGTCGAAAAGCGTCGCCCGACCGTCGACGTCAACGATCCGAACCAGGTCGACGCCTTCCGCAGCTTGCTCGCGCGCGCCGACGCCGCTCGCGACCACTACGAGCGGGTGGCGGTTCCCGACCAGCAGCGCGCCGTCGCCGACTACAACGCGGTCGTCGCCCAGTTGAACAGCGCCTGCCAGGGCCGGTCGTTCACCACCTACGCATGGAACGCGGCGCGCAAGGACTTGGTCTGCCCGCGCAACTGAGGCGGCCGCGGCCGGCCGGAAATGCAACGGCCCCGCTTCCGGGCCGGAAGCGGGGCCGATCGGTCGGTGACCGCGCCGCTGGGGCGCAGCCGAACTACCGGTGGAGCGCGGCCACCCGCTCGCGCTTCTGCTCAGCCTTCAGGAACTCGACGAGCTGCTCGAACTCGCCCCGCGCGCGGCGGGCAAGCACGCCGCCGAAATGCGCGGTCAGCGAATTGCCCGACACCATCACGTCGGTGACGCGCCAACCCTCGGCCTGCTTCTTGACCACCCAGTCCGCGTTGATCTGATCGCGGACCCCGGCCAGCAGCATGCCGATACGGACCTCGCTGTCGCTTTTCACACTCGACGCGCCGAGCTTGGCTTCCTCGGGCCGGATGCGCTCGATCTCGTTGATCACCGAGCGCGACACGAACGCGATCACACCGTCGATCACCTCGGCCTGGCGGCCGGAAGGGACCTGCACGCCGGTGTGGGAAAGGACGCCCGTGCCGATGGTGCGGAAATCGAAGGCGGGGGCGGCGGCCTCGATCAGCGACTTACGGCGCTCTTCCTTGTCCTCGATCTTCGCCGCCTGGACCGTCTGCTCGCCCAGGGTCTGGACGAGCTTCTTGGCGTCGGCCGCCTCGTCGGCGACCGCAGCACCCATCATGGCGATCGGCCCGAACGCAACAGCGGCCACGAGCGCGGAAAGGATCAAAGTCCTACGCATATCTCCTCCGTTCTTGTCTGGAGCCACCCTAGGACCCGCAGATCTGCCTGCGGCGTTTGGTGGGGCGGCATTCGCCGGAAAGAGCGTCCCTTGTCCCCGGACGGATTGGGCGTGCGCCGGCCGTTCAGGTGCCGGGCTCTGCTCGGCGAATTGCTGCGGTCACTGGTCGCGGCCGGACGCGGAAGCCCCTCGCGGCCCGGCCGCCGGCAGACTGTCTATCCTCCGTTACCCCAGAACCCCATCGCTTATGCTGCAATGCAGCAATTCTTGAATTGCATGCATCGCGCCTTCTTTTCGACGAAAACGAGTGTAACCCTTTATTTACTGTCCGGGCAAGTTCAACTTTTTGGTTAAATTTTGCCTCAATCTTGGGGTACGTCCACCAGCACGACGTCGGTGGGAGCGGCCGCAACTATCTCCAACGCTTGCTCCGAGGCGACTGCCGCGCCCGCCCGCGCCGGGGCGTCAACACCATTGATCGTGACCGCCGCATCGGTGGAGACGACATACGCCTTGCGGCCCGCCCCCAGGCTGTAGGTGACCGCCTGGCCTTCGCGAAGCCTGCCACCCAGAACCGCGGCGTCCTGGTGGATCATCATGGCGTGCTGGTCGCCGCTGCGGCCCGAGGCGAGCACCTCCAGGCGCCCTTCGCGGGCCTCCTTCGGGAACACCCGCGTTTCCCAACGCGGGGCTACCCCGCCCCGTCGCGGCAGGATCCAGATCTGGAACAGCCGCACCGGATCGCTGCCCAGGTTGTGCTCGGCATGGACGATCCCGGTCCCGGCCGACATCACCTGCACGTCGCCGGCCGCGGTGTGGCCGACATTGCCAAGGTTGTCCCGGTGGGTGATGGTGCCCTGCCGCACATAGGTGATGATCTCCATGTCGCGATGGGGATGGAAATCGAACCCGGCGCCCGGGGCGATCTCGTCGTCGTTCCACACCCGCAGCGCACCCCAACCCATCCGCCTCGGGTCCATATAGGAGCCGAAGCTGAAGTGGTGGCGGGCGCTGAGCCATTCGTTGCGGAACCGGCCCAAGCGCTCGAAAGGGGTGACCTCGATCATGGATGGCCTCCTGTGTCGGACCTGAACCGAGCCTAACCGAACAGCTTCTTCGCCAGCTCGGCCACGTGCTTGCCCTGGAAGCGGGCGATGCCGAGTTCGTTGGCCGTCGGCTGGCGCTTGCCGTCGCCGCCGGCCAGGGTGGAGGCGCCATAGGGGCTGCCGCCGGTGATCTCGCCCATAGCGCTCAGGCCGGTGCAGGAATAGGGCACGCCGACGATCACCATGCCGTGGTGCAGCAGGGTAGTGTGGAACGAGGTAATCGTCGTCTCCTGGCCGCCATGCTGCGTGGCGGTCGAGGTAAACACGCTGCCGATCTTGCCCACAAGCGCGCCCTTGGCCCACAGACCGCCGGTCTGGTCGAGGAAGTTGCGCATCTGCGCGGCCATGTTCCCGAACCGCGTCGGCGTGCCGAAGATGATGGCGTCGTAGTCCGCCAGTTCCGCCGGCTGGGCGATGGGCGCCGCCTGGTCGGTCTTGAAGCCATGCCTGGCGAGGCTCTCCGCCGGGACCAACTCGGCGACGCGCTTCATCGCGACCGTCGTGCCGGCGACGCCGCGGGCGCCCTCGGCCACCGCATTGGCCATCGTCTCGACGTGGCCGTAGCTGCTGTAGTAGACGACCAGGACCTTCGCCATAGCTCAATACCCCTTCCGTTGCTTGGTGACTGCGCAAGATATGGCGTTGATCGACGATTGATAATCTAGGCATTTGGAATAAGATTGTTTCTATATGAGGACAACCAATGTCGCTTGACCGGTTGGCCGGCATCTCGGTCTTCGCCCGGGTTGTCGAGGCCAACGGCTTCACCGCAGCGGCCCGCGCCCTGGGGCTCTCCAAGGCGGCTGTCAGCAAGCAGGTGGCGCGGCTGGAGGACCGCCTGGGGGTACGGCTCCTGAACCGCTCGACCCGCCGCCTGGGCCTGACTGAGGCGGGTCGCGACTTCTACGAGCGGGCCCAGCGCGTCCTGGCCGAGCTCGACGAGGCGGAACAGGCGGCCACCAGCCGCCAGGTCAATCCGCGCGGGCTTTTGCGGGTGAATGCACCGGTCACGTTCGGAGTCGGTCATCTCTGCTCTCTGCTGCCGGACTTCATGCGCCGCTACCCGGAGATCAAGCTCGACCTGGTCCTTAACGATCGTTACGTCGACTTGATCGACGAAGGCTTCGACCTGGCGGTCCGGGTAGGCCTGGGTCCGCTGCCCGACTCCAGTCTTGTCGCCCGCCGCCTTTTCGCGGCGCGGCATGCGGTGTGCGCGGCACCGGCATACTTGGAAAGGCGCGGCGTTCCACGCACCCCGGCCGATCTGGCGAGCCACGACTGCCTGCTCTACAGCTACCTATCCACGGGCGAGGAATGGCGTTTCTTCGACCCCGGCGGCCGGCCGGTCGGCGTGCGGATCGCGGGTCCGATGCGCGCCAACAACGGCGACGCGCTGCGTCATGCCGCGCGTGCCGGACTGGGGATCGTCTATTCGCCGGCCTTCCTGGTCGAGGAGGACCTGGCGGCCGGGCGTCTGGAGCCGGTGCTCGTGGACTGGCGGACGCCCGAGGCGGCCGTATACGCGGTCTACCCGCCCGGCAGGCCGCTCGGCGCCAAGGTCAGGGTATTCGTCGACTACCTCGCCGAAACGCTGGGCCGGAAGCTGGCGGCTACGCGTTGACAGGCGGACGCGGCGCCCCGAATGTTGACGGGCCCGCCGGCCTGGCGACTGTGGACGACGGGAGAGGGGAGCCATCGATGCCGCTGAGCCTGAAGCACCCGACGACGCAGGACCTGCCGCATAAGCTGCCGCGCGAGTTCCTGGGACAATGGCAGGAAACGGTCGAGACGCCTGACCACCGGCTGATCAAGGAGATCGAGATCCGCGAGGACGGCGATACGCAGGTAATCTCCGCCATGGCGGAGATGACCGTGCTGAACAAGCAGATGCCGAACGCGCCGAAGACCACGTTCTGCTACTATCCCAGCTTCACGTTGCGCGAAGACCGTCCGCGGCGGCTGAAGGCGTGGTTCGAGGTGTCCACCACGACCGAGGGCCGGGTGACGGTGGAACAGCAGGGCAAGCCCACGACGATCGCGTTCCGCGGGCCGTCCCTGCCGCGCACGATCCTGCGCATGAAGATCGACGGCACGCGGCTGAAGGTCGGCGCGGTGGAAGGCGAGTTCATGAGCGAAGGGCTCGACTTCCACGTCAAGCAGACGCACGACCTCGTCGGCGGCTATCACCGGGTGGGCTGAGGCTGCTTGCGTTCCGATGCATTGCCGTTGACCGCCGCGTCGACCAGCGCCTCGAGCATCCATCGCGCGATCGACTCCACCTCGCGGTCGCTGGCGCCCCAGATGTCCTTCAGGATTACGTAAGGCTCGATGCCGTAGATGATCGACAAGGCCTTGACGAGCCGGTCGAAGCCCCTCTCTCCGATCTGGCGGCGCAGCGGCAGGGCGGCCCGGCGCAGCAGGTCGCGGCGATAGCCGCGGCGATAGGCCTCCTCCTCCAGCAGCCCCACGCGCTCCAGCCGTTCGTGCTCGAGCGAAAGTTGCAGCGCCGCGCGCATCTGCGGCTCGAACTCCTTGAAGCGGGGAAACGTCTGGCGGAACAGTTCGCGCACCCGCTGGCGGCCGTCCGCGGCGGTGGGTTCGTAACGGCGCACCGGGTCGAGGCTGGCGCCGACCACCGCCGCCACCAGTTTGCTGCGACTCGGGAAATACCTATAGGCCGTTGCGCGCGACACGCCGGCGCCCTGCGCCACTTCCGCGACCGACGGAAGCCGGCCGCGCCCGACCAGATCGAAGGCGCTCGACAGCAGCCGCTGGCGGGTGCGCGCCCGCGGCGCTTTGCGGGAAGGTCGCTGCTTCGGCGCGGCGAGCTTGCGATGCGGCATGGCTCTTATTGTTGATTGACAGGACCGAAAGACCCGCCTTAGTCTTCGTTAAAGCCGTGAGACGGGTGTCTCATTTTCACCCCAAGCCTCGCGGCCATGCAACAAGAACAACATGCGGTCGATCGGCGCAGCCGTCGCCGTCGATCCTGGGGCGGAAGCGTTGAGGATCGCCACGTATTCGTGGGCGGGGCGGCGTCACGTGGGAAGGGTAAGCGACGACGGTAGGTCCGTCGTGCCGCTGGCGATGGGCGAGCGCGCCCACGGAGTCGGCGCCTTGGCGCTGGTTGAGGCGATGGCCGAGGGTGCCTCCTTGCCGAAACCCGCCGGGCCGGCCCTGCCGCTGGCGGCGATCACGCTGGAGGCGCCAATCCCCGCGCCTCGGCGCAACATCTTCTGTTCCGGCGTCAACTATCGCGCGCATGCGAGCGAATGGGCGGCGAGCGGCCTGGACGCTTCCGGGTCGGGCCCCGGCCAGGAAGTGCCGGAGCATCCCGTAATCTTCACGAAGGTGCCGGAATGCGTGGTCGGCCCGGGAACGCCGATCCGCATCCCCGAGCGCGTCTCGGCGGCGATCGACTACGAGGCGGAGCTCGCCGTGGTGATCGGCAGGCAGGGACGCGGCATTCCCGCGTCGCGGGCGATGGAGCATGTCTGGGGCTACACGATCATCAACGACGTGACCGCGCGCGACCTGCAGCGCCGGCACCGGCAATGGCTGATCGGCAAGTCGCTCGACTCGTTCGGACCGATGGGGCCGTGGCTGATCTCGCAGGACGCGTTGGACGCCGCCGACACCCGCGTGCGCTGCTGGGTCAACGGCGAACTGCGCCAGGACGCCCGTACCTCGGACCTGATCTTTGGCATTCCCAAGCTGATCGAGGCGATTTCCGCCGGCATTACGCTCTACCCTGGCGATATCATCGCCACCGGCACGCCATCTGGCGTCGGAATCGGATTCGATCCGCCAAAATACCTGAAACGCGGCGATCGCGTGCGCATCGAAATCGATGGCATCGGGGTGCTCGAGAACCCGGTGCACTAGGAGGAAGCGATGGCGAACGTGCTCTTCACCAACGTGCGCGTGTTCGACGGGTCGGGCGGCCAGCCCTATGCCGGCGAGGTGCTGGTCCAGGGCAACCGGATCGCCCGGATCGGCCGCGGCGCGCGCACCCTGCCGGTGGCCGGCGTCACGGTCGTCGACGGGGCGGGCGCCACGCTGATGCCGGGCATGGTCGAGGCGCACACGCATTTTTCGTGGAACGACCAGCCAAGCTTGAGCGCCATCCAGCGCATGCCAACAGAGGAGCACATCCTGTGGTGCGCGCACATCGCCAAGCGCTATCTCGACATGGGCTGGACGAGCTGCATGGGCGCGGCGACGGCGAAGCCGCGGCTCGACGTGGTGATCCGCAACGCCATCAATTCGGGTCAAATCCCGGGACCGCGCTATCTGGCGGCGAGCCAGGAGATCACCGTGCCGGGCGGCCTCGGCGACGAGACGTTGCCGCACCTGCCCTATCCCGAGTTCAGCTTCGGCGCGGTCGTCAACGGGCCGGAGGAGATGCGCAAGACCGTGCGCATGTTCCTCAAGTACGGTGTCGACACCATCAAGCTGAACCTGTCGGGCGAGTACATCGCCGGCATTCCGGCCGAGTTCACGCCGATGACCGACGAGGAGATCGCCGTCGCGGTGGACGAGGCGCATATGCGCGGCAAGCGCCTGTCGGCGCACGCGCGCTCCTGCGAGTCGGTCAAGCAGTGCGTCCGGCACGGGATCGAGATCATCTACCACGCCAGCTTCGCCGACGAAGAGGCGTTGGACATGCTGGAGGCGGCGAAGGATAAGCACTTCGTCGCGCCCGGAATCGCCTGGCTGATCAACACCTCCTACCACGCCAGCGAATGGGGCATTACGCCCGACGGCGCGCGCGCCATGGGGTATCACCGCGAGCTGGAGATCGCCTGCGAGACCCTGAAGAAGATGCACAAGCGCGGCATCCGCATTCTGCCGGGCGGCGACTACGGCTTTGCCTGGATCAAGCATGGCACCAACGCCAAGGACCTGGAGTACTTCGTCAAGTATCTGGGCTTCACGCCGATGGAGGCGCTACTCGCCGCCACGCGCTACGGCGGCGAAATCATGCTGCGCGGCAACGAACTGGGTCAGGTCAAGGAAGGCTATCTGGCCGATCTCCTGCTCGTGGACGGCGATCCGCTCGCCGACATCGCCGTGCTGCAGGATGCCAAGCGCATCCTCATGGTCATGAAGGACGGTGCGTTCCACAGAGAGCCGGAATCGCGCACCGGCCGCGGCCGTTGGAACCTGTCGGTGGCGTAAGAGGAATGGCGACGCAGTTCGTCGACCGCATCGCGTTCGAGATGGAAGGCGAGGGCGACCCGGTGCTGATGATCCACGGATTGGGCGGAACGTCGAATGTCTGGTGCCCGGTGATGCCGGTTTTCGCGCGCCATCGTACCATCAGGCCCGACTTGCCGGGTTCGGGTCGCTCCGGGCGGGTAGAGGGCGCGCTGTCGATCGACCGCTACGTGCAGGCGATGCAGCGGGTTCTGGGCGCGGCGCAGGCCGAGCGCGCGCACGTGGTCGCGCACTCGATGGGAACGATCGTGGCGATGCACCTGGCCGTAGCCGCGCCCAGGCAGGTGCGCAGCCTGGCGCTGTTCGGGCCGCTTGCCTGTCCGCCCGACGCGGCCCGGCCGGCGCTGCGCACGCGCGGCGCCAAGGCGCGCGCGGGCGGCGAGGCGGCGATGCAGGAGATCGCGGACGCGCTGGTGCAATCCGCCACCTCGTCCGACACCAGGGCGCGCCAGCCGGTGGCCGTGGCGATGGTGCGCGAGTCGGTCATGCGACAGCCGGCCGAAGGCTATGCGCGGGCCGCCGACGCGCTGGCCGAGGCGCAGGCGGCCGAACTTTCCAAGCTCGATTGCCCAACCCTGCTCGTCACGGGCGAGGAGGATCGGGTGGCGCCGCCGCAGGCCGTCCGGATGCTGGGCGAGCGCATATCGGGCGCGCGCGTGGAGGTGCTCCCGCGCTGCGGACATTGGACGACGATCGAGCGGCCCGAGGCCTGCAATGACGCGCTGCGGCGCTTCTACGCCCGGCGCATGTGAGGAGGAAGGCAATGGCCAATATCCTGTTCACCAACGCGCGGATCATCGACGGCACCGGGGCGCAACCGTTCGCCGGCGAGGTGCTGGTGCATGGCAACCGCGTCGCGCGGATCGGCCGCGGCGCGCGCGTGCTGCCGGTGGCCGGCGCCACGGTGATCGACGCGGCGGGCGCCACGCTGATGCCCGGCATGTGCGAGGCGCATACGCATTTTTCGTGGAACGATGCCGCCACGCTCGCCGAGATCCAGCGCATGCCGCTGGAGGAGCACGTGCTGTGGTCGGCCAGCGTCGCCAAGCGCTATCTCGAAGCCGGCTTCACCTCCTGCGTCGGTGCGGCCTGCGCCAAGCCACGGCTCGACGTGGTGACGCGCAATGCGATCAACGAAGGGCTGATCCCGGGGCCACGCTACCTGGCGGCGAGCCAGGAGATCACGGTGGCCGGCGGTCTCGGCGACGAGACCCTGCCGCACATCCCCTGGCCGGAGTTCAGCTTCGGCGTGGTTGTCAGCGGCGTCGACGAGATGCGCAAGGTCGTGCGCATGTTCCTCAAGTACGGCGTCGACTCGGTGAAGCTGAATCTATCTGGCGACAATTTCGTGCCGAGCGCGCCGGCCGATACCACCTGGATGACCGACGCGGAGGTCGCCGTTGCCGTGAAGGAGGCGCATATGCGCGGCAAGCGCGTGGCGGCGCATGCGCGATCCTGCGCCTCGATCAAGCAATGCGTGCGGCACGGCATCGAGATCATCTACCACGCCAGCTTCACCGACGAGGAATCGCTCGACATGCTGGAGTCGGTCAAGGACAAGGTGTTCGTGGCGCCTGGCATTGCCATCCTGATCGCCATGCTGGAGCACGCGGGGCCTTACGGCATCACGCGGCAGAAAGCGATCGAGATGGGTTACGAGATCGAACTCGCGGCCGCGGTCGAATCGCTGAAGAAGATGCACAAGCGCGGCATCCGCGTGCTGCCGGGCGGCGACTACGGGTTCGCGTTCACGCCGCATTGCGAGAACGCGCGCGACCTGGAGTACTTCGTGAAGTACCTGGGCATGACGCCGATGGAGGCGATCCTGTCCGCCACCAAGCTGGGCGGCGAGATCATGATGCGGCCGGGCGAGCTTGGGCAGATCAAGGAAGGCTATCTGGCCGACTTGCTGCTGGTCGATGGCGATCCGCTGTCGAACATCGCGGTGCTGCGCGAGCCGAGCCGCATCCTGGCGGTCATGAAGGACGGCCAGTTCCACAAGCGGCCGGAGATCGCCTCGGCGCGGTCGCGCTGGTCGCAGTCGGTGGCCTGAGGCGGAAACGGGCATGGTGCGCTGGCGGACATGGTTCTGGTGGGCGCTGGGCGGAGCGCCGCTGGCGGCGTTCGTGATCTGGGCGCTGGCCAGCAACGCCAAGCTGTTCGTCACCACCACTTTGAACGGGCTGACCCTGGCGGCGCTGTATTTCCTGGTCGCCAGCGGGTTCACGCTCGTCTTCGGGTTGCTGCGCAACGTCAACCTGGCACACGGCTCGCTTTACCTGCTCGGCGCCTATGTCGGCTGGGTGGTGGGCGAGCACAGCGGGTCGTGGCTGCTGGCCGCGGCGGCCGGCTTCGCCAGCGCCGCGCTGGTGGGGCTGGTGCTGCAGGTGGCGGTGTTCCGCTTCATGCAGGGCCAGGATTTGCGCCAGACCATGGTGACGATCGGGCTTTCCATCGTACTGGCCGACATCATGCTGTGGATTTTCGGCGGGCAGATCTACCAGTTCGATCCGCCCCGCATCATCTTCGGCGGCACGCCGCTGCCGATCGTCGTGCGCTACCCGACCTACCGCCTGGTCCTGCTGGCGACGGCGATCGTCATCGGCGTGGCGCTGTGGCTGTTTCTGAACCGTACCAAGGTCGGCATGATGATCCGCGCCGGCGTCGACGATCGCGCCATGCTGGCAGCGTCGGGCGTCAACGTGCAGATGGTGTTCGCCGTCACCTTCGCGATCGGCGCGGGCCTCGCGGGCTTCGCCGGCGTGGTGGGCGGCACGGCCTTGTCGATCGCGCCGGGCGAGGACACGCGTTACCTGCTGGCGTCGCTGGTCGTGGTGATCGTGGGCGGCATGGGCAGCGTGGTGGGCGCGGCCTACGGCGCGATCCTGGTCGGCCTGGCCGAGCAGATCGGGCTCGCCTATATCCCGCATTACGGCATCGTCCTGACCTTCGTCATCATGGTGCTGGTGCTGGCGTTTCGCCCGCGCGGGTTGTTGGGAGCGCGCGCATGAGCGCCGCGCAATGGCGCAAGGCCATGAACCTGGGCCAAGCCCGCGACTGGGCGGGCGGGCGCCACACCGCGCCGACGGCGCCGGTGCGGCGCGCCGGTGCGGGGCAGCCGGCGGCTTCCGCCCAGACGATGGCGCGCTTCGTCTGGCTGCGCGCGATCCGCGCCCGCCACGTGGTCGTGCTGGCGGCGGTGCTGGCCTATCCCTGGCTGGTGCCGCCGTTCTTTGCCTTCCAGATCGGCGGCCAAGCGCTCGCGCTGGGATTGATCGCCTTGTCGCTGACCTTCCTGGCCGGCTATGGCGGCATGGTTTCGCTCTCGCAGATGACCGTGGCGGGGATCGCCGGCTACATGATCGCGATCTTCGGCACGAGCGGCACCGAGCAGATCAGCCTGGGCTGGCCGTGGTGGCTGGCGGTCGCGATCGCGCTGGTCGTCGCGACCCTGGCCGCCACCTTCATCGGCTGGCTGTCCGTGCGCACCGAGGGCATCTACACGATCATGATCACGCTGGCGATCGGCGTGGCGTTCTTCTACCTGGCGCAGCAGAACTACGCCATCTTCAACGGCTTCCAGGGCTTCCAGAAGGTATCGGCGCCAGCGCTGTTCGGGCACAACCTGCACGATCCGCTGCCTTTCTATCACCTCGCCTTGTTCTGGGCGCTGGCCGGCTACTTCTTCGTGAAGTATCTGGTCCGCGCGCCGTTCGGCATCGCGCTGCAGGGCGTGCGCGACAATCCGCGACGGATGAGCGCGCTGGGATTCAACGTGACGCGGCTGCGCATCGCCGCCCATGCGGTGGCAGGCCTGATCGCGGCGATCGGCGGCGTGCTGATGGTCTGGTACAACAGCCTGATCTCGCCCGGATCGGTCGGCACGTTCTGGCTGATCAACATCCTGATCATCGCCGTTCTCGGCGGCATGCGCCATCCGATCGGGCCGTTCGTCGGCGCCATCGTGTTCGTGCTGCTGCAGAACTTCGCCATCGACCTGGTCGACCGCGAGCGGTTCAACCTTGTGATCGGCCTGGTGTTTCTGGTGATCGTGCTGTTCTCGCCCGACGGCTTGCTCGGCTGGTGGGCGGCGGCGCGGCGCTGGATCGAGGGGCGCGGCGCCCAGCTTCGCCTGCGCGGGCGCAACGCTTCATGAGCAGGGGCAATCACGTTCAACCGTCGCGGCCGGTTCGCCGCGCAACCATCGGGAGGAAGCGATGAGACAATTCGGGAATCGTCTGTTGGCAACGCTGGTCGGCGCGACCGCCGCAGCGTTTGCCTTGGGCGCGGGGGCCCAGGAGGTGCTGAAGATCGGCCTCTTGGCAACGCTGGAAGGCCCGTTCGCCGCCGGCGGCCAGGACGGCATGCGCGGCGCCGAGCTGGCGGTAAAGGAAAAGGGCGGGGTCGTCGCTGGCAAGAAGATCGAGCTGGTGAAAGCCTCGTCGGACGCCAAGCCGGACGTGGCGGTCAACGCCACGCGCAAGCTGGTGGAGCAGGACAAGGTCCAGATCATGGTCGGCCCGCTGTCCGGCTCGGAAGGCATCGCGGTCAAGGACTATTCGAAGAGCCAGCCGGGCGTGACCTTCATCAACGGCTCGTCCGGCGCGCAGGCCACGACGCTCGTCAATCCCTCGCCGAATTTCTTCCGCTTCAACACCGACGGCGCGCAGTGGATGGTCGGCCTGGGCGAGTATGCCTTCAAGGACAAGGGCTACAAGAAGATGGCGCTGATCGCCGAGGACTACGCCTTCCCCTATTCGCAGGTCCAGGGCTTTATGGTGGGCTACTGCAAGGCCGGCGGGCGCGTGACGCACAAGGCCTGGGTTCCGCTTGGCGCCAAGGACTACTCCTCGGTGATCGCCAAGCTGCCGGACGACGTCGACGCGCTGCTGGTCGTCCTCGGCGGCGCCGACGCGGTCAACTTCCTGACCCAGTACGAGCAGGCCGGCGGCAACAAGCCGATGGTCGGCGGGTCGATCACGGTCGACCAGACCGTGCTGAACTTCAAGGGCAAGCGCCGCGAATCGCTGCTCGGCACGCCTTCGGCCGGACCGATCGCCGACAGCTACGATGCGCCGGCCTGGAAGAAGTTCGTCGCCGACTACAAAGCCAACTTCAAAGACGGGTTCCCGACCCCCTCGCTGTTCGCCTATGTCTATTACTTGAACATGCGGGCGGCGCTTGAAGGTCTCGAAGCGGTCAAGGGCGACCTCTCCGACGGCCAGGCGAAGTACCGCGCCGCACTGAGCAAGCTGGTGCTGAACGCCCCGGCGGGCGAGATCAAGCTGGACGAGAACCGCCAAGCGATCGGCACCACCTTCATCACCGAGGTGGCGAAATCGCCGAGCGGCGAGTTCTACAACAAGGTCGTCAAGGTCATTCCGGACGTCAACCAGCGGCTCGGCATGTCGAAGGAAGAGTTCGACAAGATGGGTCTGGGCTCGCGCGACGTGCCCAACTGCCCGTAGGCAGGCTGGGCGGGACGCGGGCATGGCATCCGTCACCGACCTGCGCCCCGCGGCGCATCCGCCGATCGCGTCGGGAGACGCCCTCATGCTCGAGGGCGTCTCCCGCGCGTTCGGCGCATTGCGCGCGATCGAGGATGTCACCTTGTCCGTGGCCGCGGGCGAGCGGCGCGCGATCCTCGGCGCCAACGGCGCCGGCAAGACGACGCTGTTCA
>CAYMTM010000047.1:0-23394 GCA_964393375.1 uncultured Rhodospirillaceae bacterium
GAGTCCGCCACCGGTCAGCCGGTTGAGCACGGCCCGGAACACCCGTGCGGCCGCATCGAGCCGCTCGACATAGCGCCCCAGCCAGAACAGATCGTCGGCGACCCGGCTTTGCAGGGCACCGGCGGCGCGGTGCGCCCGGGCGGGCGTCGCCGGCACCGAGGGCGTGCGAACGTCAAGGTCGTCGGTCGTCAGCACCCAGACGTCCTTGGCCACCCCGCCATGCAGCAGCCGGCTGCGGTACATGTCGCCATCCTCGACCACGCGCGCCACGCCGCCAGGCATGACCGACCAGTCGGAACCGTTCCACAAGGCGACCACGCGCAGCACGATCGGGCGCGGCACCAGTCCGTCCTTGCCCAGCGTCGGCGCCACGCCGTACACGACCCGCTCGAGCGCAACGAACGCTTCGGAATTCGCGTTCAGCCGCGCCAGCAGCGCCGCGCGCTCCTCGCGCGACTGCGTCGCCGAGTCGATCGGCTTCTGGTCCGGATCGAACGTCGGCCGGATCACGAACGACTCCAGCGAGGCCCGGACCGCCGCGAGCGCCGCCTGCTGCCCGCACCACCAGGTGGTGACCGCCGGCAGCTTCAGCTCCTCGCCCAGCAAGTGCCGCGCAAGGCCCGGCAGGAAGGGCGCGAAGGCGGGGGTTTCGACCAACGCGGATCCCGGCAGGTTGACGATGGCAACCTTGCCCGCACGCGCCGCGTCGACCAGCCCGGCAACTCCCAGCGCGGAGTCTTGGCGAAGCTCCAGGGGATCGCAATATTCGCCGTCGACCCGGCGGTAGATCACGTCGACGCGCAGCAGGCCTTCCAGCGTCTTCAGGTACACGACATCGTCGCGCACGGTCAGGTCGGAGCCCTGAGCCAGCGTGATGCTGAGTTCGCGCGCCAGGTACACGTGCTCGAAATAGGCATCGTTGTAGGGACCGGGCGTCAGCAGCACGGCGCGCGCATCGTCGCCATGATGGGCGCCCAGACGTTGCAGTGTCGCCTGCCACAGGTCAAGGAACGGCTGCAGGCGCCGCATCGGGTGGACACGAAAGGCCTCGGGAAAGATGCGCGCCAGCAACCGGCGGTTCCGGAGCGCGTACCCCACGCCGGAAGGCGCCTGGGTGCGGTCGGCGAAGATGCGCCAGGCGCCGTCCGGCATGCGTACCAGGTCGGCCGCATAGAACTGCAGATGCGGCGCGCCGCCAGCGCGTCCGACATGGCGCATTGGCCGAAGGAAAGCGGGGTTGGCGTAAACGAGGTAGGGCGGGACCAGCCGGTCGGCGACCAGTCGCTGCTCGCCATAGAGGTCGGCGAGCACCAGGTCGAGCAGTCGCGCGCGTTGGGACAGCCCGTCGACAATCGCCTGCCATTCGTTCTCGGGAAGGATCAGCGGCAGCAGGTCGATCGACCACGGTGCGCGCTTGGGATCGCGGCCGTAGATGGCGACGAACTCGTCGGCATGCGCGAGATGCGCACCGGCGCGCGCCTGCTTTTCTGCGAGCTGCGCCGGGGGGATGCCCCCAACGGTCGCCATCATGGCCCGCCAATGCGGGCGCAACGCGCCTTGGCCCGAAGCCATCTCGTCATAGGCCGTGTTCATCGACCATCCGCGCCGGGACCGCCGGTCCTGGCTCCAAGAGGCTGAAACAAGGGCGAAATTTTCGCCTAACGCCGCGCGAAACGCCAGCGCGGCCGCCAACCCCGCCCCGGGGCTAGCCGGCGTGGCGGAGGTCCAACGTCACCGGATGCTCGCCGGCCGGAACCCCGATTCGCGGCTGGCAGGGCGCGGGGATATGCCCGATCACGATGTGGTTGCCGCCGCCCGTGCCGACATGTCGGCCGTCGAGCATGAACTTCTCGGGCACCAGCCGCATGGCGCGCGCCTCGTCGTAGACCGTCGTGGTAACCTGCACCAGTTCATCCCAGGATCCGGATGGGTGGACATTGACCTCGATTACGCCGGGATCGGGGGTGACACAGAAATGGTTGAGTCGGGGATCATGGGGCGGTGGGTATCCCTCGATCACCACCTCCTGGGCTCGGTCCGCGGCTACGCCCTCGACCGCGGCCACCAAGTCGAGATAGTCCTCCGCCGTCTCGGTGGGCGGCATAAAGACGTGCAGCAAGCCGTTGCGCGCCCCGACGCAAAGCGCCGTGCGGACCACGTCGCCGGTGGACTTGCCGGGCATCCGCTTCAGCGGCGCCTGTTCGCGCCTGCCCTGCACGGCGTGGCGGCTGCCATCGCGCGCGCCGGCATGGCGTGCCTGGAACGCCCGGCGCGGCGGCAGGGCGTCGCGTGGCGCCATCGGATCGGCCGGGTAGACATAGGGATACTCGCCCTCCGTGACCCAGGGCAGGGAGTCGAGCGGCAGCCGGTAGCCCATCGGCGAGTCGCCGGGGATCAGGGACATGGTCTCGGGCCGCAGGAACCACGGCCCGCTGCGCCAGTAGCGCTGGCCGTTGCCGCCGGCGCGCATCGGCGGCAGGGCGTGGCCCGCGATCGTATCGAGACCTTGCTCGAACACCCGCGCCAGCCGCGCCCGCTCCTGCGGGTCGCGCAGTTCGCTCTTCCGCGGGTCGACATTGACCGGCAGCCGTCGCTCTTTCCAGAGGTAGTACCAGACATCCTCGTATCCGGCCGTGCAGTAGGCCGGATCGATCTGCAGGCGTTCGGCCAGCTGGGCGATGAAGCCGCGCGCGTCGTCGTGGCCGAGGCGCCCGTTCGATTCCTCGTCCGACGCGAACAGATGCTTGTCGTTCCAAATCGGCTCGCCGTCGCGCCGTCAATGGCAGGCGAGCGCCCAGCGCGGCAATTGCTCGCCCGGGTACCACTTGCCCTGGCCGTAGTGCAGCAGGTAGCCGACGCCGAATCGGTCGGCCAGGCGGCACAGCAGCCGACCGGCGTATTTGCGCTTGGTCGGTCCGAGCGCCTCGGTGTTCCACTGCGCCCCGTCCGGATCGTCGGTGGCGACGAAGGTCGGTTCGCCGCCCATGCTCAAGCGCATGTCGGCTGCGGCCAGGTTGCCGTCGATCTTGCGGCCCAATGCCAGCAGGCCCTGCCACTTCGCCTCGCAATAGGGCTTGGTGATGCGCGGCCGCTCGTCGATCCGCGTGACCGACATGCGGAAATCGAGCATCGAATCCGCCTTTTCGATCGATCCCGTGATCGGCGCGGCGCTGCCGGGCTCGGGCGAGCAGGCGACCGGTATACGCCCCTCCCCCGCCAGCAGACCGGAGGTCGGGTCCAGCCCGATCCATCCGGCGCCCCGCAGGTAGACCTCGCACCACGCGTGCAGGTCGGTGAAATCCGCGGACGGACCGGCAGGCCCGTCCAGCGGCTTCTCGTCGGCCACGAGCTGGATCAAGTAACCCGACACGAAGCGCGCGGCGAAGCCCAGGTGGCGCAGCATCTGCACCAGAAGCCAACCGCTGCCGCGGCACGAGCCCTCGCGACGAGCCAGCGTTTCTTCCGGCGTCCGCACGCCGGGGTCCATACGGACGATGTAGCCGATGTCGCGCTGCAGCCGCTGGTTCAACGCGACCAGGAAATCGATCGTGCGCCGCCTGCGGCGATCGACGGGGTCGAGATAGCGCTGCAGCAGCGGCCCGGCCGGGGCGGCCTTGCGGAACGGCGCCAGTTCCTCGTCCAAGACATGGTCCTACTCGAACGGGCAGTCCTCCGCGCCCGGCTCGAGGAAGAAATCGAACGGGTTGATCACCGCCATGTCGGCGACCAGGTCGACCGTGAAGCACAGGCGGTCGGTCATCTCCGGGAATACGTAGCGCGCGAGGTAGTTCGACTGCGGGTCCTGTTGCCAGTTGAGGAAGTGCTGCGTCGGCTCGGCCTTCAGCGAATAGGCCAGGATCGCCGTCCTGAAATGCGGCGTCGGCCGCAGGCGCACGACCTGCGGGCCCACCGCGATCGGCCGGCCGTAGCGGTATTCGGTCCGGTGACGCAGCGCTACGTGGATGCCCAAAGTGCCCGAACTCCCCTTCGCCTTTGCGACAGGTTAGCAATTCCGAGGCCAGAATGCGCGTCGCCAGCGCCGCTGGTGGGGCCGCGGCCTTGGTACATCGTTGCCCAATTTTCAGGCGGATCAAACCTTGTGTACTAACCGCTGGAAGTGGCTGATAGATTGGACCTGCCAGCCGCACAGCAATGGGGGAAGTCATGGCCGAGCGCATCGTTTTGCGGACAGGTGAGGCCCTGGTGGCTGGTGGGCCTCCAAACACGGCGGCCGAGCCGGAGGTCGTCATTGGTGCCCTGGACGGGCCGGTAGGAGCGGCGATCGCCAACCAGCTCGCCGGCCAGGTCAAAGGCCATAGCCGCGTGTTTGCGATCCTGAACATCGACGTCCAGGTGCGGCCGGTCACCTTGATGGTCAGCAAGGTCACCGTCCAGGGGCCGAAGGCGTTGAAATACACCAATATCCTGATGGGCACGGTGCAGGCCGCGATGGCCAACGGCGTGCTGGATGCGGTCCGCGCGGGCGATATTCCCAAGGACCAGGTCAACGACCTGGGCATCATCTGCGCGGTATGGCTGGCGCCGCAGATCGTCGACATGGAGGACCTCGACCACCGCAAGCTGTTCGATATCCATCGCGAGGCCATGGCCAAGGCGATCCACAAAGCGATGCGCAACGAGCCATCGATCGACTGGCTGCTGGCCAACCAGGACAAGATCACACACAAATATTTCCAGATGGGGCTCAACAAGCAGATCTGAGCAAGTGAGGCCGGATCGCCGGCCGCTCTCGCAAGCACGCCGCGCAAAGCAGGCTGGCGGAGAGGGTGGGATTCGAACCCACGGTACCGCTCACGCGGTACAACGGTTTTCGAGACCGCCCCGATCGACCACTCCGGCACCTCTCCGCGGGGCTCGCTGGCAAACCCCTAGGGCCGGCCCGTCGGACGGGACCAAGGCCGGGGTCGGCAGGCGGCGGACCCTAGCCAAGACCGCGTCCGCCCGCAAGCGCGATTGCCCTTTGCCCCTTGAATCTATAGACAACCGGCGGCGCCGCCGGGCCGCCCGGCGGGGGCGACTGGAACCAAAGGACCATGGACGAGCAGCAATTCGCCGATCCGGACAGCAAGCTTTTGCCCGCGGGCCTGGCCGATGGCCTGCCGCCCGGGGCGGGGCACGAGTCGCTGCTGGTCGCCAGGCTGGTGGCGCGCTTCGCCGCCCGCGGCTATGCGCTCGTCAAGCCGCCGCTGGTCGAGTTCGAGGAATCGCTGTTGAACGGCATCGGCGCCGCGCTCCGCCAACACTGCTTCCGGCTGATGGACCCGGTTTCGCAGCGCATGATGGGGGTCAGGCCCGACATCACTCCGCAGATCGCGCGTATCGCCCGCACGCGGCTGGCCCGCGCTCCACGCCCTCTGCGCCTCAGCTACGCCGGCGAGGTGCTGCGGGTTCGCGGCACCCAGCTCCGCCCGGCGCGCCAATTCGAGCAGGTAGGCGCAGAGTTGATCGGCGCTTCCTCCGCAACCGCCGACGCCGAAACGGTCGTGCTGGGAGCAGAATCGCTCGAGGCCATCGGCGTGCAGGGCCTGTCCGTCGATCTGTGCGTGCCGACCCTCGTCCCGCAATTGGTCGAGGCGGTAGGCCTCGACCCCGGCCGGGGAGCGAGCCTGCGTGCGGCGCTCGACCGCAAGGACATCGCCGCAGTCGAGTCGGCCCTGACCGGGATCCAGGCCAAGGGCATCGATACATTTGTCGCGCTGCTGCGCGCGACCGGCGCGGCCGGCCGGGCGCTTGCCGCACTGGGACGCCTCGACCTGCCCCCGGGGGCGGCGGCCGAGCGCGACCGCCTCGCCGAGGTGGTGACGCTGGTGCGTCGGGCCATGCCGGCCCTGACCCTGACGATCGACCCCGTGGAGATGCGCGGCTTCGAGTATGATACCGGCGTCAGTTTCACCTTCTTTGCCCGCGGCGCGAGCGGCGAGTTGGGGCGCGGCGGGCGCTACCTGACGGCGGGCGCCGAGCCGTCGACCGGGTTCACCCTGTTCATGGACGCGATCGCTCCTGCCCTGCCGCCGGCGCCCGCACCGCGCCGCGTGTTCCTGCCGCTCGACACGGCGCAGGACGTGGGCGCGCGCTTGCGCGGGGAGGGCTGGATCACGGTGGCTGGGCTGGAGAGGGTAGCGGACATTTCCGCCGAGGCGCGGCGCCAGGGCTGTACCCATTGCTGGCGCGACGGCGCGGCAGACGCGGTCTGACCGGCGTTACTCTGTTTCAGCATAGTTAGCCTGGAGGAGTTTGCCTCATGGCGAACGTGGCGGTGGTCGGCGCCCAGTGGGGCGACGAAGGCAAAGGCAAGATCGTCGATTGGCTGAGCGAGCGCGCCGACGTGGTGGTGCGCTTCCAAGGCGGGCACAATGCGGGCCACACGCTGGTGATCGGCAACGCGACCTACAAGCTGAGCCTCTTGCCGTCCGGCGTGGTACGCCCGGGAAAGCTGGCGCTGATCGGCAACGGCGTGGTGGTCGATCCCTGGGCGCTGCTGGCCGAGATCGAGACCGTGCGCGGCCAGGGCGTGTCGGTCGGGCCGGAGAACCTGCGCGTCGCCGACAACGCGCCGCTGATCCTGCCGCTGCATTCCGAGCTCGACAAGGCGCGCGAGGCGGCACAGGGCGGCGCGCACAAGATCGGCACGACCGGGCGCGGCATCGGCCCGGCCTACGAAGACAAGGTCGGCCGCCGCGCTATCCGCCTGTGCGACCTGGCCGACCCGGCAGGGCTGGAGGCCCGCATCGCGGCGCTGCTGGCGCACCACAACATCCTGCGCAAGGGCCTGGGCCTGCCGGAAGTCGCGCCCGCCGATCTGAAGGCCAAGCTGATGGACATCGCGCCGCGCCTGCTGCCCTTCGCCGAGCCGGTGTGGCAGCGCCTGGACGGGCTGCGCCGCGCCGGGCGCCGCATCCTGTTCGAGGGGGCGCAGGCGATCATGCTGGATGTCGACCACGGCACCTATCCCTACGTCACCTCATCCAACGCCGTGTCGGCGATGGCGGCGGTGGGATCGGGCGTCGGGCCGCAGGCCGTGGGCTACGTGCTCGGCATCGTCAAGGCCTACACCACGCGCGTCGGCTCGGGCCCCTTCCCCACCGAGCAGACGAACCCCACGGGCGAGCGACTGGGCGAGCGTGGGCGCGAGTTCGGCACGGTCACGGGCCGCAAGCGCCGCTGCGGCTGGTTCGACGCGGTGATGGTGCGCCAGGCGATCAAGATGGGCGGCATCGCCGGCATCGCGCTGACCAAGCTCGACGTGCTGGACGGGTTCGACGAGCTGCAGGTCTGCACCGCCTACCGCCTGGGCGGCACGGTGATGCACCACCTGCCTGCCGCCGCCGCCGCGCAGGCCAAGGTCAAGCCGGTCTACGAGACCCTGCCCGGATGGCAGGAGAGCACGCGCGGCGCGCGCTCGTGGCTCGACCTGCCGGCCCAGGCGGTGAAGTACATCCGACGCATCGAGGAGTTGATCGAGTGCCCGGTGGCCCTGCTCTCGACCAGCCCCGACCGCGACGACACGATCATGGTCCGGGACCCCTACGCCGACTGAACGCGACCCGGCCCGGTTCGCGTTTTCGAATGACGCGGTGGAATGGGATCGCCGGTCGCGCCGCGGCGGCCATCTCCGCAGCCCCTGGCGCGCCGTCAAGATGGTGGCGTTCGACCTTCTGCTGCTCTGGGCCGGCGGAATCCTTGCATATCGCTTCGTCGATTCGCCCGCCACCCCGCTGATGCTCCTGCGCCTCGGCGACGGCGCAGGGATCGACCACAAATCAGTCGGCATCAGCCAAGTCGCGGCCTTTCTGCCGCGCGCGGTGATCGCCGCCGGGGACAACCGGTTCTGCCGGCACCACGGCATCGACTTCACGGCGATCCGAGAGGCGATCCGAACACGAGGAGGGCCGTGCCCTGCGCGGCGCCAGCACCATCACCATGCAGCTCGCGCGCAACCCGTCCCTGTGGCCGGGCGGCGGCTTCGTCAGAAAGGGCCTGGAGGCCGCGACCCCGCGCGCGATCGACGTGGCTTGGCCCAAGCGACTCCAGATCGCGGTCTACTTCAACATCGTGGAATGGGCGCCAGGCGTCTACGGCGCGGAGGCCGCCGCTCGCCACCATTTCCGCAAGCCCGCATCGCAATTGACCCGGCGGGAATCCACGCTGCTTGCCGCCGTCCTGCCCGGCCCCCGGCACTGGTCGGCAGGCCAGCCGGGCCCCCCATGTTCAAAACCGCGCCGACATCATCCTGACGCGGGTCGGTCAACTGGGCCCGCTGCTGGACTGCTTGGCATGATATCCACACGCCCGATCGCGTAGGATTGGCATCGCTGTCCCGTCGGTTGTCGATACGAGAAGGGTGACCGCAGCGTGTACGATCAGGAACTCGTCGACGAGCTTTCGGCCGCAAGATACCTGCCTTCCCAGGCAGTGGCGCGCGCCGCTCTCGATACTTCAACAATTGCGGGCCCGGTGCTGGAGCTGCTCGCGGCGGCCGCCAAGGGCGATGCGCTGACGGAACGCCAGGAAAATCTGATGTTCTGGGGCATGCACGTCCTCGCCGCACGCCGCGACGGCCGCGGTTTCGGATCGCTGATGCGATTGCTGCGTCTTCCCGAGGACAGGCTGGAGCACCTAATTGGCGACGCCATCACCATGACCCTGCCGAAGGTGGCGGCAGGCATGTTCGACGGTTCGGTCGATCTGATCTTCGCGACCATCGGCAGCAGCGAGGTCGAACAATTTGCCCGCAACAGCGTTCTGGGCGCAGCGGCCTTCCTCACGTGGGACGGGCGCATCGACCTGGCGCAAACCGCCGCGTTCCTGGAGCGGTTCGACGACGAGCGCCTGGCCGATCCCGGGAACTACGCCTGGAACGGCTGGCAAGACGCGATCGCGCTCCTCGGCATGCGCTCGCTGGCGCCGCGCGTGCTGGCCGCTTTTCGCGACGGCCGGCTCGACCCGCAGTGGGGCGACGTGAAACACTTCAACAACGCCCTGCGCGAGGCGGAGCGTGGGCCACGTGACAAGCGACGCTTCGTCAAGGCGCGCCTCGGCTATATCGATGATGTTCTGCTCGAGCTTGAATGGCTGAAGGAGCCGCCCGCCGCTACAAAGACCCACACCCCGGCCGAAGGCGAGTACCGGCCGCAGGCGCCGGCCATCAACCTCATGCGCCATGTGGGCCGTAACGACCCCTGCCCGTGCGGCAGCGGCAGGAAAGCCAAGAGATGCTGCCTGGCCGCCTGAGGCTTACGCCGGCTCGATCGGATCGCCCACCCGGATCGTTCCGCCCGAAAGGATCCGGCAGTTGAGCCCGGAGCGGTTGATCAGCGGCTTGAAGACCTTCTTGCCGGTCAGCTCGACCAGGCGCTGGCACGGCACGCTGAGGCGGGTCGCCTCGAGCACAGCCTCGCCGATGCAAAAACGCCGGCCCACCAAGTGGTTGACTGGTACGCCCGCTGTCGTGACGTTGCGCCGGTGTTCGTGCGGCCCAAGGTCGATGCCGTGGTCGCGGCGCAATGCCTCCAACGCTTCAGCCTCGAACAAGGTGATCTGCCGACCCTCCTCCGGCTTGTTGGAATAGAAGCCGATCCCGTCCTTGTAGCGGTCGCCCGCGACGCCTTGGCCGGCAATCAGGATCAACTCGTCGCGCGATTCCATCCTGGCGCCGGCATTGGCGGCAAGGTGCAGGTGCGAAACGATACCGCGCCATGTCGGAACGAGCGGCATGAGGACGTCCCTGATGATCGTCAGAATTGCGGCCGGATCGCTTCGCCCAGGTAATCCGTCGGCACGTTGCCGACCAGCATGCGCCCGACGCGGCCGTCGTCGTCGAGCAACGGCAGGACCAGGCGCTCCCAGGAGCGGGTGTATTGCGCGCCCGCCGGATGGCGCAGCGTGTAAAGGGGCTCGCGCCGCCGGTAGACGGCGCGGTACCCGGCCAGGCTGAAATCGACCACATGCGGGCTGGCGTAGTGCTCGGAAACAAGCTTGCCGGTCATGTCCCTGCCGGATACCGAGGCAATCAGGCTGCCATAGAGGCGGTAGCGGAAATCGCCACCATCGTCGACCGGATCGACCAGCAGAACGTAGCCAAGCGCAGGGCGCAGTGCCACGGGGTCGAGTACTGAGACGCGCGGCACTCCTCCCGCGTCCGTCAGTGAACGCCAGTGATCCAGCAGGAACCACAAGGTCCTGCTGTGCATGTCCTTGTGCGTGGGATTCCAGGCGACAGCGGGCGGGACCGTGTTATCGTGGGCAAATGCCGCCACTATGTCTTCCAGGCGCTCGTCCAGCAGCGCCTGCGTCCACGCTTCCCAACGATCCATGGGGGCGCAGGCGCCGCCGCGGCGGCAGGCGGTGGCTTCGGGCTAGCCATGGCGCAATCGTATAGGAACGCCCGGTGCGCAATCAACGCGCCGCCGGGCTCGGTCGTCTAGGCTTCAAGCTTCTCGCGCTGGGCGGCGGCCTTGATCGCCTTCTGCAGCTTCTCGAAGGCGCGGACCTCGATCTGGCGCACGCGTTCGCGCGAGATGCCGTATTCCTGACTCAGGTCCTCCAGAGTCGCCGGCTCGTCCTTCAGCCGCCGTTCCTCCAGGATGTGGCGCTCGCGCTGGTTCAGGGTCTTCATCGCGTCGGAAAGCAGGCGCGCGCGCTTGTCGAGTTCTTCGCTGTCGGCCAGCCGCGTCTCCTGGCTCTCGGCGGGATCGACCAGCCAGTCCTGCCACTCGCCGTCGCCATCCGTACGGACCGGCGCATTGAGCGAGTGATCGGGCGCGGCCAGGCGCCGGTTCATCTGCACAACGTCGTCTTCCGTCACGTCCAGCGTCTTGGCGATCTTCTTGACGCTCTCCGGCGCCAGGTCGCCCTCCTCGATCTCCTTCATCTGGCCCTTGAGCTTGCGCAGGTTGAAGAACAGCTTTTTCTGCGCCGCCGTCGTGCCCATCTTCACCAGCGACCAGGAATGCAGGATGTATTCCTGGATCGCGGCGCGGATCCACCACATGGCGTAGGTCGCCAAGCGGAAGCCGCGGTCGGGGTCGAAGCGCTTGACGGCCTGCATCATTCCGACATTGCCTTCGGAGATCAGCTCGCTCACGGGCAGGCCGTAGCCGCGATAGCCCATGGCGATCTTCGCCACCAGCCGCAGATGGCTGGTGACCAGCTTGTGGGCCGCCTCGGTGTCGCCATGCTCGCGCCAGCGCTTGGCCAGCACGAACTCCTCCTCCGGCGACAGCATCGGGAAGCGGCGGATCTCCTGCAGGTAGCGGGAGAGGTTGCCTTCGGCGCCGATGACGGGAAGCGCTCTTGCGCTGCTCATTCCTGTACCTCCTGTGGACGGTCGCCTGGCATGGCCGGCGCGACCGCCCTGCAGCCGAACCCTAGCCGCAACAGCCCAAGCAAAGTACTAAACTATAATTTATCTTTGGCTGATTCCAAGGAGTCTATTAATAAATTGATATCGCTTGGTAAATCGGACTCGAATCTGCAAATGCTTCCGGTTCGCGGATGCACAAAGCGGAGCGTCGCCGCATGCAGTGCCTGCCGCGCGATGCTCTTGGCAGTGCCTGTCGCTCCCCCGGCGGGACGGCGACTGCGCCGCCCGCCATAGACCGGATCGCCCACGACCGGATGGCCGATCGTCGCCATATGAACGCGGATCTGGTGCGTCCGTCCGGTGGCAAGCCGGCATTCGACCAGGCTCGCGATGTCCCCGCCCAGGCGCCGGATCACGCGGTAGCGCGTCAGGGCGACTTTCCCGCCCTTGCCAACGACCGCCATGCGCTTGCGGTTGCGCGGGTCGCGTCCGATCGCGCCGGCAATCTCGCCGGAGGCGCGGGCAGGCACACCCCATACCACCGCGCGGTACAGCCGTTCGATGCTGCGCTCGGCGAACTGGCGCGACAGCGAGGCATGCGCCTGGTCGTTCTTTGCCGCCACGATCAGGCCGCTCGTGTCCTTGTCCAGCCGGTGGACGATGCCCGGCCGCTTCACGCCGCCGATGCCTGACAGGCTTGCCCCGCAATGCGCCAGCAGGGCATTGACCAGCGTGGCGTCGGGATTGCCCGGTGCCGGGTGGACCACCATGCCCGCCGGCTTGTTCACCACGATGAGGTCGTCGTCTTCGTACAGCACTTCCAGCGCCAGGTTCTGGGCTTGCGGGACGGAAGGCCGGGCATCGGGAACGACAATGACGAAGCACTGGCCCGGTTTGACCCGGTGGGAGGGCTCCATTATCGTCGCCCCGCCGTCGCCGGCGGCAACGACGCGACCTTCCTGAATCAGCGCCTTGACGCGGCTGCGCGAAAGCGCCGGCACGCGCGCGGCGATCAGCCGGTCGAGCCGTTCGCCGGCGTCGGCGGCCCCGGCGGAGACCAGGTGCCGCGTGCCGCTGGTCGTCGAATTTTCCGTCATGCGCGCTGTCCCGTCGTGGAGAGTGAACCCGATCCATGGTCGGCCTCAAGGTTCTTGTCGGCGTGATGACCGTGCTGCTGGTCGCCGGCTTCGGCATGCTGGCCGGCGGGCTCATCATGCAGGCAAAGCGCGGCGAGTCCGGCTTCGGCACGGCCGAGCTGGCCTTGCCCGCCGGTGCCAAGGTGGTGGAAACCGCCGTGCAGGGCGAGCGTATCGTGCTGCGGGTAGCCCTGCCGGACGGCGAGGAGCGGCTGCACGTGTTCGATATCGGCAACGGCCGCGCGGTCGGCACGATCGCGATCAAGCGCGCGCCATAACGGAACCAAGACGGGAGACAAGCTCGCCATGGGCGCAAATTTCCGCAGCGACAACGTAGCCGGCGTCGACCCGGCGATCCTTGATGCCGTCGCCAGGGTAAGCGATGGCCCGGCCATGCCTTATGGCAGCGACGAGATCACCAAGCGCCTGGAAAAACGCTTCGCCGAAGTGTTCGAATGCGACCTTTCGGTCTTCCCGGTCGCAACCGGCACCGCGGCCAACGCCCTGTCGCTCGCCGCTGCCGTGCCGTCCTGGGGCGCGATCTATTGCCACACCGACTCCCATATCCTGCTCGACGAATGCAATGCGCCGGAATTCTACACGGCGGGCGCCCGCCTGGTGCCGCTCTTGGGGAAAGCGGGGCGCATCGCGCCGGAGACGCTGGATGCCGCCCTCGCGACGGCGCCGACGGGCGTGCATCACGCCCAGCCTGCCGCGGTCAGCATCACGCAGCTTTCCGAGGCCGGCACCGCCTACAAGCCCGACCACGTCGCGGCGATCGGCCGCATCTGCCGCGATCGAAACCTGGCGCTGCACATGGACGGTTCGCGCTTCGCCAACGCGCTGGTCGGGCTGAACTGCAGCCCGGCCGACCTCACGTGGCGGGCCGGCGTCGACCTGCTGTCGTTCGGCGCCACCAAGAACGGCGCGCTGGCGGCCGAGGCGATCGTGGTCTTCCGCAAGGACCTGGCGGCAAGCCTCGGCTATCGCTGCAAGCGCGCCGGGCACCTGTTCTCGAAGATGCGCTTCCTGTCGGCGCAACTCGAAGCCTATCTGGAGGCGGACCGCTGGCTGAAGAACGCGCGCCACGCCAACGCCCAGGCCCGGCGTATCGCCGAGGGACTCGGCGCGCTTCCCGGCGTTGCCATCGCGAACCCGGTGGACGGCAACGAGGTGTTCGCGGAGATGCCGGCCACCATGGCCGCCGCTCTCGAAGCCGCGGGCTTCGCGCTCGAGCCGTGGGGGCCGGCGACGGGCGAGCGGCGGCTGATGCGCCTGGTCGCCGCCTTCAACACCGACCCCAGGAACGTCGACGCCCTGATCGCCGCCGCCCGCGGCCGGCAGGCGGCGTGACCCGGGCGGGCTGGGCCAGGGCAATCGCGGCCGCTTGCCCTTGATCCGGCCGGGGTCATGGGCTACAGCTTCGCCCGCGACAGCCTTGGCCCAGGTCCCCTTCGTCTAGAGGCCCAGGACGGCGCCCTCTCACGGCGCAAACACGGGTTCGAATCCCGTAGGGGACGCCAGGGCGATCCCGTGCCCTCAGGGCGGCCACGATCCAAAGTTGAGGGCGCGTCTTGCGCGTGCGCCGCGATCGTGTAGCCTGCGGTCGCGTATCAGCCGTTCCAAGTGAAACAGTTGTCGCCAAGCTCCTCCCCCCGCCACTTGCGTCTTTCCGCCGACGAGCGTCCGCTCCGTCTCGACCGGTTCCTCCCCTACCAGCTGTCGATCCTGGCATCGCGGGTGACAGGACGGCTGGCGCGGGAGTACGAACGGGCGATCGGACTGCAATTGCCCGAAGCGCGCGTGATGACGGTGCTGGGCGCCCGCCGGCCGGTATCGTCGAATGCCATCGTGCAGCACACCAGCATGGACAAGGCCACGGTCAGCCGCGCCATCGCGCGCCTGCTGCGCCTCGGCCTGCTGACGCGCCGGCCCGATCCGCGCGACCGCCGCCTGTTGGTACTCGACTTCACGCAGAAGGGGCGGCGTACCTATGCGAAGCTGGCGCGTCTTGCGCGCGCCTGGGAAGCTTGGCTTACCGCCGGGCTGGGGCGCAGCGAACGCGGACGTCTGCTGGAGACGCTGGCGCGTCTGTCGTCCCGCCTGGAGCGCGAGCCGCAGCCGTCGGTCGACGCAAGGCCGCGTCAGGCGCCGGTGCGCAGGGTGGCGTCGCGCCCCGCTATCAAGGCGTAGACCGCGTCGATCGCCGGGGTCGGCACGTCCGCCAGCCGCGCCAGCTCGATCACCGCACCGACGATCGCCTCGACCTCCATCGGACGCCCCTGTTCGACGTCCTGCAGCATCGACGGCTTGACCGGGCCAAGCCGCTTGGCCATCGCCAGGCGCTGATCGACCGTCATCGCAAAGGAGATGCCATGCGCGCGGCCGACCGCGACCGCTTCGGTCATCAGCGCCCGCACCAGGCGCGCGAGCGCGGGATGCTGGTTGATCTGCTGCATGTGCGCCAGGGCCAGTGCGCTCACCGGATTGAACGCCACATTGCCCAGCAGCTTGGTCCACAGCGCGTCGCGTATGCGCGTGTCGGTCGTGACCTTCAGGCCTGGCACCGACAGGGCTTCGGCGGCGCGCGCGAGACGGGGCGTGCTGGCGCCGTCGGGCTCGCCCAGGACCAGCGGCTGCTCCGGGCTGGTCTGGCGCACCACGCCCGGGGCCGGAATTTCGCCCGCACCGTAGACCACGCAGCCGACGATGCGCCGCGGGTCAAGCGCCCCCAGCATCGCGCCATCCGGGTCAAGGCAGCGCACCGGCTGCCCGTCATGGGGTCCGCCTGCCCGATGGAAATACCACCAGGGAATGCCGTTGATCGCCGGCAGCACGACCGTCTCGGGTCCAAGCAGCGGCCCGAGGCGCGGAAGCATTGGCGCGATGGAGTGGGTCTTGAGCGCGATGATGACGATGTCCTGCGGCCCGAACGAAGCGGGATCGTCGCTCGCCGGGCAGCGGACGACATAGTCCTCTGCGCCGATGCGCAAGGTCAGGCCCTGGGCCTGGATCGTCCGGAGATGCGGGCCGCGCGCGACCAGGGATACCCAATGCCCCCCGCGCGCCAGATGCGCGCCCAGCGCGCCGCCGATCGCGCCCGCGCCGACGACGCAGATGTTCAAGGAAGTAGGCAATGGTTGGCGCCGGGAAAGCGCCGGATCAGGTGGTCAGGCGGCCTTGGTGGCGATGCCCTTCTGGCCCAGAATCTGCTGCAGCTCGCCCGACTGGTACATCTCGCGCACGATGTCGCAGCCTCCGATGAACTCGCCCTTGATGTAGAGCTGCGGGATCGTCGGCCAGTTCGAGAATTCCTTGATGCCCTGGCGGAGCTCGGGATCCTCGAGGATGTTGATGCCCTTGAACTTCACGCCGAGATGCGTCAGCACGCCGACCACGGCGGCCGAGAACCCGCATTGCGGGAAGATCGGCGTGCCCTTCATGTACAGCACGACGTCGTTCTCGCTGATATCGCTCTTGATGCGATCGACTACCGACATGGTCTCTTCACCCCTTCTTCGACCGGCCCGTTCCCAGAGCCTCGTTGCGGTCAATCCTGCGGCGGCGAAGTCTGCAGCGCAAGGGCGTGCAATTCCCCGCCCATTCTGCCCTTCAGCGCCTGGTACACCATCTGGTGCTGCTGCACCCGGCTCTTGCCCTTGAACGCGGCCGAGACGACATGCGCGGCGTAGTGGTCGCCGTCGCCGCGCAAATCCTCGATCCGCACCTCGGCGTCCGGCAGGCTCTCCTTGATCAGCCGCTCGATTTCGCCGGCGTTCATCGGCATGGAAATCCGTACTCCCGGTGCGGGTTTGCCTCAGCCCTTGCGCCCCGGCGCGGCCATGAAATTCGGCAGCCAATCCTCGTGGGCGCGGCGAAGCTCGGCCAAAGATATGGCCCCCGCTCCCGCCAGTGTCAACGCGGCGCCCGTGCCCGCTTCGCCTACCTGGCCCACCCGCAGGGCCGGCACGCCGGCCTCCCCGGTCGCGGCCAGTACCGCATCCGGCCGGTCGGTCGCCACCAAGTAGCGCGCCTGGTCCTCGCCGAACCACCAGGCGGCGGCCGGGACATCGGTCGGCGCAGCTTCCAGGGCGATGCCCCGGTCGGCGGCCAACGCCATCTCGGCAACCGCCACCAGCAGGCCGCCGTCGCCCAGGTCGTGGGCGGCGGAAACCAGGCCTCCGGCGATGGCATCGCGGACGAAGTCGCCGTTGCGTTTCTCGGCCTCAAGGTCCACCGGCGGCGGCGCACCTTCCTCTCGGCCATGGATTTCGCGCAGGTAGATGGATTGGCCGATCCATCCCTGCGTCTCGCCGATCAACACCAGCGTCTCGCCGGCATGGCGCGGCGCGATCATGACCGCACGCGCTATGTCCGCGACCAGTCCGACCGCGCCGATCACCGGCGTGGGCAGGATCGCCTCGCCGTTGGTTTCGTTGTAGAGCGACACATTGCCCGATACGACCGGGAAGTCGAGCGCACGGCAGGCATCGGCCATGCCCTGTACGCAGCCCACAAGCTGGCCCATGATCGGCGGCTTCTCGGGATTGCCGAAGTTCAAGTTGTCGGTGACGGCCAGCGGCCTGGCGCCGACCGCGCAAAGATTGCGCCAGGCTTCGGCCACGGCCTGCGCGCCGCCCGTGCGCGGCTCGGCCTTGCAGTAGCGTGGCGTGCAGTCCGAGGTGACGGCCAGGCCCTTCGGCCCGTCGCCTATGCGCACGACCGCCGCGTCGCCGCCGGGGCGGATCACCGTGTCGCCGCGCACCAGGTGGTCGTATTGCTCCCAGATCCAGCGCTTGCTGGCGAGATCGGGCGAGCCCATCAGCCTCTTCAGCGTCGCCAGCGGATCCTTCTCGGCCGGCAGCGATGCCGCATCGACCACGACCGGTCTGGGCGTTTCGACATAGGGCCGGTCGTATCGTGGCGCCTGCTCGACCAGCGGTTTTACCGGCATGTCGCCGACGATCTGGCCGCCCTGCTTCAGCACCAGCCGCCCGGTCGCGGTCAGCTTGCCCACCACGGCGAAGTCCAACTCGTATTTCTCGAAGACCTTGCGGGCCTTGGCCTCGGTGCCGGGCTTCAGCACCATCAGCATGCGCTCCTGGCTTTCCGACAGCATGATCTCGTAGGGCGTCATGCCGGTCTCGCGCATCGGCACCGCGTCGAGGTCGAGCTCGATCCCGAGCCCGCCCTTGTCCGCCATTTCCACCGATGAGCAGGTCAGCCCCGCCGCGCCCATGTCCTGAATCGCCACGATCGCGTCGGTCGCCATAAGCTCGAGGCACGCCTCGAGCAACAGCTTCTCGGTGAAGGGATCGCCGACCTGGACGGTCGGCCGTTTGGCCTCGCTGTCGTCGGAGAATTCGGCCGAAGCCATGGTGGCGCCGTGGATGCCGTCGCGCCCGGTCTTGGCGCCGACATAGACCACCTGGTTTCCCACGCCGGCCGCGGCCGAGTAAAAGATGCGGTCCTTCGGCGCCAAGCCCACGGTCATGGCGTTGACCAGGATGTTGCCGTTGTAGGCGGGGTGGAAATTGCACTCCCCGCCCACCGTGGGCACACCCATGCAATTGCCGTAGCCGCCGATGCCCGCCACCACGCCGGCCACGAGATGCCGCGTCCTGGGATGGTCGGGTGCGCCGAAGCGTAGCGCGTTCAGGTTGGCGACCGGCCGCGCGCCCATGGTGAAGACGTCGCGCATGATGCCGCCCACGCCGGTCGCCGCGCCCTGGTAGGGCTCGATAAAAGAGGGATGGTTGTGGCTCTCCATCTTGAACACGGCCGCCAGCCCGTCGCCGATGTCGATCACACCCGCGTTCTCGCCCGGCCCCTGGATCACGCATGCGCCGGTCGTGGGCAGCGTCTTCAGCCAGCGGCGCGAGGACTTGTAGGAGCAGTGCTCGGACCACATCACCGAGACGATGCCGAGCTCGACCAGGTTCGGCTCGCGGCCCATGAACTGGACGACGCGGTCGTACTCCTCGGGCTTCAGCCCGTGGTCGCGCACGATCTCCGGCGTGATACGCGGCTCGTTGCGGCCGTGAGCGGCCTTCGCGGCCGCGGTCATGCTGCGAGCGACTCCGCCAGGCCCTGGAACAGGCCCAGGCCGTCGGTGCCGCCCATCAGCGGGTCCACCAAGTCCTCCGGATGCGGCATCATGCCCAGCACGTTGCCGCGCTCGTTGACGATGCCGGCGATGAAGCGGGCCGAACCGTTGGGGTTGTGCGCGGGGTCCAGCGCCCCGTCCGGTGCGCAGTAGCGGAACAGCACGCGCCCCTCGCCCTCCAGCCGGTCGAGCGTCTCCTGGTCGGCATAGTAGTTGCCGTCGTGATGCGCCACCGGCACGCGGATCACCGTCCCCGCGTTGTAGCGTCCGGTGAAGGGGCGCAGCGAGCGATCGACCTTCAGGTGCACGTCGCGGCAGACGAATTTGAGGCCGGCATTGGGCAGCAATGCACCCGGCAGCAGCCCCGCCTCGGTCGCGGCCTGGAATCCGTTGCAGACCGCCAGCACCGCCACGCCGGCCGCCGCGCGCTTCTTGACCTCGGCCATGATCGGCGAGTGCGCCGCCATTGCCCCGCAGCGCAGATAGTCGCCATGGGCGAAGCCGCCGGGCAGCACGATCAGGTCGACCTTGGGCAGCTCCTGGCCGCTGTGCCACACCAGCGCCGGGTCCTTGCCCGTAGCGCGCTTCAGCGCCAGCGCCATGTCGCGCTCGCGGTTGGTCCCGGGGAAGATGACGATGGCGGATTTCATGCGGCGGTCCCCTTCGGTGACGGGCGCGCCGCCTGACGGGCGCCGGTCATGCGTCGACGTCGATCCGGTAGTTCTCGATCACCGTGTTGGCGAGCAGCTGCTTGCACATTCGCTCGACTTCCTCGCGCGCCTTCTTCGGATCGCGCTCGTCGAGCTCGAGCTCGATGTACTTGCCCTGGCGCACGTCCCTGACCGCGCCGAAGCCGAGCCCATGCAGCGCGTTGCCGATCGCCTTGCCCTGGGGGTCGAGCACGCCGTTCTTCAGCGTTACGTGGACCTTGGCCTTCATTCCTGTCGCACCTATTGCATGGTCTTCGTGCCGACGACGTCGCCCGGCCCGCCCTCTGGCAGGATGCCGAGGCGCCGCGCGACTTCCTGGTAGGCCTCGGCCACCCCGCCCATGTCGCGGCGGAAACGGTCCTTGTCCATCTTCTCGTTGGTCTTGGCGTCCCAGATGCGGCAGTTGTCGGGGCTGATCTCGTCGGCCAGCACGATGCGCATCTCGTCGTTCTCCCAGAGGCGGCCGAACTCCAGCTTGAAGTCCACAAGCTTCATGCCGACGCCGAGCAGCAGGCCCATCAGGAAGTCGTTGATGCGCAGCGACAGGTTCAGGATGTCGTCGAGGTCCTGCGGCGTCGCCCAGCCGAAGGCGGTGATATGTTCCTCGGAAACCATCGGATCGCCGAGCTGGTCGTTCTTGTAGTAGTACTCGATGATCGAGCGCGGCAGCGCCGTGCCTTCCTCGATGCCGAAGCGCTTGGCGAGCGAGCCGGCGACGATGTTGCGCACCACCACCTCGATCGGGATGATCTCGACCTCGCGCACCAATTGTTCGCGCATGTTGAGCCGGCGCACGAAATGCGTGGGGATGCCGATCTCGGCCAAACGCAGCATCAGGTATTCCGAGATGCGGTTGTTGAGTACGCCCTTGCCGGTGATGGTGCCGCGCTTCTGGTTGTTGAAGGCGGTGGCGTCGTCTTTGAAATACTGGACGATCGTGCCCGGCTCGGGGCCCTCGAACAGGACCTTGGCCTTGCCCTCGTAGATGCGTCTGCGTCTGGCCATCGCGGGTATCCCCCGCGGCCTGGGAGCGAACCTTGCGGACAAGGCCGCCGAAGCCGCTGCGGTAAGAGCGCGGCCGGCGCCACCCCGACCGATGGCGCCGCCGTGGCCGCCTCTATAGCAACTGCCGGCCCTGGGCACAATCAGTGCCGCAGGACCGCACCCATTCGTCGGCTTACCGCATCGACAGGGGCTGGAACGGCGTCCGGTCGGGCGGACCGGCGGCGAATCGGAATACGGGCGGAACCCCGGCGCGACCGGTCGCCGGCAGGGCCACGAGCGAACTGGACACCGTGCCGAACCCGCTGGGCAGCAGGAACGACATCGCGCCCTCGGGGCCGGCATCCGGGGCGCGCGCGTCGCTCGCCAGCAGCGCCTCCCAGGCAGACCACTCGCCACGTTCCGGATCGGGCGGCGGCGCCGCGAGGAATTTCGGGCGATGGAAGGCGATGCGCGGCGAGGACGGATCGTCCGGCTGGCGCGCGGTCAGCATCGTACGACCGTCGCGCAGCCGGTCGACCGCGATCGGCGCCGCCTCGGCCCGGTGAGCGACGAAGAACGCGTCGCGATCGTCCGCCACCACCATGTTGAACGAACGGTAGCTGTCGGGCCGCAATTCGGACAAGACCAGGGCGGCGGCCGCGGCGTCGGGTTCGTCCAGCGCCAGCAATACCAGTTCGCCCCGGCTGCGCTTGCCGGCGGCCGGGCCCAACGTGCCCTGACGGTTCAGGACCACCGCGACAACGCCGTGGTCGTTGACCCCCATCCATGAGCCCCCGGCCAGGTCGTCCCGGCCCGCGACGACCCCCGGGCGGTCCAGCCAGTGCCGCCCGGGGGCGGTCCAGGGACGGTCCTTCATTTCGTCACGATTCCCGGCAAGGACCAGTGGCCAAGCATGGCCGGGGCGCCGCAGAACTACCAGGGTGCACATGCGGGCCGAATGACACCGGTGGAGGGCCGCCGCGTCAAGTCATCGCCTCGGGGCATCTTTTCCCCTTCGAATCGGCTCCGCCGTGCCTATATTAGGCTACCAGGGCATGAAAGGGAGCGAGTAGCCGCGATGCCGACCTTCGAAGACCGCGAAAAAGCTTTTGAAGGCAAGTTCAAGCACGACCAGGAACTCGCCTTCAAGATTAACGTCCGGCGCAACAAGCTCTTGGGTCTGTGGGCCGCCAAGGAGATGGGCCTGAGCGGCGCCGACGCCGAGAAATACGCCAAGGAAGTCGCGATGGCGGACATGGAAAAGCCGGGCGACGACGATGTGCTCCACAAGGTCTTGAATGACCTGAATGCCAAAGGATTGAAATTCACCGAGCACCGCTTGCGGGCCGAGATGGCCTCGCTGCTTGCCGAGGCGCGCAAGCAGATGACCCCGCAGTAAGCGAGGCAGGATTCTGCGATTCCGCGTCCGGCTGGTTCCGGGGCGGGCTTTCTGGAAGGCCGGCAGGGCAAGACAGGCCGCGACGGTGCGCGGCGGTTCGACCGAGCGTCACGCCGCCCCCGGTGCGCTCGGCCCCCGTGCCAGGCGCGCCAGGATGGCGCCGATGTTTCCATAGTCCATGTCCACTTGATAGACGACGACATGGGCGCTGACGAGATTGGCGTACGACCGCACGGTGCCGCTGGCCACCGACATTCGAGGATCGGGAAGGCCGGGAGCCACCAACTGGACGTGCTGCGTGCGGCCTGTGGCGCCGTCCGCGGGCCAGAGCCGGAACGTTTCGCCGCGTCGCAGGTGCAAGTGCCCCGGCATCACGTGCATCATGCAGAATTCCACGAAGGCGGCGGGCGAACCATCCTTCTCCACGGCCTGCAAGATAGCGCCGAGGTTGCCTGAGCCGGGCAACAAGACCGTCACGAGACCGCCGAGAGCCATGATCCGCCGCCGCACCCCCGGCAAGCACATCGCCAGGGCCACGCACCGACGCGCCTCAAGGTTGCCGGCTGCATTAGCGAACTCGAAGACCGCGAACTGGGACTGGAGAACGCTGAGGGCGACATTGGCGTATCGATTGCGCCGGCTGGTCGCCGGCGCACGCTCGGCGCCGATCACCTCCGAACCGTGCAGTATCACTCGGGCCTGCGTCTTCGCATAGCCGGCCATCCCATGTTCGCGAAACGTATAACACCAGCTTCCGAGGCTTGGGATGCGCGACGCCTGCATCGATTCCGCGGGCCATCGATAGTACTGCTCGATGAACTTCAGCGTGAATTCGCAGCCGAGCCCGAGCAGCCCTAGATGGGCCACATCATGATCGGTCCCTGCGGGACTGAACGCTCGTGTAATGCTGCCCGCGGAACTGCGTATCGCCAGCGGATGCGAAAGATGCTCGATCACCCCTACGCGCCCGGGACTGACGTCCAGGACGTATTCCGGATGCGTGAGGAAATAGTCCGGGTGGGACACGGCGGCGGCGTGCTTTGGATTGATGTACTTGACGAAAATGGTCGACAGTTCCCGGTTCGACAGGTCGAGCAGCCGAACCGCCGGGTCGCCCGCGGCGCGGCCGATCGCCTGCTCCAGGTGGCCTACGACCAGTTCGCGGCAGATCTGCGGAACGGCATAGTAGACGATGTCATGCGATTCAAGAGCGGTGGCGATGCGCCGCAGGCTGTCGTTCCCATAGATGCAATCGGGGATCAGTATGATAAACGCGTCGTGATTGTCCTTGAGCTCCGCTACACCGTGTTGCCAGAAGGTCCAGTGATTGCGCGCGCCCGCGACAAACGATTCGATGCCGATGCGTCGTACGGCGGCGAGTCTTTTCACCTCTCTGAAACACGCGTCCTCTTCCATGGCTGCGAAATCGGCCGCGGTTGCGTAAAGCAGCAGACGGACATCATAACGCTCAGCGAGCCACGGTAGGTTCTCTCGGACGAGAACGGTGGGCAGCACGTATCGACAGAAAAAACTTGTGAACTCGGCTCCCCAAACCGAGCAAATCAGACCTAAGGACTTTCGCCGAGCGCTGGCGTCCCGAGCGGGCGCTGACATCGCAACAACACGTTTGACAAGCTTTGCACCTATAGTAGACGATGCCCCGCAACGTGCGTCAACACGAATGCGGGCGCTTCCCCCGCGTCTTAGGCCTGGACGCCTCGTCGATGTCCATGATG
>CAYMTM010000048.1:0-9062 GCA_964393375.1 uncultured Rhodospirillaceae bacterium
CCTTGGCCTGGATGAAGGCAGCGAGTTCCTCCTTGGTCACGTTGCCGTCCCTGTCGGCGTCCATCGCCTGGAACAATCGGCGGGTCGGCGTGCCGCGATCCTTCTCGGCGGCGTCCGCGGTCGTCGCATCGGCCGGCGATGTGGATTCACCCGCCGATTCAGCGTCCGAGGTTTCGTCGGCCGCGGCCCGCTCCTCCTGCTGCTGCAGGCGAAGCAGGACATGCAGGATGTCGCTGCTGAGCCGCGCTTCCCCGCGATGCCAGCGCTTGCCACAGTCCTCGGCCTTGGCGGCCGTGGCCGTCTCGGTTGCCGGGGTTGCCACCTCGTCGGTCGAATCATCCAGCCGCGCCAGCAAGGCGCCCAGCACCTTGCTCAGGTCATGGGAGCCGCAGGCTCCGATCCCGCCCATCGACATCGAATACCTCCAGTTCAGCGATGCACCATCGGTCGGCCCCGGAAAGGGGGCCGCGTGCGCCGGGCCGGTACGCCATCCGGTTGATTGAGGCATTCTTGCCGTTGGCAATGGAGCGTGACGGTCGGTCGCGACGTCGTTCCACAGGCAAGCGCCGGGCCAGCCTCAAAACCACGATCCCGCGCCGAAGAACGCGGCCGGCCCCTTGGCGGTGGCAGCGCTTGCGCGGCAATTCCTGCCGCCAGGGGCAGAGTTTGCCGTCATCGAACCGTTACCGGCGCCACAGTCTTGCCGCGTTCTCGCCACCGCGAGGGCACATCGCCCTTGCACCATGCCGCCAGTCGGGAACGGGGCGGGGGCAGCCATGACGCAGGGTTTGTTCGTTTCGACCGTGCCGGGCGGCATAGGCAGGCGATGGGCTCGACTCAAAGCCATTGGCACGGTCGCGATGCTGCTCGCCGCCGTTGGGCCGTCGGCGGTTGCCGCCGCGCAGGAAATCGACGATCCCGTCGAGCAGGCCAACCGCGCCGTCTTCGGCGTCAACCAGTATTTCGATCGCCATGTGCTGAAGCCGATCGCCGGCGGCTATCGCGAGAACGCGCCCGGTGGGCTCCAGCGCGGCCTGAGCAACGTGCTGAGCAACCTCAAGGAACCGTCGGTTGCCCTCAACGACCTGCTGCAGGGCAACCCTGCGCGCGCCTTGTCGACGGTCTGGCGCTTCGCGGTCAACACCACCGCAGGCGCGCTTGGAATACTCGACGTCGCGGCGGATCTCGGCCTCGAACGACACGAGGCCGACTTCGGCCAGACCTTGGGTGTCTGGGGCCTGGGCACCGGACCCTACCTGACCCTGCCGCTGCTCGGGCCATCCACGCTGCGCGATGCGGCCGGGACCGTGGTCGGCACCGTCATCAACCCGCTGTTGCTCGGGCCAGCCCAGCCGGCGGTCACGGTCGGGCAGGCACTGGACCAGCGGGTGCAGGCGCATGAGCAACTGCAGGCGCTGGAAAGCTCGGCGGTCGACTATTACGCCGCGCTGCGCAGCGCCTATGTGCAGCGGCGCAAGGCCCTGGTCGCCGACGGCAAGACGCCGGGCAGCCTTGCCACCGTCGCCGCCGCCCCCGCGATCCTGCTGGACGACACGCCGGCGGCGGACATGGAAGCTGCGCCGCGTCCTGCCCTTCCGCAACCGCCGAACCCCTGACGCGAGACGGGAGCAATGCCGCGCGCCAGGACGGCTGCGTCACGCAAAACGATCAGCACGACGATGTGGCAGGCCATGCAAGCCAATGATCGGCCGGGCCACGCTCGCCCGGCGCGGAGGCCCGCCCGCCGGTCCGGCGCTGGCGAGGATCTGACATCAATCGCCGCCGCGCTTTCCGATCCCCTGATCCGCGCGGTGATGAAAGCCGACGGCGTCAGCCCGCGCGCGCTCGAACGAACGCTGCGCGGCGTCGCGGACAAGCTCGCGCGCCGTGGCCGGCTCGGGGAGGAAACTTAGGTCTCCCAGGGCGGCTTGGGCTGGAACTTCGCCAGCAGGAAGTCGACGAACGCACGCACCTTGGGCAGAACGTGCTTGGGGTGCAGGTAGACGGCGCTGATCGGCATACGGTCGTCGTGGTGCGAGTCCTGCAGCAGCGACACCAGCCTGCCGTCGCGCACCGCAGGCCCGACCGCGAACTCCGATACGCGCGCGATGCCCATGCCGGCCAATGCCAGTTGCACCACGGTTTCGCCGTTGTTGGCCGTCACGTTGCCGTTGACCGCGATGGCGAAACGTCCTTCGGGCCCGTCGAAGGACCAGTTGTTCAGGTGCGGCTGCTGGCGGCCGAACATGATGCAGTTGTGCTGCTTCAGATCCTCAGGCTTCAGCGGCGTGCCGCGCCGCGCGAGATAGCCGGGCGTGGCCACGATGACGCGGCGGAACTCGCACAGCTTGCGCGCGACCAGGGTGGAGTCGGCCAGATGCCCGGCCCGGATCGCCACGTCGACCTCCTCCTCCACGAGGTTCACGTAGCTGTCGCTCAACGTCAGGTCGACCCGCATCTCGGGATAGCGGTCCAGGAACTCCGGCAGGATCGGTTCGATCTGGTGGTGGCCGAAATTGACCGCCGCGTTGACCCTGAGCGTACCGCGCGCTTCCTTGCCGAGTTCGGTGACGGCGCGCTCCGCCTCGGCCATGTCGGCAACGATCCGCGCGCCGTGCTGGTAGAAGGTCTCGCCCTCCTGGGTAAGGCCGAGGCGCCTGGTCGTGCGGCGGAACAGACGCGCGCCCAGCCGGTCCTCCAGGCGCGCCACCAGCTTGCTGACCGCAGAAGGCGTCATGCCGAGCGCCCGGGCCGCCGCGGAAAATCCGCCGGCCTCGACCACCCGGACGAACACCTCGATATCGCTTGCGAAGCTCATGGTCGTACCTATGACATCCCTTCATAAAACCTGTGACCAAAATTCGGATTATCACCTTCGCAAATGCGAAATAGCCTTGGTCCAGGGAGGGCGCCGTGGCTTCAAGTATCTGACATGTATGGAGGTTTCACATGACGCGCCGCAACATAGACCCGTACGAGACCAAGCGGAATCCCCCCTTTTCGCTCGAGTATCCGAGCCCTGACGCGATCCAGGCCATGGTCCGCGAGGCGCATGCAGTGCGTGCGCGGGCGATGGCCGATATGGCCCGCTGGATTGGGCGGCTGGTGACCCGCCGCCGTGGCCCGACGCCGACCGCATCTCCGGCCGGCCTTAAGGCCTGAGCCGCTCCAGGACCCGATTTCGCCACCCATTAGGGCAGGCCGATGCGATCTTCCCTGATGGACGACGGTCATGACCATTTATGAATGATTAGCACAGATTATTTGCCAGCACCTCCGATTATCGACTCGACCTTCATCAATTAATGTACTGGCTCGGGTCGCCGTTGGCATCAATGCCAGGGCGGCCGGCGACGAAGGAGACTGAACATGAGCGAACGGATTGCGCTGTCCCTAAGTCCCACCGGTTCCAACCCTGCCGGCACGGCGCGCATCACGCCGGAGCTGGTCGCGTTCCACCGGCAGCGCGCCCATGCGTTACGGGCGGAAGCCATTGCGTGCTTCGCGCGCGGGTTCTGGAACTGGCTCACTGGCCATGCGACGGCGGCCAGCATCGGCGGCTGCGTTGGCCGCGACCAGTTGGGATCGCCGGCGCGCGGTTGAAGCGCAGCAGCGGCGAACGCTACGGGTTGGTTTCGAGCATCACCTGGCCCTGGGGGGTGACCAGCACAGCGACCGGCTTGCCGTCCTTGACCGCCATCGCGTGCCAGACATTGTCGCAACCCTTCTTCAGGTCGCTGACCTGCCGGTAGCCGGCGGCCTCGATCTTCTTGCGGGCGTCGGTCGCGGTGGTCTTGTCCGGCTTGTCTTCGGGGTCGCAAGCCCCCCAAGCCGCCGGGGCCAGCGCGGCCAACGCCGTGATCGCGCCGGCCGCCGCGAACTTCCTCAAAGATTGCATCGGGCCCTCCTGTTGATCGCCGGATCGGGCAAGTGTTTCCGCCGCGGCCCGCCGCAAGTCAATCGGCAATGGATGGCCGGATGCGCAGCCTCGATCCGTCGCTTGGCGTCGGCGGCGCTCGTGCCGTCGATCCGCTCGCCGGCGCCGCCGCCAGGGAAATGATGCGCTTGCGATCCAAGGCAACCCTCGCGTCGTTGCCCCGGGGGAGGCGCGACGGCGGTGGAACGTCCCCTTCGCCGGCGTGGTTCCCGGGCTTTGGCCGGGGAGAATAAACGACTGTAGATTAGGGCGAATCTTCGGTTGCGGGGGTGTATGGCCGATTCCGGGCGAAGACCAGGACTGCCGCCGCTCAACTGGCTGCGCGCGTTCGACGCGGCCGCGCGCGCCGGCAGCTTTGCCGCGGCCGGCAGGGAACTGGGCGTCACGCCGGCAGCGGTCAGCCAGCAGGTCCGCCTGCTCGAGGCTCATCTGGGAGCGCCGCTGTTCCGGCGCGCGCCAAGAGGGCTTGCGACCACGGACCTCGGCGCCGCCTACTTGCCCAGCGTGTCGGACGGGCTGGAGCGCCTGCGCGCGGGCACGGGCGAGGTATTCGGCGGCGCGCGCCGTGGCGGGCTGCGTTCCGGCGCCCTGGTCGTGCGCGTACCGGGGTCGTTCGGGCAGTTGTGGCTGATGCCAAGGCTCGAACGCTTCCGCCAACGCCATCCCGACATCGCGCTTCGCATCACGACACGCGCCGAGCCGGCGGAGTTCGCGGGCGACGGGATCGACGCCGAACTGCGCTACGGCTCGGGCGATTGGCCCGGACTGAAGTCCGTGCCGCTGGCGCCGGAGTTCGTGTTCCCGGTGTCGGCAAAACCACTCGGCAAGCGCGCGCTCGGCGCTGCGACCCTGCTGCATGTCATCGGCTATCGCGACGGATGGCCGGCCTGGTGCAGTGCCGCCGGTCTGCGCGAGCTGGACACCGAGCAGGGGCTTCGTTTCGACGTCTCGCACCTGGCGCTCGACGCCGCGCGGCGCGGCCTGGGCGTCGCCCTAGGGCGCTGGCCGATGGTGGCGGAGGACATCAGGCGCGGCAGCCTGGTGGCGCCGTTCAAGATCGCCCTGCCGGTCGCCGAGGCGTATCATCTCGTGTGGTCCGAACGTGCGCTGCGCCAGGACCGCATCGCCGCCTTCCGCGACTTCGTGCTGGCCGAAGCGCGGGCGGAAAAGCCGCCGGGTTGGCTGCGCCGGCGCTGACGAAAGATTTTCTTTCGTCCATCCGGCAAAGCCGTTGCTTGGCGTTGCGCCGGGTTTGCCCCTAGATTTGCGGCAACCGGTGGAGGAACGCGAACGTGCCGACCAGCTCCGTCCAAGCGCTCTGTGCCGCCTACCGCTCCGGCCGCTCGCTGGATGCCGCCTTCTATGCCGATCCCGCGGTGTACGATGCCGACATGGCGGCGATCTTCGCGCGCCATTGGCAGTTCGCCGGGCATGAGTGCGAGATCCCGCATGCCGGCGACTGGTTCCGCCACGATATCGGCCGCGATTCGGTGATCGTCGCACGGGGCCGCGACGGACAGGTGCGCGCCTTCCACAACGTCTGTCGCCATCGCGGCGCGCGGATCTGTTCGGCGGAGAAGGGGCGGGACCAGGCTTTTGTCTGTCCCTACCACGCCTGGGCCTATAATCTGACCGGCAAGCTGTTGCGCGACACAACGGCCGAGCACGGCGTGCCGGCATCCGAGTTGGGATTGCGGCCCTTGGCAATGCGCCGGGTCGGCGGGCTGATTTTCGTCTCGCTGGCCGACGACCCGCCCGATTTCGCGCCGGCCGAGGCGGTGCTGGCGCCGGCCCTGAAGCCGCAAGGCCTAGCGCGGGCGAAGATCGCGACCGTCGCGGACTACGAGGTACAGGCGAACTGGAAGGTGATCTGGGAGAACAACCGCGAGTGCTTCCACTGCCCGACCACCCATCCCGAGTACATCCGCGCGAACTACGACATTCAGCTCAACGATCCGCGCCATGAAGCGGAGATATCCCAGCGCACCGCCGCCTGCGCGCAGGCGTGGAAGCGCAAGGGACTGGAAACGCCGACTCTGCAGTCCGATATGACCGGCGCCTGGTATCGCGCCAACCGCACGCCGCTCCGGCCCGGCTGGGTCAGCGAAAGCCTGGACGGCGCGCAGGTGGCGCCGCTGATGGGCGACTATCCCGATCCCGAGGTCGGCACGCTGCGCACGACGGTCTTTCCCAGCTTCTGGATGCACGGCTCCTGCGATCACGCGGTCTCCACGCGCGTGACGCCGGTGGCGTCCGACCGCACCAAGGTACGGGTCTACTGGCTGGTCGCGGGTCACGCCGAGGAGGGCAGGGACTACCAGCTCGCCAAGATCATGCCGTTCTGGCAACGCACCTCCGAACAGGACTGGACGATCTGCGAGGCGGTGCAGAAGGGCGTGGGCTCGCGCGGCTATGTTCCCGGTCCGCTGGCCAGGGTGAAGGAGCGCAACGTCGCACAGTTCCTGGACTGGTACGTGGCTCAGCTCGCCGCATGATCCCCGCCCAAGCCGAGATCGTCATCGTCGGCGGCGGCGCGATAGGCTGTTCCATCGCCTATCATCTCGCCAAATTGGGCAAGAGGGACGTGCTGCTGCTCGAAAAGGCGCAGCTCACCCACGGCGCCACCTGGCACGCGGCCGGGCTGATCGGTCAGCTCCGCAGCTCGCGCAACCTGACGCGCATGATGCAGTACAGCGCCCGGCTCTACGGCGTGCTGGAGCAGGAGACCGGCCATGCCACGGGCTGGCACGGCGTGGGTTCGTTGCGCGTCGCCGCGTCGCCGGAGCGTTGGCTCGAACTGAAGCGCGCGGCGACGCTGGCCAAGAGCTTCGGCTTCGAGATGCACCTGGTCGGACCGCAGGAAGCGGCGAAACTGTTTCCCGTGATGAACCTGCAGGATATCGCCGGCGCGGCTTTCGTGCCGTCGGACGGCTATGTCGATCCGTCGAGCGTCACCCAGGCCATGGCCAGGGGCGCGCGCAACGGCGGCGTCGCGATCCGCGAGGGCGTGCGCGTCACGGGCCTCAGGCGCGAAGGCCGGCGCATCGTCGCGGTGGAAACCGAGCAGGGTGCGATCCGGTGCGACGTCGCCGTCAACGCCGGCGGCATGTGGGGCCGCGAGATCGGCGCCATGGCGGACGTGCCCGTGGCGGTATGCGCGGTCGAGCACCAGTACCTCGTGACCGAGAGGATCGCGGGCCTGCCTGTTGACCTGCCGACCTTCCGCGATCCTGACGGGCGCTACTACGTGAAGCCCGAGGTCGGCGGCCTCGCCTTCGGCGGCTGGGAGGACAACACCAGGGCCTTCGGTCGCCACGGCATTCCCGCGAATTTCGGCGCCGAGTTGCTGACGCCCGATTTCGACCGGTTCGAGCCGCTCGGTGCCGCCGCCACGCATCGAATCCCCGCCCTCGGCAATGCCGGCATCAAGACCATGGTCAGCGGCCCGATCCCGATCTCGGCCGACGGCGAGCCGGTGATGGGCCGTGCGCCGGGCCTGGACAATTTCTTCATCTGTTGCGGTTTCACCTCGGGCATCGCCGCCGCGGGCGGGGCGGGACACGCCATGGCGCGATGGATCGCCGAGGGCGATCCGGGCATGAACCTGTGGGCCTTCGACGCGCTGCGCTTCGGCGATCACCATGCCGGCACGCGCTACCTGTTCGACCGCGCGATCGAGGCCTATGCCAACTACTACACCGTCGCCTGGCCGGGCCACGAGCAGGCGGCGGGCAGGGGCGGGAGGCGCAGTCCGCTCTACGACGCGCTGAAGGCGCGCGGTGCCGCTTATGGTTCGAAGTTCGGCTGGGAGCGGCCGAACTGGTTCGCGGCCAACGGCCAGGCGCCCGAGGACCGTCCGAGCTTCGGCCGCGCGAACTGGTTCGAGCGGGTGGGGGAGGAGCACCGCGCGGTGCGCGAGCGCGTCGCGCTGGTGGACATGACTTCCTTCACCAAGGTCGAGATCGTGGGCAAGGGCGCGCTCGCGGCGCTGCAACGCATCGCCGCCAATAACATAGACCGCCCGCCGGGCGCGATCGTCTACACGCAACTTCTCAACGAGCGCGGGGGCATCGAGGCGGACGTCACGGTCACGCGGCTGGGCGAGGACCGCTTCTACTTCGTGACCGGCAGCGCCTACGGGGTGCATGATATTGAGCACCTGGCGAAGCACCTGCCGCGCGACGGCTCGGTTGCACTGCGGGAGATCACCGCCTCGCGCGCAGTCATCAATCTCTGCGGCCCGCTTGCGCGCGAGGTGCTGCAGCGTGTGACGGACGATGCCGTGGACAACGCGTCGCTGCCCTACATGCGCGGCAAGGAGATCCGGCTGGGCTACGCGCCGGTGCTGGCGCTGCGCGTCTCCTATGTCGGCGAACTGGGCTGGGAGCTGCACGTGCCGGTGGACTATGCCCAGCATGTCTACGACACGCTGCGTGCGGCCGGCGAGGATTTCGACGTTGCCGATGTCGGCTATCGCGCGATCTCCAGCCTCAGGCTCGAGAAGCAGTATCTCTACTGGGGCGCCGACATCTCGCCCGACGAGACGCCGCTGGAAGCCGGTCTCGGGTTCGCGGTGGCGATGAAGAAACCCGACTTCATCGGCCGCGCCGCGCTGGAGCGGCAGAAAGCGGAAGGGGTAAAACGCAAACTCTGTTGGTTCTCGACCGCGGGCGAGGCGAACCTGTTCGGCGGCGAGGCGATCCTCGCGGGCGATCGCATCCTCGGCTACACCACCAGCGGCGGCTACGGTTATACCGCCGGCCGGGCCATTGCTTGCGGCTACCTGGCGGTCGCGGATATCGGCGCCTGCGACTACGCGATCGAGGCGTTCGGGGAGCGGTTTCCTGCCGCGCGACACGACCGACCGCTCTATGATCCCGAGGGCCTGCGGCTGCGCGTCTGACCGAACGGAAAGCCAGCCCGCGCCGCAGCGTTCGATCGCCTGGGGAAGTGCCCCGAGGAGATGCGCCATGCGCAGGATCGTGCTTGCCGCCGCGCTGACATGGGCGGGCATCGGCGCGGCCATCGCCCAAACCGTTCCGCCGCCCTCGCGCGTGATCGTCGAGGAAACCGAGTTTCGCGATGCGGCGTGCCTGAACAGACCCGACGGCCAATATTGCGGGCA
>CAYMTM010000048.1:9072-23286 GCA_964393375.1 uncultured Rhodospirillaceae bacterium
CCAGCTCCTTTACCAGTGCGCGAACGGCCAGATCGTCCACCAGACGCCCTGTCCGGGCGGCTGCGATCCGGCCACGCTCGCCTGCAAGACCGACTTTGGCGTGAAAGGCATCGACCCACCGAAGCGGCCGTAGCGCCATTGATGCGCCCAATCGGCGGCGAGAGGGCCAGGGCCTTGGCCTGGTCGGCGCGTCCTAATGCAGCACCGGATTGAACACCGCGTCTGCCGGCGCCGTCGCGGCTTCGATCACGGCGCGTCCGCCCTCCATCCGCGCGCGCCCGGTCGCGACCAGCGCCAGCGCCATCGGGTAGAGCCGGTGCTCGGCCGCAAGGATGCGCGCTTCGAGCGTCGCGGCCGTGTCGGCGGGATGCACCGGCACGGCGGCCTGGGCGATGATCGGGCCGCTGTCCATCGCCGGCGTCACGAAATGCACCGTACAGCCGGAGAAGCGTACGCCCGCGTCGAGTGCCTGTTGCTGCGGATGCAGGCCGGGGAAGGACGGCAGCAACGATGGATGGATGTTGAGCATCCGGCCTTGCCAGCGCAGGACGAAGTCCGGCGTGAACAGGCGCATGAACCCGGCCAGGCAGACGATCTCCACGCACGCGGCGCGCAGGGCGGCGTCGAGCGCGGCGTCGAAGGCGGCGCGGTCGGAATAGCTCTTGTGCGCAAGGACCTGCGTCGTGACCCCGGCCTCCGCCGCGATGGCGATGCCCGGCGCGCCGGCGCGGTTGCTGAGCACCAGCACGATCTCGGCGGGATAGTCCCTGACCGCGGCAGCCTCGATGAGGGCCTTCATGTTGCTGCCGCGCCCGGAGATCAGGACGCCGACGCGGCGGCGCGCGCTCATCGGAGCCTGCCCCAGGCCGTGTCGGTGCCGTCGACCACCGTGGCGGCGCTGCCCGCCGGCCGCTGTTCGATGCGCCCGATGCGATAGATGGTCTCGCCCTCGGCGGCAAGCGCCGCGGCGACGGCATCGGCATCGGCCGCGCCCACCACCAGGATCATGCCGATGCCGCAGTTGAAGGTGCGCAGCATCTCGGTGTCCGCGACGTTGCCCATGCGCCGGAGCCATTGGAATACCGGCGGCAGTGTCCATGTCCGGGCGTCGATCCGCGCCATCGCTCCGTCGGGGAGCACGCGCGGCAGGTTATCGAGGATGCCGCCGCCTGTGATATGCGCCATCGCCTTGATGCCGCCGGCCTTGTACCCGGCCGCGCGTAGGACTTTCAGCAGCGGCTTGACGTAGATGCGCGTCGGCTCCAACAGCGCATGACCGAGCGTCTTGCCGGCGGCAAACGGTGCCGGCGCGTCGTAGCCGAGATTGGTGTCCGCCACGATCCGGCGCACCAGCGAAAATCCGTTGGAATGCGCGCCCGACGAGGCGATGCCCAGCACCGCATCGCCCACGACGACGTTGGCGCCGGTCAGGGCCTGGTCGCGTTCGACCGCGCCGACGGCAAAGCCCGCCAGGTCGTAGTCGTCCTCGGCATACATGCCGGGCATCTCCGCGGTTTCGCCGCCCACAAGGGCGCAGCCGGCGATACGGCAGCCCTCGGCGATGCCCTTGATGACCGTCGCGGCGACGCCGACTTCGAGCTTGCCGGAGGCGAAATAGTCGAGAAAGAACAGCGGCTCGGCGCCCTGCACCACCAGGTCGTTGACGTTCATCGCCACGAGGTCGATGCCGACCGTATCGTGCTTGTTCGCCTCGATGGCGATCTTCAGCTTGGTGCCGACGCCGTCGGTGGTCGATACGAGCAGCGGATCGCGGAACCCGGCCGCCTTCGGATCGAAGAACGCCCCGAAACCACCGAGCCGGGCATCGGCGCCCGGGCGGGCGGTAGAACGTGCCAAGGGCTTGATCGCCTGGACCAACGCGTCGCCCGCGTCGATATCCACACCCGCTTCCCTGTAGGTCCGGCTGGCTATGGCGTCCTCGTCGGGCTTCCAGTAAGAAATGGCCGGGGGTCAGGCGCCGTTTCCGGCTGCACAAGAAGGACAGGGCGGCCGTGCGGCGCGCCGACAATACTGTTTCCGGGAAGGTTTGCAATGGCCGTGGACGGCCTTTTCGGCGGCACGCGTCTCTGGCGGTGTCTGGTTCGCCTCGGCCTTGCCGCGGCGGCCGTGGCCGCCGTTCAGGGCGTCCCCGCTCCTGTGGCTGCGCAAGCGCAGGCGGATGATGTGTTCGCCGTACGCAACGTGCCGGTGGACGCGACCGACCAGACCGCAGCCGCCGCGCGCGTGAAGGCGCTGGCGGAGGGGCAGCGACGCGCGTTGCGCCAGGTGTTCGAGCGGATCGTCCTGGCCGAGGACCTGGGCCGCCAGCCGCGCCTGAACGACCGCCAGGTCGAGGCGCTGGTCCAGGCGCTGGAGGTCAACAAGGAACGCACCTCGTCGGTCCGGTATCTCGCCGAGCTTACCGTGCGCTTCAAGGCCGAGGACCTGCGCGCGCTCATGCTGCAGGCCGGCATGCGTTTCGCCGAGACCGTCAGCCGTCCGGTCGTCGTCCTGCCGGTCTACAAGCTGGTCCAGGGCATCCAGGAGACGGCGCTGCTGTGGGAGGACGGCAACCCCTGGCGCCAGGCCTGGGCGAGCCTGCCCGCGGGCGGCGGCCTGGTTCCGCTCATCGTGCCGATCGGCGACCTGACCGATGCCGATATCGTCGACGCCGACGCCGCGCTCGCCGGCGACGAGGGCAAGCTGGGCGCGATCGCCGCACGCTACCGCGCGGGCGAAGTCATCGTCTCGGTGCTGACCGCGCGCGAGGATGCGCGCGCCAAGGCGACCCTGCTGCAGCACCAGTTGAACCGCCCGCGACAGGTCCAGCCGCCCGCCGACGCGGCGCAGGCCACACCGCTTGCTCCCGAGCGGCCGATCGTCGTGCCGCAGGCGGCGTCCCTTGAGGAACGCTTGGCGACGATCGCGCGCGACCAGGCGCGCTCGATCGAGGAGCAGTGGAAGCGCAGCCACCTGATGCGCTTCGGCGACGAGCAGCGCCTGACCTTCACGCTGCCCCTCACAACGCTCGGCGAGCTGGTCGAAGCCCGCCGGCGCCTGTCGGAACTGTCCAGCATCCGGCGGGTCGAGGTGACCGCCCTGACGCGCAAGCTCGCAAGGCTGGCGATCACCTATACGGGCGATCCCGAGCAGCTTCAGGCGGCAGTCCTGCAAAAGGACATGGTATTGGCGCCGGATCCGCCGGACTGGCAGCTCCGGCTGGCGGCGCCGGGCGCGGCGGTGCCGGCGGCCGCGTCTGTGCCGTCCGCCGGCGGGGCGGTGGCCCGGCCGCAGTGACCAGTTCCGCCCTTAGGCTCATCGCGCCGAACCTGATCACGGTGGCACGCCTTTGCGCCGTGCCGGTCACGATCTACCTGATCATCGACGGCCAGCTGACGGCGGCGTTCTGGCTGTTCATCGGCGCCGGAATCTCCGACGCCGTCGACGGGTTCCTGGCCAAGCAGTTCCACGCACGCACGGTGATCGGCGGCTATCTCGACCCGCTCGCCGACAAGGCCTTGCTGGTCAGCGTCTATGTCACGCTGGGCTATCAGGGCCACTTGGCGGCATGGCTCGTGATCCTGGTCGTCTTCCGCGACGCGCTGATCGTGGTGGGGGTGCTGATCGGCCATGCGCTGGGCCATCCGTTCCGGCTGCGACCGCTGCTGATCAGCAAGCTCAACACCGGCCTGCAGATCGCCCTTGCGGCAATGGCGCTGGCGCGGCTGGGTCTGGGAATCGATATCGGCCTGGTCACGCCGTTGGTCTATCTGGTGGCGGCCAGCACGCTCGCTTCGGGCGCCGCCTATGTCACCCAGGGCCTGCGCGGGGCGGCGCGGCTGGAGGGCGCGCAGCGGTGACCCCGCCGCCGCAGCTCGTCTTCTCCCTCGAGCACCGTCCGTCGCTCGACGCGGCCGATTTCATCGTCGGGCCGCCGAACGCCGCGGCCTCGGCGTGGATCGACCGCTATCCCGACTGGCCGGCGCCGCTGGTGGCGCTGCACGGGCCGGCTGGCAGCGGCAAGAGCCACTTGCTGCATCTCTGGCGCAAGCGGCACGGCGCCGTCGCGCTGGATCCGGCGGCGATCAGCACGCAATCCCTGCCGGTGCTGCTCGGACAGGCGCGCGCCGTTGCGCTCGATTTCGGCAGCCAGGACCTCAGCCGGGGCGATCTGCCGCTCGACGAGCGTGCCCTGCTGCACCTCTACAACATCCTGGCCGATCGGCGCGGACATATCCTGGCGGCGGCGCGCGCGACGGCGTCGCGCTGGAAGGCGGCACTGCCCGACCTGCGCTCGCGCCTCGGCGCGGCGGCCAGCATCGCGATCGAGGCGCCGGACGACGCCCTGTTGTCCGCGGTGGTGGGCAAGCTTTTTGCCGATCGGCAATAGCGCGTGCCGCCAGGCGTGATCGAATACCTCGTCAGCCGCATGGAGCGATCGCTCGATGCCGCCGGCCGTATCGTGGAGGCGCTGGACCGCACGGCGCTGGTTGAACGGCGCGCCCTCAGTATCGCCTTGGCGCGCGAGGTGCTGGAAGCCCTTGATGATGGACAGATCCCGCTGCCCGGCATGTGAATTGCGTGCATAACCGGCGGCCGGGAACCAGCCGTAGCGCGTGAAATTAGGTCGCACCACTATGACGTTTTATTGACAGTATTATAACAAATGACAGACGCTGAAACACCGGGTTAACGTCGCGCCGTCCGCAGTCCGGGGGGCCCGTGAATACCGAGACCGAACTGAAACTCCGCATGAAGCCGGATGAACTCGGCCGGCTGCGGCGTCACCCCTTGCTTCGCGAATTGCGCCTCGCGTCGGCGCGCACGCGCAAGCTTCGCAACGTCTATTTTGACACCGAGGACCTGGCCCTGCGCAAGAAGCGCATCGCGCTGCGCGTGCGCCATGTCGGCCATCATCGTATCCAGACGCTGAAGGCGCCCGACACCGACAGCGGCGGCGCGGCGCAGCGCTATCGGGAATGGGAGACGGCGATCGCCGGCGACCGGCCCGATCTCGACCGGATCGTCGACGGCGAAATACGCGAGGTGTTGCCGGTGTCGGCCCCCGACGAGCTCAAGGAGGCATTCGTTTCCGACATCACGCGTTCGACCGTGCCGCTGGTGCTTGAAGATTCCAAGATCGAGCTTGCAGTGGATACGGGGGAGATCGCGACCGCCAACGGCAGCGAACCGGTCTGCGAGGCCGAGCTGGAGCTGAAGTCCGGCCGCCCGGCGCGGCTGTACGAGCTGGCGCTGCGCCTGCACGAGCGCGTGCCGTTCACGGTGGAGTACCGTTCGAAGGCTGCGCGAGGCTATGACCTGCTGCTCGGCGCCAAGCCGCAACCCACCAAGGCGGCGCCCCTCGATCTGGCGCAGGATCTCACCGCCTGGCAGGGCTTCGTCGCGATCGCGCGCCAATGCCTGCAGCATCTGCGCGCCAATGAGGATTGCTCGCGCCTGGGCGAAGACCCGGAGGGCGTGCACCAGTTGCGCGTGGGAATCCGGCGCCTGCGTGCGGCGTTCTCCCTGTTCGCCGGGGTCCTGCCCGAGGAGCAGCGCCAGCATTTCGTGTCGGAACTGCGTTGGGCCCAGCAGAGTTTCGGCCCGGCGCGGGATTGGGACGTGTTCATCGGCGAGACCCTGAAAACGCTGATGGCGCGCCTGCCCGACGACGACAGCGTGGCGGCGCTGATGGAGGCGGCGGAGCGCGCGAGGGGCGAGGCCTACGAACTGGTCGCGGCGACGTTGGACGAACGCCGCTACACCCGTCTGCAGCTCCAGCTCGATCTGTGGCTCGAGAGCGACAGCGACCGCATCGGCGCGGCGACCGAGGGCGTGAACGAACCGGGCCCGTGGAACCGACCGATCGGCGATGTGGCGCGCGAGGTGCTGGCGTTGCGCCATCGCAAGGTGCGCAAACTGGCGAAGCGTTTCGAGGAATTGGAGGACGAGCAGCGTCACCAGCTCCGCATCAACGCCAAGAAGGCGCGCTATGCCGCCGAGTTCTTCCGCAGCCTGTTTCCGCGCAAGGTCGCGCAGAACTACGCGCGGCGCCTGGCCGAGATGCAGGACTGCCTGGGCTCGATGAACGACGCCGTCGTCGGCCGCCGCCTGGTCGAGGAGCTGATCGCCGGCGGCGCGGAACTCGGCCGCGCCAACGACCTGCTGGCGGGCTGGCACGCGGCGCGCATCGTCGGCGACATGCCGCGCGCCGCGCGCATCAGCCGCAAGGTCGCGAAGCTCGACCCGTTCTGGGACGCCGAGGTCTAGGCGTCGGGTTCCCGGCCTTGCGCCGCCAGCAGCAGGGCGAAGGGCACGGACCACAGCAGCCGCGACTGGTAGCGGTCATGCGGGTTGGAAAGCGCACCACAGATCACGGCATTGCCGAGAAGCGCCAGCAGGAGATAGGCCGGCAGCAGCGCGCGATCGTCGCAGCGGCGCCGCCTCAAGGCAGCCGCCACGAATCCCGCCGCCGCCGCCATCGACAGCCAGCCGATCGGCACGTGTAGGCCGTTGATCGCCGTGAAGTCGATCAGGTCCTTCTGCTGGCGCGCTGCCGTATAGGCGGGCAGCTGCGCCGGAAGGAAGGTCTCCATTGCCCACCAGGTCGGCCAGGGCTGCGGTTCGATCCCGTCGCCGGTTCGGAAGCTGGCGACCTGCGCCGCGGCGGCCGCGACGGCGGTGCGCAGATGCATCCACGGGTAGCGCCTCAGGCTGTCGGCGATGATGCGTGCGGATTCCGCGGCCGTGCCCTCGAAGCCGCCCAGCGTCCAGAACGGGGTTGCCGGTCCCCACAGCCAATCGTTGGCGTTGGTCGGCAACGTTTCCTTGTATGCGCACAGCGCGTAGCCCGAAGCGGGGCATGTGTCGTCGAGCAGCCGCTTGACGATGCCGTCCTGCACCAGCCGGCCGAAGACGAAGGCCGGGCCTGCCCGGCTGACGAATATCTCGCCGGTGCGCGCGAAGTTGCTGGCCAGCAGGAAAGCCAGGGCCACGCCGACCGCCGCCGCCGGCCAAGCCCAGCGCGCCCGCGCGGTGCCGCAGGCGATGGACCATCGCCACTGGCAGAACCCCGCCACGGCGACGATCGCAGCCAGCCCAACGGCCAGCAGCAAATGGGCCGCATGCGCCGCCGCCGCCAGCGCTGCTACCGCCAGCAGCCCCAGCTTGCGCGGCGCGGAAAGCGCGGCGGCGTGAAACCCCAGCAGGTAGACCGCCAGCGTCATCGGCGCGGTCAGGAAATCGGGCAGGACCTGCCCCGCATACCAGGGCATCCCCGTGCCGACCACGAGCGCCAGCACCAGCGCCACGAAACGCGCCGGCGCAAGGTCCGGCGCCAGAACCCGCGCGCATTGCATCAGGACAAGCGTCGTGATCAGGGCCTGGACGATCACGACCGGCCACAGGCTGTAGGTGGGCCAGGTGAGCATCAGGAACCAGGCATAGGCGACGGCGCGCTCGGCCACGTACTTGCCGGTCAGCGCCTGGTCGATGAAGGCGCCGGTGTCGTAGAACATCAGGGGAAAGCCGTTCCAGAGCGCCGGCGCCAGCATCAAGAGCATGGCGGCCGCGACCGCCGCGGGTACGGCCGGCCCCTTCACGGCAGATCGCGCGGTACGACGAACCGGACGAGCCTGCCGCCATCCGCATTCGCATCGCGCCAGCGATCGATCGGCAGCAGGATTTCCGCGAGGGCGGCGGTCGGATACTTCCCGCGCAGCTTGGCGAGCGCCTCGGTGTCGCCCGTGCCGCAGAGCTGTACGGCGAATTCCTGCAGCCCCGGGTTGTGCCCGATCACCATCACCGAGCCTATTTGATCCTCGATCCGCCGCAGGCGCCGCAGCAACGCGCCCGCGCCGGCAAGATACAATCCTTCCTCGAACTCGATACGGCCGGTCGCGGCCAGGTGCGGTACCAGCCGGGCCAGCGTCTCGCGCGCCCGCCGGGCCGTCGAGCACAGTACCAGGGCCGGCGCAATGCCCTGGGCGCCGCAGAACGCGCCCATACGCTCGGCCGCCTGGCGGCCGCGTGCGGACAGGTCCCGGTCGTGATCGTCACGGGCTTCGTCGTCCCAGCTCGATTTCGCATGGCGTAGCAGGTAGAGGCGGCGTTGCATTGGATTTTCCGGGCCCCGTTTCCCGGTCCGGCATTCATAGGGCGGTCACAAACGGTCTTTAGTAATGGTATACAGGATTAGCTGGTCACCGGGGCCAGGGTCGCGGCGCGGAGGGATGGGGCGCAGGCACGCCGCCGGGACAGGAGGACGGATGTGAGCCAAGCCAGGCGCGCGATCAGGTCGCGCATCGAACCCAATGCGCCGGAGCGGTTCATCAACCGCGAATTGTCGTGGCTCGCCTTCAACACGCGGGTGATGGAGGAGGCGGACAACAAGCAGCATCCCCTGCTGGAACGCCTGCGCTTCCTGTCGATCTCCGCCAGCAACCTGGACGAGTTCTACATGGTGCGCGTGGCCGGGCTTAAGGGCCAGGTCTTTGCCGGCGTCGACACGCCGAGCGACGACGGGCTTACGCCCGCGCAAGCCCTGGCGGCTATCCATGAGAAGGCGCGCGCATTGCGCTTCGACCAGCGCCGGTGCCTGGCCGGTCTGCTGGTCGAATTGCGCGACGCCGGCATCGCCGTGCTGGAGCCGGAGGAATTGACCCCGGCGGAGCGCGAATGGCTCGAACGCCACTTCATGACCGACGTGTTCCCGGTGCTGACGCCGATGGCGATCGACCCGGCGCATCCCTTCCCGTTCGTGCCCAACCTGGGCTTCGGCTTGGTGCTGTCGCTGGTGCGCCCCTCGGACGGACGGGCGTTGAACGCGCTGGTCATCATCCCGCCGCGCATTCCGCGCTTCGTGCGCCTGCCCGGCTCGGCGATCCGCTTCCTGCCGATCGAGCGCACGATCCGCCTGTTCATGGACCAGCTTTTTCCCGGCTTCGACGTGCGCGGAACGGGCATGTTCCGGATCATCCGCGACAGCGAGATCGAGGTTGCCGAGGAGGCGGAGGACCTGACCCGCACCTTCGAGACGGCGTTGAAGCGCCGCCGGCGCGGCCAGGTGATCCGGCTGTCGGTCGACGCCAAGGCGCCCGACCATCTGCGCCTGTTCCTGATCGAGAAGTTCCGCGTCAATGCCGAGGAGGTGATCGCGCTCGACGGTTTGCTGGGCCTCGCCGATACGAAGCAGCTCATCGTGGACGAGCGGCCGGACCTGAAGTTCACGCCCTTCAACGCGCGGTTTCCCGAGCGCATCCGCGACTTCGGCGGCGACTGCTTCGCCGCGATCCGGCAGAAGGACATCGTCGTCCACCATCCTTATGAGAGCTTCGATGTCGTCGTCCAGTTCGTGCGTCAGGCGGCGCTCGACCCGGCGGTGGTGGCGATCAAGCAGACGCTCTACCGCACCTCGGCCAACTCGCCGATCGTGCGCGCGCTGATCGAGGCCGCCGAGGCAGGCAAGACCGTAACCGCGCTGGTCGAGCTCAAGGCCCGCTTCGACGAGGAAGCCAATATCCGCTGGGCGCGCGACATGGAGCGCGCCGGCGTGCAGGTGGTGTTCGGCTTTATCGAGCTCAAGACCCATGCCAAGATCTCGCTGGTGGCCAGGCGCGAGGAAGACGGGCTGCGCTCCTACGTGCATTTCGGCACCGGCAATTACCATCCCGATACGGCAAAGATCTACACCGACCTGTCGTTCTTCACCTGCGATCCCGATCTGTGCCAGGACGCGGCGAAGATCTTCAACTTCATGACCGGATACGCCTCGCCGACCGGCCTCAAGAAGATCGCAGTGTCGCCCGTGACCCTGCGTCCCACCCTGCTGAAGCTGATCGACGACGAGATCGGGCACGCGCGCGCGGGCAAGCCGGCGCAGATTTGGGCCAAGATGAACTCCCTGGTCGATGCGGAGGTGATCGACGCGCTCTATCGCGCCTCCGAAGCCGGCGTTCAGATCGACTTGGTGGTGCGCGGCATCTGCTGCCTCAGGCCCGGCGTGCCCGGCCTGTCGGAGAACATTCGCGTCAAGAGCATCGTCGGACGGTTCCTCGAGCATACGCGCGTCGTCTGCTTCGGCGCCGGCGACAAGCTGCCCTCGCGCAAGGCCAAGGTGTTCATCTCCTCGGCCGACTGGATGCCGCGCAACCTGAGCCGGCGCGTCGAGGTGCTGGTGCCGATCACCAATCCCACCGTGCACCAGCAGGTGCTGGAGCAGGTGATGATCGCCAACCTGAACGACGAGGCACAGAGCTGGACGCTGGACTCAGAGGGGAACTACACGCGCGTCGCCTGCGGACCCGATGCCTTCAGCGCCCACAAGTACTTCATGACCAACCCCAGCCTGTCCGGCCGCGGCAGCGCGCTCAAGCGCTCGGGCGCCGCGCCGACGCTTGTGCTGCGCAAGGGCTAGGAGCGAGGAGCCTGAATGGCGGTGCGTGCGGTTCCGCGGTCGTCGGATCAAACGGGTGATCGTGGCCGCCCCAGCCCGGCGATGAATCGCCGCGCAACCGACGCAAGCAGGATCGGGGTCATCGACATAGGCTCGAACTCGATCCGCCTAGTCGTTTTCGATCGCCTGGTCCGGGTTCCGGTTGCCGTATTCAACGAAAAGGTGATGTGCGGTCTCGGACGCGGCATCGAGGAGACCGGCCGCCTCGACGCCCAGGCGGTCGAGCGGGCGATGGCGAACCTGCGCCGATTCATAGCTCTGGCCGGCGCGATGAAGGTCGAGCGGCTGGAGGCGTTGGCGACGGCCGCCGTGCGCGACGCGAAGAACGGCGCGGATTTCGTGCGCGAAGTGACGAAGGCCTGCGGCATCCAGGCGAAAATCCTCGACGGCGCCGAGGAGGCGCGGCTGTCGGCGCTGGGCGTGCTGGCGGCGGAACCCACGGCCGACGGCGTGATGGGCGATCTTGGCGGCGGCAGCCTGGAACTGGTCGAGCTTAAGGACGGCGGCATCGGCCGGCACGTCACCTTGCCGTTGGGTCCGCTGCGCGTGATGCCCGGCGCCAAGGACAGCCGTCGGCGCATGAAGGATACAATCGAGCGGCACTTGGCCGAGGTATCCTGGTTGCGCGAACTCGAGGGCCGGGATTTTCATCCGGTCGGCGGCGCGTGGCGGGCGCTCGCACGGGTGCACATGGAGCAGACGGGCCATCCATTGCACGTCATCCACAATTACGAGATGCGCTGGGACGACGCGGAGGAGTTCCTGCAGCTCGTCTCGCGCTTGAGCCCGAATTCGCTGAGTAAGATGTACGGCGTGTCGCGGCGGCGGCACGAGACTCTGCCCTACGCTTCGCTCCTGATGATCCAGCTTGCCCGCTTGATGCGGCCGAAGCGCATCATCTTCTCGGCCTACGGTCTGCGCGAGGGCTGGATGTTCGATGCGCTGCCGGCGGCCGAGCGTGCGCGCGATCCGCTGATCGCAGCGGCCAGCGAGCACGCACGCGAGATCGGCAGGTTCGGCGAGGACGGGCTGGTCATGGCCGACTGGATGGCGGACCTGTTCCCGGACGAGTCGCCGGCGCTCAAGCGCCTGCGCCACGCGGCCTGCCTGTTTGCGGATATCGGCTGGCTCGACCATCCCGACTATCGCGCCGAGCACGGCTTCAACCGCGTGCTGCGGCTGCCGATCGTGGGAATCGACCATCCCGGGCGCGCCTACCTTGCGATCGCGATCTTCGCGCGCTACGGCGGCGACCGCGACATGCCGCAGGTGGCCCTGGCGCGCAAGCTGCTCAGCAAGGACGAACTGCGCCAAGCCTGGCGCGCCGGCCTTGCCATGCGCCTCGGCCTGACCCTGACCGGCGGGACGCCCGGCCTGCTGCACCAGACGCTGCTGGTCCGCAAGGACAGGGGGCTGGCGCTGCTGCCGGCCGACTCGGATGCGGAAGGCATGATCGACAGCCTGATGGGCGAAGTCGCCCAGCGCCGCTTCGACGCGCTCAACCAGTTCTTGCGGGACGACGAATTGTAGCGGCTAGAGTGGGACGGCGTGATTGTCCCAGCGCGCTTCGGCGACTGCGACTGGCGCGCCGCCCAGATGCAGCATGTCGCCGCGCCCGCCGGTGACCAGGAACGATCCGTCGGCTGCGGCAGCCACGCCGCAGCCGTCCGTCAGCCTGGCCTCGCCCTGCACCTTGCCCTCCGAATCGAACACGACCGCGCGTCCACCGCGCGGGCTGGTCACGCACAATCGCGTGCCGTCGCGGCTGGCCGCGATGCTGCCGCAGTAATTGGCCAAGCCCGCCGTCGTGCGGTCGCCCAGATCGAGGAAGCCGAGCCCGCCGGCATTCCAGCGCGCCACCAGCGGGGGCCGGTCGCCCTTCGGGCCCGCATACTGCCCCGCCACGAAGACGCCGCCCTGAGCGATGGCCAGATGGCGCAGACTCACCTGGACCAATTCGTCAGGCGGTTCTACCTGTGCCAGCACATGGCCGTCGCGCGCGTGGATGCGGACCAGCGAGGGGGCGATTTCGGGGTCGTTCTGCTGCACGAAGCCGCCATTGGCGACCACCAGCGTGTCGCCCTGCAGCAGCAGTTCGTGCGGATCGGCGCCGCGCGTGGGCCAGGCGGCAAGGCGGCTCCGGGGCGCATGGGCGTCGTACACGCCGACGAACCCGGCTGCGTCGGCGAGGCGCGTCTCCGTCGCGTAGAGCAGCGTTCCGTCGGCTGCGAAGGCGACATGGCCGCAGAAGATGAACCCATCGGTTGCCGCGATGCGTGCGCGCTCAAGGCCGCGGGTATGGTCGAGAACGAGCAAAAATCGACCGGGGCGCCGGGCGGCCACCGCGGCCGAGCGGCCATCGGGCGCCAGCGCCATGCCATGGCCGCGCGCGGGCAAGGCAAGGTCGAAGCCGAGCGTCCCATCGGCTGCGAAGCGGGTGATGAAGTGCCGTCCGGCCGCATCGTCGCGCGGCGCGATGAACCAGTCCTGCGCCGCCCGGACCGGGCCAGTCGCGGCAAGCGCGGCAGCGCCCGCCAGGAACGTCCGGCGCGCAAGGTTGCCCATCTCAGTCGCCATCCAGCGCATTGAAGCCGAGCGGCAGGCCCAGGGCCGGCGCCAGCCGGTCGGCCAGCACGCGCTTCAGCGCAAGGGCCTCGCGCCGGAGCCTCTCCACCGCCGGACGGCGCGCCGGGTCGCCGACGGCCGACTCCAGCGGGCCGCGCACCGCGTCGGCCGCGGCCAGGGTCGCCGCGAAACGCTGTGCAATGTCCTGCCGGAGCGCCGCGTCGCCGACGCCGGGCGCGAGGCTCGCGTAAAGGTCGCGGGCCGCAGCCAGGTTGATCTTCACGTTCGCCAGCGAGGTTTCGCTGCGCCAGCTTTCGGCCAGGTGCGGCCGCGCCGCTGCGGCCTTGTCGCCGAGCGGCCGGGCCAGCTTGTGGTCGGCGATCAGCTCCACCGCGGCGTAGACGCTCTTGAACAGCTCGAGCGTCGCTTCGCCCGGCGCGTGGTACTGACTGCCGTCGCCGTCCGCCCGGACGAACCGTGCCGCGAAGTCCTGCGGGGGGCCGGCCCATTCGCTCAGCGTATCACGCGCCATGACGGCAAGGTTGTCTGCCGCTGCCGCCAGCCACCGGCAACGATAGGCGTCGCCGGGAAACTGCTTGCGCTCTCCGGGATCGAAAATCGCGCGTTCCAGCGCACGCAGCCCCTGGATCGCGACGCTGCCCGTCACCAGCTTCGCCGGGTCGAGCGCCGCCGCATCGCGCTTCTCGAACAGTTCGGCAAGCTGGCGCTGGGCAATGTTGCGCGGATCGGGCCAGAAGGCGAAGCGCTGGAGGCGGTTGAAATACTCGATCGGGCCGAAACGCAGGTGCTGCACGCTCTGCCAAGCCGCCATTGCCTGGCGCCAGGGTTCGGCCAGCGCCGCGGGGTTGTCGCAGTGCCGCCTGGCTGCCTGCGCCAGCGCATCAGTCGCCGCCGCTAGGGTTCGATAGCGCGGCAGGATATGCTTGGCGACCGCGTCGGCGTTCAGCGCCCGGTAGTCGGGCTCGGCCGCCCAGGCGGCGGCCGAGACGCAAAGCCCGATCAATAGGGTAATGGTCTTCATAGCGATTGCAGGAAGGCCAGCAGCGCGTCGCGCTCCGCCTTGTCCAGGTTTCGGAACCGCTCGCGTGCGCCCAGCGCCTCGCCGCCGTGCCAGAGGACCGCCTCCAGCACATTGCGCGCGCGGCCGTCGTGCAGCAGGCGGGTGTGGCCGCTGA
>CAYMTM010000049.1:0-23204 GCA_964393375.1 uncultured Rhodospirillaceae bacterium
TCCGGATGGCCAGCGAGACCAGGATCCCCGTGCCCAGGGCCACCAGGATCAGCAGGAGCTGGTACCAGGCGTAGCGGACGCCCGCGATGCTCACGGTGCCCAGGAACGCATACGGCCCCGCCACATAGAACGGATTCACCCCCCAGATGAGCTTCATCATGTCTTCCAGGATGAGGAACAGTGAATAAGTCACGAGGAGCTGGACCACCTCCTCGCGCACCGGCGTGCGGCTGAACCCTAACTCGGCGGCCAGCAGGTCCTGGCGCAAGGGCTCGCCGTCCTTGAGCTGGCCCTCGAATATCTTGCGCCGGATCGCCTCGGCCGCCGATGCGGCGACCGTGCGGTGCGCGAAATGCGCGCCGCCGCTTCGGGTTGCTGTTATGCTCACGAAAGCCGTCCTGATGCCCGTGGCGTGGCAGCGCCCTGGTACCATGACCAGGCATTGGTCTGCAATATGCCGATTGGATATTGTATAAAATCTGCGTGCTTGCTAATAGGGTGGCGCTGATGGCGCGGGGGTGCAATGGCTGATCGGCAATGGCGCATAGGTCCGTCATCGGACCGTCTTGAGGCACGAATGTCGGCGGGGCGGGCGGCGCCGTGACCCTGCCGGTGGCAATCGACGCCAGGACCCTGGGCCGCTGGGCTTTCAACGGCGCGGCGGGCAGCGTGCTTTGCTTCATCCTGCTGCCGCTGGTCTTCGTCGCCTGGCTCGCCTTCTTTCGCCAGGAAATCCCGTCCTTCCCGCCCGACGGGTACAGCCTCAAATGGTTCGCGGCGATCTGGACGAACCCGAAGTTCTTCGACGGCTTCCTGCTCAGCCTCCAGGTCGCCGTGACCGCCATGTTGGTCGGGCTCGTGCTCGGCGTTCCGGCGGCGCTGTGCCTGGCGCGGTTCCGCTTCGCGGGGCGCGAGCCGCTGAACAGCCTGCTGCTGCTGCCGCTCGTCGTTCCCGGTATCGTGCTGGGCACCTCGATCTACGTGTTCCATGTCGAGGTGACGATCTGGACCGAGCTGCCGGTGCTGGGCTCGATCGCCGGCCTGGTGGCGGGGCACATCCTCCTGGTCATTCCCTGGTGCGTGCGCCTCGTGACGGCCAGCCTGGCCGGCTTCGACCGCAGCATCGAGGAAGCCGCACAGAGCCTGGGCGCCACGCCGCTCAATACCTTCTTCCGCATCACCTTGCCGGTGATCCGCCCGGGCATCGTCGCGGCGGCCCTGTTCGGCTTCGTGGTGTCCTTCGGCAACCTGGAAATGACGCTGTTCCTGGTGGGCGCAGGGCGCACTACGCTGCCGATCGCGATCCTGCAGTACCTGGAATGGAGGATCGATCCGACCATCGCGGCGGTGTCGGTGCTGCAGATCACGCTGATCGCGACGGCGATGATCGTGACCGACCGTTTCGTGAAACTCTCTCGCGTGGTCTAGGGCGATGGCGCGGTTGGAACTGCAGCATCTCTCCAAGCATTTCGGGCCGACTGTCGCGGTGCGCGACGTCACGCTGGACGTGGGCGACGGCGAGTTCGTGGTGCTGCTGGGGCCCAGCGGCTGCGGCAAGACGACCACGCTCAGGATGATCGCCGGCTTCGTGGCCCCGACGGGCGGGCGCGTGCGCCTGGGCGGGGCCGAGATCACCGGCCTGCCGCCGTGGAAGCGCAACGCCGGCATGGTGTTCCAGAGCTATGCGCTGTTTCCGCACTTGAGCGTGGCCGAGAACGTCGCCTTCGGGCTGGAGATGCGCAAGCTGGCGGCCGGCGATATCGGCCAGCGCGTTACCGAGGCGCTGCGCATGGTGAGGCTCGAGGGATTGGCCGACCGACTGCCGCGCCAGCTCTCCGGCGGCCAGCAGCAGCGCGTGGCGCTGGCGCGCGCCCTGGCGATCCGCCCCGACGTGCTGCTGCTCGACGAGCCGCTGTCGAACCTCGACGCCAAGCTGCGCGAGACGGTGCGCGTGGAGATCCGCGAATTGCAGCGCCAGCTTGGCATCACCACGGTGATGGTCACGCACGACCAGGAAGAGGCGCTGATTATGGCGGACCGGCTGGTCGTCATGTCCGAGGGCGAGGTGCGCCAGGTCGGGACGCAGCGCGAACTCTACGAGCGGCCGGCGGACCGGTTCGTGGCCGGTTTCGTCGGCCGCAGCAACATCATCTCGGGCAGGATGGTGGGACCCGGCCAGTTCGAGACGGCGGGGGGGCTGAAGATCGCCTGCAACGGCGGCGTGACGACGGGGCCCGCGGTCATGGCGCTCAGGCCCGAACGGCTGGCGCTGGGCCAGGCCGCGGCGGGTTGCGCCAATCGCCTGCACGGCACGGTCGAGTTCGTGTCCTACCTGGGCGCCAATATCGACGTGCATGTGCGCGTATCGCCGGCCGACCGCGTGGTGGTCAGCCAACCGAACCGCGCGGACGGCCGGCTGCCGGGCGAAGGAGACAAGGTCGAGGTCGGCTGGCCGGCCGAGGCCGCCGTGGTGTTCGCGGAGGAGGCCTCGAGGCCGGTCGCCTGAGGCTCGAGGAAGTTCGACACGAGGCGATAACGGAGGAGAGCAAGCGATGACGAAACGTCTGGGCAGTCCTTACATCATCAGCCGGCGTGACGCGCTGCGCGGCGCCGCCGCCGCGACCGGTCTGGGCGCGCTGGGCGCCGTCACCCCCTGGGGCACGCCCGCCTTCGCGCAGGCGGACAAGAAGGTGATCCTCGGCACCTGGGGTGGCGACTACTCCAAGCTTCTGGCCAAGAACATCTCGACGCCGCTGATGGCGCCAAAAGGCTGGGAGGTCGTCCATGACGACCTGGGTAGCCAGCAGCGCAAGACCAAGGTGATGGCCGAGAAGCGCCTGCCCAAGGGCACGTCCGATATCCAGGCGCTGGCCGACACCGATATCGGCGAGTTGGTGGAACTCGACCTGCTGGAGAAGCTTGATACGTCCAAGTTCCCCAACTCGAAGAACGTCCTGAAGACGTTCGATATCGCCAAGAACCCCTATATCTCGCCGCACATCTACAGCGGCAAGGTGGTGCTCTACAATCCCAAGATGATCTCGCCCGCGCCGACCAAGATCGCCGATCTGTGGGATCCCAAGCACCAGGGCAAGGTCGGGGTCATCGACATTCAATTCAACTACACCACGATGGCGGCGGCGCTGGCCGGCGGCGGCAAGACCGGCGACTTCGAGACTGCCAAGAAGATGCTGCTGGAGCTGAAGAAGCTTCAGCCGCGCATCTACCCGACCAACGAGGCGCTGGCGCAGGGCCTGAAAACCGAGGAGATCGGGCTGTGCATCATGTGGAAGGCCCGCGCGGTGCAGTGGCAGAACGCCGGCATCCCGGTGCAGACCATCGCGCCGAAGGACGGCATCATCACCTACATGTCGGGGTTCACCATCCCCAAGAACGCGCCCAACAAGGCGGGCGCCTATGCGTGGCTCGATTCCGCGCTCGAGCCGTCGGCGCAGGAGGCCTTTGCCGTCGACATGGGCTACAACCCCGTCGTCAGCAACGCCAAGGTGGCCGAAGACCTGCGCAAGCGCATCGGCTTCACCGAGGAGGAGGCCGCGCTGCTGGTCAATCCGGACCTCGAGTTTCTGACCAAGAAGGGCCCGGACCTGCGCGACTTCTGGGACAAGCAGTTCAAGACGGCCTAGGTCGCGTGCGATCGTCGGGACGGACATGACCGCGTCCGCAACGGCCGGTACGCTGCAGTCGCTCGCCGCGCGGGAGCAGCGCGGCGGGCGGCTGACGACGGCCGGTGCCTTGATCGGCCCGGCGACGATCTTCGTCACGCTCGGCCTGTTGCTGCCGATCGTGATCCTGTTCCGCTACAGCCTGAACGACTTCAAGCCCGGCGTACTGATGATCGAGGCGTTCACGGTCAAACAGTACGTCCTGTTCTTCACCGATCCCTACTTCACCGCCGCCTTCTACCGCACCTTGCGCGTGGCGGTGTTCGTGACGCTGCTCTGCGTGCTGCTGGCCTTCCCGCTCGCCTACAAGCTGGCGCGCACGCAGAGCCGCCACAAGAACCTGCTGATCATGCTGATCGTGCTGCCGCTGTTCGTCGGCAACGCGGTGCGGGCGGCCGGCTGGATGACGCTCTTCGGCAACAAGGGGTTCCTGAACGTCAGCCTCCAATGGCTGGGGCTGATCGACCAGCCGATCCGCATCATGTTCACCGAAGGCGCGGTGATCGTCGGCATCCTGGCGGTCAACCTGCCCTATGTCGTGCTGACCTTGCAAAGCGTGCTCGAGGGCATCGACCGCGCGGTCGAGGAAGCGGCCTTCAGCCTGGGCGCCGGGCCCTGGACCATGTTCCGCCGCGTGCTGTTTCCGCTGGCCCTGCCGGGCTTCGCGGCCGGCGGCATCTTCTGCTTCATCCTGACGATGAACGCCTATGCGACACCGGTCCTGCTCGGCGGCCCGCAATTCGTCATGATGGGGCCGCTCGTCTACATCCAGTTCGCGATCAAGAGCAACTGGCCGCTCGGCGCCGCGGTCGCCTTTATCATGATGACCGCGACCCTGCTGCTCACCGCGGCGGCCAATCTCATGGTGCAACGGCGCTACCGCCGATAGAGCCGGCGACGGCGCGAGAATCTGACGGATGCGGCGCAAAGCCCGCGCCGGTCCCGGGGGAGGAATTGTCTTGGCAAGGGCCATTGGTGCGATCGGCGAAAGCCTTCTTTCGTCGCTGGACTGGCGCTGCATCGGCCCGCATCGTGGCGGGCGCGTCGTGGCCGTGGCCGGCTGCCCGGCCGATCCCATGACCTTCTATTTCGGCGCCTGCGCCGGTGGCGTATGGAAGACGACCGACGGCGGGCTCACCTGGTTGTGCGTGACCGACGGCTATTTCACGACGGCGGCCGTGGGCGCGCTGGCCGTGGCGCCGTCCGCGCCCAACGTACTTTACGCCGGCACCGGCGAGGCCTGCATCCGCAACGACGTGTCGCACGGCGACGGCGTCTACAAGTCGATCGACGCCGGCAAGACCTGGGTCAATCTCGGCTTGGCGGACACGCGCCATATCGGCGACATCGTCGTCCATCCGACCGATCCCGACATCGCCTATGTCGCTGCGCTCGGCCATGCCTGGGGACCCAGCAAGCAGCGCGGCGTGTTCCGCACGCGCGACGGCGGCAAGACTTGGCAGCACGTGCTGTTCAAGAGCGAGCGCGCCGGATCGCACGACGTTGCGATCGACCCGGTCAACCCGAACATCCTCTACGCCGCGGTGTGGCAGGCGCAACGCTACCCGCACGCGCTGATCAGCGGCGGGCCGGAATGCGGGATCTGGAAGTCGACCGACGGCGGCGACACCTGGAGCGAGATTTCCCGCGGCCCCGGCCTGCCCAAGGGCCTGTACGGCAAGATCGGCGTCGCCGTGTCGCCCGAACCGGTGGGCGGGCGCGGCTATGGCCGGGTCTGGGCCTTGATCGAAGCGGAGGACGGGGCGCTGTTCCGCTCGGACGATGGCGGGGCGAGTTGGGAGCGCGCGTCCGGGTTCTCCGGCCTGCGCACGCGGCCATGGTACTACATGCATGTCACGGCCGATCCCTGCGACCCGGACACGGTGTATGTCCAGGACTACCGCCTGTGGAAGTCGATCGGCGCCGGCCGCACCTTCCTGCAGGTCCCCACCCCGCACGGCGACGACCACGCGCTGTGGATCGACCCGAAAAATCCCCGGCGGATGATCGAGGGCAACGACGGCGGCGCCTGCGTGTCGTTCAACGGCGGCCAGTCCTGGTCGTCGATCTACAACCAGCCGACCGCGCAGCTCTACCACGTCACCACCGACGACCGTTTTCCCTACCGCGTCTATGCCTCGCAGCAGGACAACACCGCGATCAGCATCCCCAGCGCCTCGCCGATCGGCGCGATCACCGAGCGCGACTGGATCAAGCCGGGCGGCGGCGAGAGCGGCTATATCGCCATCAAGCCCGACGATCCGAATTTTGTGGTGGCCTCCGGCCCGATCGGCCGGCGCTGCACCAACGACGTGATGTACCTGTTCGATCACCGCACGATGCAGGAGTGGCAGAATACGGTGTGGCCCGAGCTCTATGGCTGGGGCGTGGGCGCCGAGACACTGAAGTTCCGCTTCAACTGGACCTTCCCGATCCATTTCAGCAAGCATGACCCCGACGTGCTGTGGGTTTGCTCGCAGCATCTTCACCGCTCTAAGGACCTGGGCGCGAGCTGGGAGGTCGTAAGCCCCGACCTCACGCGCAACGACCCTTTGAAGCTCGGTCCCTCCGGCGGGCCGATCACGCGGGACAACACCGGCGCGGAGGTCTACTGCACGATCTTCTCTTTCGCCGAGTCGCTGCAGCGCCGCAGTCTGCTTTGGTGCGGCACCGACGACGGGCTGGTGCACCGCTCGACCGACGGCGGCCGGCGCTGGGACAACATCACGCCCGACGGCAAGAACGCGAAGGTCAAGGGCGGAAAGGGCGACGCGCTGCCCGACTGGGCCTTGATCAGCATCGTCGAGCCCTCGCCGCACGACCGCGACACGGTCTATATCGCCGCCACGCGCTACAAGCACGACGATCTCAGGCCCTATCTCTACAAGACGCTGGACGGCGGCAAGAGCTGGGAGAAGATCGTCGGCGGCATTCCCGCGCACGAGTTCACGCGCACGATCCGCGAGGATCCCAGCCGCAAGGGCCTGCTCTATTGCGGAACCGAAACCGCGATCTACGTGTCGTTCGACGACGGCGGCAACTGGCACCGGCTGGGCGGCAATCTGCCGGTGACGCCGATCCACGACCTGGTGATCAAGGGCGTGGAGATGGTGGTGGCAACGCACGGAAGGTCGATCTGGATCCTGGACGACCTGACGCCGCTGCACCAGCTTTACGACCAGCTCCATGCGAAGAAAGGCGGCGGCAAGCCGGCGGCTCATCTGTTCCGGCCGCGCGCGAGCGTGCGCATGCGGATCGTCGGCGGCTATGGCGGCGTGGCGGCCCAGGCGACGGCATCGCGCGGGCCGGCCTGGCCCGGTATGATCAGCTACCCGCGCACCGGCACCAACGTGTTCCGCGTGCTGCCGGTCAAGAAGCCGGACGGCGGCTACGACGCCCTCCTGCTCGACTCCGGCAAGAACCCGCCGAACGGCGTGGTGGTGCACTATTTCCTGCCCGACAGGCCGAAGGACGGCGTGACCTTGCGCTTCCTCGACGAGAAGGGGCGCGAGCTGCGGCGCTACGCGAATGTCGCCAGCCATGCCGGCGTCAACCGCTTCTTGTGGAACCGCCGCCTGCCGGGCGCGCCCAACGTGCTGGCGCCCGATCTCGAGCCCTGGCATCGCCCGGACGGGCCGATGGTCGTACCTGGCATTTATGCGGTCGAGATGGCGGTCGACGGCCGGACGCAGACCCAGGCTTTCGAAATCCTGCGCGATCCGCGCATCCGCACGCGCGCCTCGGACCTGAAGGCGCAGTTCGTGTTCCTGCAGGAGATCATCGCGAAGCTGTCGACCGTCAATACGACGATCAACGCGATCGACGCCCTGCGCGCACAGCTCGCGATCCTGGAGAAACGCGCGGCCGGGATGGCGGAATTGAAAGAGCCGCTCGCCAAGGGGCGCGGGGAGGTCGAGGCGATCCGCGGCTTGCTGATCGACGTGCATTACAGCGAGGCTCAGCTCTGGCCCAGCGGCCTGCACGAGAAGTTCAATGCGCTGTTCGACACCGTGGACAGCGGCGATTTCGCCCCGGCACGCCAGACCCGCGAGGTCTGCGCGGTGCTGTCGGAGCAGTTGGAGGGGCTGTTGGGCCGGTGGGAAGCGGTGCGCGGACGCCAGCTGCCGGCAATCGCGAAGGCGATGGCCCAGGCCGGCCTGCCGCCGATCGGGTAGCGCCGGCGTACTCAACGAAACCCCAGCGAAGGAGAAGGGCTACGTGTTCACATTGCTAAAGGCGCTCAAGCAACGCCAAGTCTATCTCAGCGAGCCGGTCAGCTTCGTCGCCGCCCTGGTGATCGCCGAGCTGTTCTACAAGTTCCACAGCTTCCTGCTGGAAACCGGTGCGTTCCTGGTGACCTGGTTCGTGCTCGGCGCGATCGTCCACACGCTGGCGCGTTTCGTGCTGCCCACGCCTTCGGCCGGCGAACGGCGCTGACGGTCAGTCCAGCTTCGTGTCGTGACGCGGGCGGCCCCAATCGGCGGCGCGCTCGGCGGCGCGGGCGACGTCCTCTTCCAGCATGAAGCCTTCGGCGACGAGGCGTCGCGCGGCCGCGGTGATCGCGCGCACGTATCCGGTGCGGTCGCCGTATCGCTCCAGCACGGAGCGCCGTGGATCGCCGGTCGCCTGGCGCTCCTCAAGCGTGTCGGGGAAGCGGATGGTGCTGCCGACGATCGGACCCATCGCGCCGAATCCGAGGCCCGGCGCACGCATGTTCCAGCCGTTGTAGGTGGCAAGCGGCGCCTGGACCATCGGCGCGCGCACGCCGGCGACCTCGTTGCCATCCTGGTCGACCGCGGGCACCAAGACGGTATAGCGCTTGCCCGGCACCACCGCAGGCGGCTCTTTCGCGACGATGCCCCGGTCGATGTCCGGCCCGAAGTCGAGCAGATCGAGCCTGCTGGGTCCGCGCGGTATCACCGCGCCCGGGATGGCCGGGTACTGCTTGCGCCATTCCTCGGCCGCAACCAGCGTGCCGTCCTTGCGCCGGGGAATGCGGCTCGGCGGCGGGGCTGCGCCGCCGCTGGCCCAGCGGTCCATCAGGTCGAGCACCGCGCGGAACAGCATCGAGGTCACGACCGCGTTCGCCGGATAGACGCAGATGCCCTTGGGAGGCTGCTGCATCAGCGGGTCGGCATAGTGCTGCGAGCTTGACCACAGGTAGTGGCGCACCGTGTCGGGCAGGTCGATATCGTTGCCTTTCGTGTCGGTGATCGCGAGCGACCCGCGGCGCTGCCAGTATTCGGTGGCGGTGTCTGTCTGGATCACCAGCGGATCGGTCTCCGGGCGCTTCAGGATCGCGTCGGTCCTGCCGGTGAGGTGGTCGGTCGTGCGCGCGTAGGAGAATGGGAAGCGATCAACCGGTGTGAAGTGGTTTTCGTATTCCTGGCCGGGCAGGGGCATGATCTGGGCAAAGCGCTGGTTCATCCACATCCGCCCGGCACCCGCGACATGCGGGATCACCCCGTCGAAGACGCGCCGACCCGCCGCGTCCGCGTTGAAGCCCAGATAGACGAAGTCGCGGATGCAGCGTCCGGTCTGCGACCGGCCCCAGGCATAGGCCTTCTCGACGCCGCCCTGGAGCGGATTGCCGTCAGTCCCGTGCTTCAGGAAACTCACGAACTCGCGTACCGCGACATGGCCCAGGCCCAGCACGATCGGGTCGCGCGCGGTGTAGACCAACTCGTAGATCCAGCCCGGCTCGAAACCGGCTTCCACATAAATGTGCGTGTCGCAGGGGATCACCGACTGCTCGCGACCGCCGCCGTCCACGGTGCTGCCGAACTCGAGCCGCGCGAACTGCCACGCCTCGGGCGCGATCGGCTCCCGCGCGCTATCGGCATAGCGCCGGCGGGTCAGGCGTGCCTGGCGCGTGTCGCGCGACACGGTCGGATGGCTCTTGGCGGCGGCCTGGCCGCTCAGCGGCAGGCAATGCACGTTCGGCTCGGTGACGATGTACTCGACCCTGACGGGGCCGGTGATCGGCCTGCCGCCCTCGGTTGCGACCGGCAGGTCGAGCAGCAGCCGTCCTTCGCCCGGCTGCAGGTCGCCCTGCCAGCCCAGCCACCCGACCGTATAGCCTCTGCGCATCAGAAAGCCGTTGCCGGCGTGCTCGAGCGTGCGCGGCTCGTTCGAGCCCGCCGCGTCGTTGAAGAACTGCAGGCAACGCTTGTTGCCGCGATTGCCATAGTCAAAGAACAGCCGGTGGTTGCCGCGCTTGAAGTCGACCGGCTTCAACAGGGCGAAGTCCGCAGCGAAGTGGACCTTGCCGTCGCCGTCGACCGGCGCCAGACCGATGTCGGTGACGGCCTGCAGGTCCGGTGCAGCCGGGTCGACCGCAAATTCGGCCCGGCCGCTCAGGTACTCGTAGGCGCCTGCCTCGCCGAACGGATGGCCGTCGGCGAAGGCATGGCGTTTCGCGACCGAAAGTCGCGTCAGGCCGGACATGCTTGGGTCGCCGCGCCTAGGCCGACTTTGCGCGCTTGGGCGTCTCCAGCTTCGGCCGTCTGGCCATCGCGTCGCGCACGATCTTCTCGATCCGCGCCCGCTCGGCGCCCATCAGCGCCATGCGCGGCGCGCGGCAGCGGTCGTTGGTCTCGATCGCGATCGCCTCCACAAGCTTGATGTTCTGGACCAGCCTGGCCGAGACATCGAGATCGAGCAGGGGCTGGAACCAGCGGTAGATCGCCAGCGCCTCGTCCATGCGTCCGGCCCGCGCCAGGTTCCAGATCGCCACGGTCTCGGCCGGGAAGGCGCAGACCAGGCCGGCGACCCATCCCACGGCGCCCATGGCGATGCTTTCGAGCGCCAGGTTGTCGACGCCGGTGAAGATCTGCATCCGGTCGCCCAGCAGGTTGACGATCCTGGTCACGCGGCGCACGTCGTCGGAGGATTCCTTGACCGCGACGAACAGCGGGTCGGCCGCCAGCTCGGCCAACATTTGGGGCGTGATGTCGACGCCGTAGGCGACCGGGTTGTTGTAGACCATGACCGGCAGGCCGCCGGCCTTCGCGACCGCGCGGTAATGCGCAAGCGTCTCGCGCGGCTCGGACTTGTAAGGCAGGCCGGGCAGGACCATGAGCCCGGCGGCGCCGGCCTTGGCGGCGGCCTCGGCGGCCTTCTGGGCATTGCGGGTCGATCCGTTGGAGATCGTCTGCAGCACCGGCATGCGGCCCTTGGCGACACGGATCGCGGTCTTGAGCACCTCGATCTTCTCCTCGGGATCGAGGGTGGACGCTTCGCCCAGAGAGCCGCAGGTGATCAGCCCGTGAATTCCGGCATCGACCTGCAGTGCGTAGCAGCGCTCCATCTCGGCGATGTCCAGCCGATCGTCGGCCGTGAATTTCGTGGTGACGGCGGGAAAAATCCCCTGCCAGACGGTACTCTTGGCCATGTGCGATCCCCTCCAGCGCGGTAGGTGACTGAACTGCTACCAAAATTGCCGATTTTATACAATATACGATCTTGCATGGGGCCATGCAAAAGGGCCCCGACCGTCGCCGGTGGGGCCCTTTTTCCGCCGATACGCGGCCGGCTCAGCCTGCGTAGAACGGATGCTTCACCGACTTGTACTTGGCGACGACTTCCGACGCCTTGGGCTCGCCCTTCACGGCGCGCTTGATGGCTTCCTTGGTGGCCGCGTAGTTGAAGTCATGGATCTTCTTGTCGTCCTGCGCGTCCCAGTGAATGAACACGCCGACGCAGATGAAGATATCGTCGGCCTCGGCCGCGGAGATTGTGCCGTCGGCCACGCAGTCCATCACCGCGGTCGCCACCGCATGCTGGGCCGGGCCGAACATCTGCACGGCCTGTTTGGCGCCCTTGATGAAGACCTTATTGAACATGACCGTGTTCGGCTTGGCCATCAGGTTGGGCGTAACCACCGCGAGCAGACCGTTGATTCCCTGGCGCTGGTTGATCAGCGCATTGCAGAATGCCGTCTCCGCCGCGCTGCCGCGCGGACCGATGATCAGGTCGATATGCGCGACTTCATTGCCGTCGCCCACAAGCGACTCGCCGACCAGCGTCTTGGTGATTGCCATGGTGTTTCCCCCTTGGATTGGCGTCGAACCGAACTATAGGTAAACGACCCAGCGCGGGCAAGGCGACGGCCGCCGGCGCCATGCCTGTGGATAATTCGCGATCCGACATCCCGCCGGAGAATGAATCCCGACCATGCGATTTGCCGCCGTCATCCGCGGGGCGCGCGATCTTCGCTTCGAGTGCGTCGCCGAAGAGCAGGTGCCGCCTGGCAGTGTGCGGTTGCGTTTCGGGTGCGGCGGCATCTGCGGGTCGGACCTGCACTACTTCATGGAGGGGCGCACCGGCACCTTTGCGGTCGTCGAGCCGCTGGTGCTTGGGCACGAATTCGCGGGCGAGGTGATCGAGGTCAACGCCGCGTCCGGCGTCGCAGTCGGCGACCGGGTGGCGGTGAACCCGTCGCGGAGCTGCGGCAAGTGCGTGCGCTGCCAAGAGGGTCGCATCAACCTCTGCCCCGACGTGTTCTTCATGGGCAGCGCCAGCAAGCGGCCGCATATGCAGGGCTGCTTCGCCCAGACGATCGTCGTGCGCGCCGAGCAATGCGTGAAAATCCCGCCGCACGTGCCGTTCGAACATGCGGCGCTGGCCGAGCCGCTGTCCGTCTGCCTGCATGCCGCGAACCGGGCCGGCGAGCTGGCCGGCCGCAAGGTGATGGTGGTCGGCGCCGGCCCGATCGGCCTGTTCCAGACGGCGGTGGCCAAATGGCGGGGCGCTGCGCGCATCGTCGCATCGGACCTGGTGCAGTCCGCGCTCGACCGTGCCCAGGCGATGGGCGCGCATGTCCTGCACAAGGCGGACAGCGCGCCGCCGCCCGGCTCGGGCGACTACGATGTCGTATTCGAATGCTCGGGCAGCCCGGGCGGCGTCGCCACGGCGATCGAGGCGGCGCGCAAGGGCGGCATTATGGTGCAGGTGGGGTTCCTGGCCGACCAGCAGGCCTTGGTGCCGCTCAACATGGTGCTGGCCAAGGAGCTCGACCTGCGCGGCTCTTTCCGGTTCGCCGATGTCTACCGCCAGGCCGTGGCGCTGATCGCCGAGGGCAAGATCGACGTGCGCCCGGCGATCACCGCCACGATTCCGCGCGACCACGCGGTCGAGGCGTTCGAGCTGGCCTCCGACCGCTCGCGCAGCGCCAAGGTGGTGTTGACCGCCGCCTAAAGCTTGAAGATGCGCTGGGCGTTCTTGCCGCGCGCGGCGTCGCGCTGGTCGGCCGGAAGTTCGTCGACCCGCTTCAGGCAGCCCACCATGTCGCCGATGTTGTGCGGGTAGTCCGAGCCGTACATCACCTTATCCGCCCCGCCCACCGCGATGCACATCCGCAACGCCTCCGGCCGGTAGGTCACCGCGTCGTAGTAGATGCGCCTGAGGTACTCGCTCGGCCGCGTCTGGGTCTTGGTGCGCGCGGCGTTCATGTTAGCGTGGCACTGGTCGAGCCGGCCGACGAGATAGGGCAGGGTGGCGCCGGCGTGCGAGGCGATCAGCTTCAGGTTCGGGTAACGGTCCAGGAACCCGTCGAAGAAGATGCGCGCGAAGGCCAGGCTGGTATCGAACATGAAGCCGATCGAGGCGATCAGGTTGAACTGGCGCATGTCCATGACCGGCGTGCCGGGCGGCGCCGTGGGGTGCACCAGCACCGGCAGGGCGCGCTGGTCGATCGCCTTCCAGACCGGCGCGAACAGCTCGTCGGTCAGCGAGCGGTTGCCGATATTGGCCAGCACCATCACGCCGATGGCGCCGCGGTCACAGGCGCGGACGAGCTCCTTCACCGCCAGGTCCGGGTATTCCCATGGCAACGAGCAGAGCCAGCGGATCCGCGACGGATAGGCTTTCTGCGCCTCGGCCATGGAATCATTGACGATCTGCGCGGCCTTCAGGCTGATCTCCGGCCCGCCGAAATAGACGTTGGGGCAGGTCAGCGACACGATCGCCAGGTCCACCTTGGCCTCGTCCATGCGCTGGATACGGTAGGCGTAGTCGAAATGCCCGGGCATCGGCGTCATGAAGGGGGCGCCGTCCATCATGATCCCCTCGGGCGCGTCCAGGCTCTTGCGCAGTTCGAGCCGCGGCTTGCCGTGCTGGCGCAGCAGCTCCAGCCAGTCGCGGTTCAGCATGTGGGTATGGACGTCGATCGCGGGGGTCATGAAGGTTCCTTATTGGCGATAGGAATCGTCGATGCGGTCGAGCAGACGCAGCAGCGCCGGCCAGTCGCGCGTATGGGCGGGGCGGTTGGGCCGTTCGAAAAGCCGTGCCGTGTGCTCGCAGACCTCGGGCGGCGGAATCTTGAGGGGCCGCCCGCCTGCCATCGCGTCGATCTGCGCCTGGCATGCGCGCTCCAGGTAGTAGGCAAGCTCGAATGCGTGGCGGATCGTGGGACCCAGCGTCAAGGTGCCGTGGTTGCGCAGGATCATCGCCTCGTGCCGACCGAGATCGCGCGCGAGGCGCTGGCGCTCGTCGAGGTCGAGCGCGATGCCCTCGTAGTCGTGATAGGCGATGCGGTTCCAGAAGCGCATGGCGTGCTGCGTCAACGGCAGCAGGCCCTCCTTCTGCGCGGAGACCGCCATGCCGGCGCGCGAATGGGTGTGGATCACGCAGGCGGCGTCGGGCCGCGCCTCGTGCACCGCGCTGTGGATGACGAACCCGGCCGGATTGATGCCGAGGCCGGTGCGATCCTCGACGATCGTGCCGTGCGCATCGACCTTGACCAGCGAGCTCGCGGTCACCTCCTCGAACAGCATGCCGTAGGCGTTGATCAGGAAATGGCCGTCCGTGCCCGGCACGCGCGCGGAGATGTGGTTGTAGATCTGGTCTGTCATGCCGTAGTGGGCGGCCAGGCGATAGCAGGCGGCCAGGTTGACGCGCGTCTCGCGCTCCGCCGCCCCTGTGCGCTGGCGCGGGACGCGACGCGGCGGCAGCATCACGTCGGTGCGCGCGTCTCTGCGGCGCCGTTTCATGGCGTTCGCCCCCAATTGCTTTGGCGCGATGGTCGTTCCATATGAAACGGTTGTCAAGCCGCGGCGCGGCCGGCGGCGAGCCGGCGCTCCAACCGCGCGCTGTAGCGCGACATCCCGAAGCAGAAGGCCCAGAAGCTGCAGCCTGCGAAGAAGTAGGCGGTCTCGCGGATATGGTCGCCGATCAGCCATTGCGGATCGGCGATGCCCGCCTGGATCGTCGCCAGGAAGTCGAACAGGCCGATCACCAGCAGCAAAGTCGTCTCCTTGAAGATGCCGATGCAGGTGTTGACGGTGCCCGGGATGGCGATGCGCAGCGCCTGCGGGAGGACAACGAATCCCATCATGCGCCAGTATCCCAGGCCGAGCGCGCGCGCGGCTTCGTACTGGCCGTGCGGAATGGCCTGCAGCCCGCCGCGGAAGACTTCCGCCATGTAGGCCGCGTTGAACAGCGAGAAGGCGAGGAGGGCGCGCAGCAGCTTGTCCGTGCTGGCCCCCGCCGGCATGACCAGGGGGAACATCGTCGCGGCCAGGAACAAGACCCCGATCAGCGGCACGCCGCGCCAGAACTCGATGAACGCCACGCATACCGCGCGGATCACCGGAAGGCGCGACCGCCGGCCGAGCGCGAGGACAAGCCCCAGCGGAATCGACGTCGCGATGCCCCAGGCCGCCACGACCAGGGTGAGCGTAAGGCCGCCCCAGTCGTCGGTCGGCACGCGGCGCAGGCCCAGCATCCCGCCAAGCAATAGCATCCAGGCAAGGACGGGATAGGCGGTCAGCATCGCCAGCGCGATCCATGGCTTCGCCTTGACGCGCGGCAGCAGAAGGGCAGCGACGCCGGCGACGGCCAGGAGCAGCACGATATCGACCCGCCAGCGCTCGACCGGCGGATAGGCGCCATAGACGAATTGGGCGAAGCGCAGGCGCACGAACACCCAGCATGCCGCCTGCTTGTCGGAGCACGCAGCGGGTGCATCGCCGCGCCAAGTCGCCTTGAGCAAGGCCCAGTCCACCAGCGGCGGTACGACCAGGTAAATCAGGTAGAGCCCAAACAGAGTCAACCCGGCGTCGAGCGGTGTGCCGAACAGGCGTTGCGCGGTCCGAACCGGCCAGACGGCGGTCGCAGCCCGCGGCGGTTCGTCGGGGGGGAAGGTCGTTTCCGTCACGGTCAGCGCTCCGCCAGCGCCACGCGGCGGTTGTACCAGTTCATCAACAGCGCGATCAGCAGGCTGATCGCGAGATAGGTGCCCATGGTGAGGGTCATGACCTCGATCGCCTGGCCGGTCTGGTTCAGGACCGTGCCGGCAAACACCAGCATCAGGTCGGGATAGGCGATCGCGGCGGCCAGCGAGGAGTTCTTGACCAGATTCAGGTACTGGCTGGTCAGCGGCGGCACGATGACCCGCAGCGCCTGCGGCACGACGACCAAGCGGTAGATCGGGCCCTGGGTGAGGCCGAGGGCGCGCGCAGCCTCGACCTGCCCGTGCGGCACGGCCAGCACGCCCGCGCGCACGATCTCGGCGATAAAGGCGGCGGCGTAGACCGAAAGCGCCACCAGCATCGCCACCGCCTCGGGGATCACCGCAATGCCGCCCTGGAAATTGAAACCGACCAGGCGCGGGACGTCCCAGTGGATGGAGAATCCCGTCCCCGCCGCGGCGAGCAGCGGCAGGCCCAGCAGGGCTGCCGTCCCGGCTGCCAGGACCGCCGGGCGCCGCCCGGTCGCGCGCTGCCGACGCCTGGCCCAGACCGCCAAGCCGATCGCCGCCGCCACGCCGGCGCCGGCGGCAAGGACGACGAGTTCAACGCCCGGCCCCAAGAGCGGTGCCGGCAGGACGAGGCCGCGGTTGCTCAGGAAGGCGACGCCGCCGAAGACGATGCTCTGCCGCGGGCTGGGCAGGGGGCGCAGGACCGCGAAATACCAGAAGAAGATCTGCAGCAACAGCGGAATGTTGCGCAGCGCATCGACATACACGAGCGCGAGACCGGCGATCACCGGATTGCCCGAGAGCCGCGCAAGTCCGACGACGAAGCCCAGGACCGTCGCGATCGCGATCGCGACTGCCGACAGCGCCAAGGTGTTCGCCAGCGCGACCAGAAACGCACGGCCATAGCTGGATGCCTCGCTGTAAGGGATCAGCGTCTGTGTGATGCCGAACCCGGCGGGGCGCCAGAGGAACTGGAAACCGGCGTTGAGGCCGAGCCGCGCCAGGTTGTCGAGCACGTTCGCGACCATGAGCCAGGCAAGCGTGCCCAGCGCCAGCACGACCAGCCCCTGCGCCGCCGCCGCCCGGACGCGCCCGTCCTCCCAGGGCCGGAAGCGCCCGCGCAACTCCGCCGAGGACATCCTGCGCTAGGCGGCCAGGCCGCTCGGACCAGGCAGCCGCCCCGGCACGCGCGGGCTCATCGGAACGGCATCGCCATCAGCAGGCCGCCATCTTTCCACAGCGCATTGGCGCCGCGCGACAGGCCTAGCGGCGTCGCCGGTCCGACATGGCGGTCGAAAATCTCGCCATAATTGCCGACGGCCTTGATGGCGTTGAAGGCCCAGTCGGCGGTCAGGCCGTTCTTCTGCCCCAGGTCGTCGGTGACGCCGAGCAGGCGCTTGACCTCGGGGTTCTCCGACTTCGCCTTCGCGTCGGCCACGTTTGCCGCGGTGACGCCAAGCTCCTCGGCGGCCAGCAGCGCCTCCATCGTCCAGCGCACGATGTCGGCCCACTGGCTGTCCCCTTGGCGCACCATCGGCGCGATCGGCTCTTTCGAGATCGTTTCGGGCAGGATGACGTGTTCGGCGCGGTTCTTGAGACCCAGACCGCGCGCGGCTAGCGAGGCGCGATCGTTCGACCATGCGTCGCAGCGCCCCTCCTCGTAGGACCGGCGCGCCTCGTCTAGATCGGCGAAGGTAACGATCGTGTATTTCATGTTTCGGGCGCGGAAATAGTCGGCGATGTTGAGCTCGGTGGTGGTGCCTTGCGCGACGCAGATCGACGCGCCGCCCAGCTCGTTCACGCTCTTCACGTTTGCGCTTCTCCTGACCATGAAGCCCTGGCCGTCGAAGAACATGACGCGCGTGAAATCCAGGCCGATGCCGTTGTCGCGGTTGTAGGTCCAGGTGAAGCGGTGCGTCAGCACGTCGACACCGCCGGTCTGCAGCGTGGTGAAGGCGTCGCGCGGGGTCAGCGGCGTCAGCTTGATCTTGCCGGCGTCGCCGAACACCGCCGCGGCGATGGCGCGGCACAGGTCGATGTCGAATCCCTTGCGGTTGCCCTGGTCGTCGCTGAAGGCGAAGCCGGGGATGTTGGGCGCGGTGCCGCAATGCACCGCGCCGCGCTGCTTCACGTCGTCCAGGGTGGCCGAGATCGCAACGGCCGGCCCCAGCGCCGCCAGGGCGGCGCCGAGACCGATCAGGGTCTTGCGCATGTGTCTCCTCCCAAATTGCGTCGGCGAGCACCGCCGATCGCATTTGTCCGAAAGCTAGCACTACGGCAGTCGGCGCGCCATACCCGTGCGGGAATTCATTGATTATGAAACGATTCCGCTCGGCGCACGGGTACGGCTGGCGGTCGCCGGCGCCGACATGGACGAAGGCGAAGCTCCATGACAGGATCGCTGCCGTTCCGCCCGCTGCGTCTATTGCCGGAGCAACCCCCGATGGCCCGCCACATCGTCTGCCTCACGGTCGACTTCGACGCCATGTCGCCCTTCGTCGCGCGCAACCTGGTCTCGCCGTCGGCGCTCTCGCGCGGCGAGTTCTCGCCCGTGGGCGCCGACCGGCTGCTGCGGCTGTTCAAGAAGCATGGCGTGGCTTCGACCTGGTTCACGCCGGGCGTGGAGATCGAGACCTATCCCGACATGGTCCGGCGCCTGGTCGACGAAGGGCACGAACTCGCCCATCACGGCTACACGCACCGGCCGCCCAACACGCTCACGCGCGAGGACGAGGAGCGCGAGCTCGTGCGCGGCAACGAGGCGATCGCGAAGATCATCGGCAAGAACGCACGCGGCTATCGCTCTCCTTCCTGGGAATTGAGCCCGCATTCGATCGAACTGCTGCTCAAGCACGGCTTCGACTACGAAAGCAGCCTGATGGGTCACGACTACATGCCCTATCGCGCGCGCCAGGGCGACGTGATCGCGGCCGACCGGCCGCCGACATTCGGACAGGAAACCCGGCTGGTGGAGATGCCGATCTCCTGGGCGCTCGACGATTTCCCGCATTTCGAGTACCTGCGCATGCCGAACGGTCTGCAACAGGGACTTATGTCCGCCCGCGCGGTGATGGACAACTGGCTCGACGACTATCTCTACATGATCGACGCGGTGGAGTGGGGCGTGCTGACCTACACCTTCCATCCCTTCGTCATCGGCCGCGGCCATCGCATCCTTATGCTGGAGCGGCTGATCGAGCGCATGAAGGCGACCGGCGCCGTGTTCCTGCGGATGGACGCTGCGGCCGACGAATTCCTGGCGCGGCGCGCGGCCGCGGCGTGACCGGCGACGGTGCGCCGACGCCGGCCGCCGCCCGCGACACGGTCGTCCAGGGCGTGCTGTGGGCGGTGCTGGCGATCTTCCTGTTCTCGTCGATGAGCGCCCTGGTGAAGTGGAACGGCGCGGCCTATGCGGTCACGCAGCTCGCCTTCTTCCGCGCGACCTTCGCCATGGTGCCGATCCTACCCTTGTTCCTGGCCCAGGGCGGCGCGTCGCTGGCGCGGCCGGGCTGGCTGGGCGGCATCGTGCTGCGCGGCGTCGTCGGCGTCAGTGGCATGGTCATGGTGTTCTATGGCGTCGCCAACCTGCCGCTGGCGGATTCGGTGGCGATCGCCTTCACCGTGCCGCTGTGGGTGACGGCGCTCGCCGCGCCGTTCCTGGGCGAGCGGGTGGGGTTCAGCGGTTGGATCGCGGTTGCGGTGGGATTCCTCGGGGTCATGATCATCGCCCCGCCGACCGGGCAGGTGGCGCTCGTACCGGCATTGGTGTGCCTCGCCGGCAACGGATTGATCGGGTATTCGCTGATCCTGCTGCGCCAGCTCAGCCGCTACGACCGCACCGCGACGATCGCCTTCTACTACACCCTGTCGCTGATCGTCGGCACCACCTGCCTGGCGCCGATCGACTGGCGCACGCCGGCCCTGGCGGACTGGCCGGGCCTGGCGGCGCTGGGCATCCTCGGCGGACTGGCGCACCTGACTCTGACCCAAGCCTATCGCCTGGCGCCGGCGCCGACGGTGGCCGCGATCGATTACACCGCGATCTTCTGGGGCGTGCTGTTCGGTTACGCGATCTGGGGCGAAAGGCCCGGCGTGAACCTGGCGCTGGGGGCTGCCTTGGTGATCGCCAGCGGGCTTTATATCGTGCGGCGGCGCCCCGCGGTGGTCAGATAGGCTTGCGCCTGGCGCCCCTGAGCGCGATCGGCGGCGCCGTGTCCGGGTCGAGCGCGCGGGCCACGTAGCTGTCCATGTGCGGCCGGTAGTCGGCCCAGATCCGCCGCAATTCCTCGACCGGCCGATCGTGCCAGTCCACGCGCAGGTCGACCAGCGGCCAGACTTGGCGGTCGGACACCTTCAGGCCCGCGCCGCGCTCTTCCATGAACTCGCCGCCGGCGGCCAGCCCGGCCTCGAGCGCCTGGATCAGCCGCTCCGCCAGATGTTCGCCGGGCGGGGACTTCTCGAACGCCTCAATCATCGCGCGCGGCACGCCTTCATTGGCAACGACATTGCAACCCGATGCGCAGTCGCGGCCTTCGACCGCCAGGCTGACGGTCCCGCAGCGCTGGCCGGTGTAGCTGGCTGTGCGGCCGTTGCGATCGATGACGGCGAGCTGGCGCCAGGGCGCCTGCGCGCCCGCGACAGCCACCAGCGCATCGCGCGTCGCCGGCGCATCGTAGCCGCGTTCCAGCAGGTCCAGGCCCAGCGCGCCCAGGCGCGGATCGGTGATGTGCAGGGTGGCGACCGCGCCTGCACCGGCGCGGGTCCAGGCGCAGCGACTGGCGACGACGACGGCGGAGGAGGACAGCGCCACGCCCACCATGCCGGTGCGCGCGCAACGGGCGACGATCGAGAAGGTCATGCGCTCACCCCGTACTTCTCCGTGCATCGCATGGCGATAGCGCCGCTACCTGTCATTCGTCGCCAAGATGTGCGTCTATCCGATTGACCGCGCTTACATCAGCGGTCAAGATTCCGCAATCGCACAAAGGACGTGGCGGGTGAACCGCAGCGACATGGATCGGGAAGGGGAGCTGGCGCGCCGATGACGCAAGCTAATGCCGCAGGTGGGCGCGTCTCCGTCGATCTGCGGCTGGAGGACGTCAGCAAGAGCTTCGGCAGCGTGGTGGCGTTGCGACCATCCTCGCTCGCGGTGGAAGCCGGCCTGCTCGTTTCGCTGCTCGGCCCCTCGGGCTGCGGCAAGACCACGACCTTGCGCATCATCGCCGGTTTCGAATCGCCGGACACCGGCCGCGTGCTGATCGGCGGAAAGGATGTCGGCGACCTGCCGCCGAACCGCCGCCGGCTCGGCATGGTGTTCCAGAACTACAGCTTGTTCCCCCACATGACCGTGGGCGAGAACGTGGCCTTCGGCCTCACCATCGCCGGAATGGACCGCGTGGAGAAGCGCCGGCGCGTGAAGGCGATCCTGGACCTGGTGCGGCTGCCCGGCTTCGAAGACCGCTTCGCGCACCAGCTTTCGGGCGGCCAGCAGCAGCGCGTGGCGCTGGCGCGCTCGCTGGTAACCAACCCCTCGGTCCTGCTGCTGGACGAGCCGCTCGGCGCGCTCGACAAGAACCTGCGCGAGAGCATGCAGTTCGAGTTGCGCCGCATCCAGCAGAGCCTGGGGATCACCACGATCCTGGTGACGCACGACCAGGAAGAGGCGCTGACCATGAGCGACCGGGTAGCGGTAATGAACCATGGCGTCATCCTGCAATACGGCTCGCCGACCGAGGTCTACGAGCATCCGCGCACGCGCTTCGTGTCGGAGTTCCTCGGCACGTCCAACCTGTTCCGCGGCCGCGTGACGGCGGACGCGCGCATCGAGGTCTCGCGCGAGGGTGCGCCCGCGATCGTGCTGCGCATGCCGCAGAAAGCCGGGGCACCGCCGGTCGGTGGCCAGGCGCTGGTCGCCATCCGCCCGGAGAAGATGCGCCTCACCAAGCCTGCTGCTGCCGCCAATGGGGCCGACGGCGTCGCCGCCAAGGTGATCGACTACGTGTTCCGCGGCACCTATCACGCCTACCAGGTCGGCGTGGCCGGGCGCGCCGAGCCGCTGTTCGTCTACCAGCAGGCGATCGACGCCGACGGCCAGGGCATCTTCCCCGCGGGCAGCGAGGTGCGGGTCACCTGGTCGCCCGAAAACGTCGTGCCACTGGCCGACGACGGAGCGACTGCATGACGGCAACGCCATCCGTCCGCCCGCGCTGCCGCATCGGCATCGATGTCGGCGGCACCTTCACCGACTTCGTGCTGACCGAGACGGCGACGGGCAGACTCACCTATTTCAAGGAACCGAGCGTGCCCAAGGACCCGTCGCTCGCGGTCGAGCGCGGGATGCTGGGACTGCTCGACCGCGCGGGTCTGAAACCGGGCGACGTCGAGCTGGTGGTCCACGGCACGACCTTGGGCGTCAACGCGATCATCCAGCGCCGCGGCGCGCGCATCGCGCTGGTGACCAGCCGCGGCAACCGCGACGTGCTGGAGATCGCCCGCTGCCGCATGCCGTCGTCCTACGACCTCCACGCGGCGAAGGAAGAGCCGCTGGTGCCGCGCGACCTGGCGTTCGAGATCGCCGCGCGCGGGCGCGCCGACGGCTCGGCTTCCGTCGAACCGACGGACGAGACGCTGGCCGCGCTGGCCGGGCAGATAAGGGCGACCGGGGTTCAGGCGGTCGCGGTGATGCTCCTCAATTCCTACGCCGATCCGGCGCTGGAGCGCCGAGTGGCGGACGGGTTGCGCGCGCGGCTGCCCGGCGTGCTGGTGAGCTGCTCGGCCGAGGTATGGCCGGAGATCCGCGAGTACGAGCGCGCGCTGGTAGCCACGCTCAACGCCTATATCCACCCGTTGCTCGAGCAGTACTACACCACGCTCAGCGAGCGGATGCGCAAGATCGGCGTCGGTGCGCCGCTCTACATCACCGCGTCGAACGGCGGTTCGCTCAGCGTCGACAGCGCGCGCGCCCGGCCGATCGAGACGGTGATGTCCGGCCCGGCCTCGGGCGTGGTGGCGGCTGCGCGCACCGCGGCCCAGGCCCGGCGCCCGCGCATCATCACCTTCGACATGGGCGGCACCAGCAGCGACATCGCGGTGTCCGAAGGCGGCGAGCCAGAATACACCACGCGCACGATGATCGGCGACTTTCCGCTGGTGCTGCCGGTGGTCAACGTGTCGTCGATCGGCGCGGGCGGCGGATCGCTGGTCTGGGTGGATGCGCAAGGCGTGCTGAAGGTGGGTCCGGACAGCGCCGGCGCCGATCCCGGCCCGATCTGCTATCGCCGCGGCGGGACGCGCCCGACGGTGACGGACTGCTATGTGGCCGC
>CAYMTM010000050.1:0-23153 GCA_964393375.1 uncultured Rhodospirillaceae bacterium
CGTCGAGGGCATGGTGGGCAACGGCTATGCGCGCAGCTTCGCGGAGGCCTGCTTCCGCCAGATCGAGGGCTTCGGCGAGTACGGCTTCCCCGAAAGCCACGCCGCCAGCTTCGCCATCCTGGTCTACGCCTCGGCGTGGCTAAAATGCCATTACCCGGCGGTATTCGCCTGCGCCATCCTGAACAGCCAGCCCATGGGCTTCTATGCTCCGGCCCAGCTCGTGCGCGACGCGCGCGACCATGGGGTGGAGGTGCGACCCGTCGACGTGAACCACAGCGAGTGGGACTGCACGCTCGAGCCCTCGGACTGCCCGGGCGGGCTGGCGCTGCGACTCGGCTTCCGCCAGGTGAAAGGATTGCCCGAGGCCGAGATCCGCAAGCTGATGGCGGCGCGCGCCAACGGCTATCCCGACCCGACCGGCCTGTGGCGCCGTGCGGGCCTCAAGGCCGCGACGATGGACACGCTGGCGCGGGCCGACGCCTTCGGCTCGCTGCGCCTGAAGCGCCGCCCGGCCTTATGGGCAGCGACCGGCCTCGGCGATGCGCCCCTGCCCCTGTTTGCCGCGGCGGGCGAGGAGGAGCTTGCCAACGAGGCGCCGGTCGCGCTGCCCGATATGGCGATCGGCGAGGAGGTGGTGGCGGACTATGCCGCGCTGCGCCTGTCGCTGAAGCGCCATCCGCTGACATTGCTGCGCGACGATCTTGCCGCCATGCGGCTGGAGCGGGGCGTGCCGGTCCGGCCGACCTGCCGCCTTGCCGACACGCCCGACGGCGCGCGCTTCGCGGTGGCCGGGCTGGTGCTGGTGCGCCAGCGCCCGGGCAGCGCCAAGGGCGTGGTGTTCATGACGCTCGAGGATGAGACCGGCATCGCCAACTTGGTGGTGTGGACCCACGTGCTCGAGCGCTTCCGCCGCGTGGTGATGGGCGCGCGGCTGGTGGCGGCGCTGGGCAAGGTGCAGCGCGAGGACGAGGTCATCCACCTGGTGGCCGAGCGCTTGGTCGCGCGCGACGACCTGCTGCGCCGCCTGGGCGACCCGCTGGACAAGGAGGAACTGTCGCCCGAGGTCGCGCGCGCCGACGAGGTCAAACACCAGCAGAGCGACCGCCGCGTCAAGATCCCGCCCCCGCTCCACCCCCGCGACCAAGCCAGCCGCGTCATGTACCCGAGCCGGGATTTTCATTGAACATCGCCGCTACGCCCTTCCCTCCGCCGCGTAGGCTTCCTCGACGATGCGGAGCGTCTGCAGGTTATCCTCCGGCGCGGTCTCGAAGGGCTTGCCGTCCTCGAGGCGATCGAGGAAGTGGGCGATCGTGTCGCGGTAGGAGGCCTTGTAATTGGCCTCGAGGTCGAGCTCCACGCGCTCCGGCCGCTTGCCGAACAGCTCGAGCACGTTGCCCGAGAGCCGGATCGCGCCCTCCTCGCCCAGCAATTCCAGATGGTCGGTCTGCAAAGGCGGGCGGCCGTGCGCCACGAAATCGGCGAACAGTACGGCCGGCGGGCCGCTTGGCACCGACATCATCAGCGCGCAGCGGTCCTCGCCTTTGAGGCCCGGCACGCTGCGCCCGAGATGAGCGGCGTCGAGCCTCAACGGCCCCACCAGGAAGCGCAGCGTGTCGATCTGGTGGATCATCGCCTCGGCCACCAGCAGGCGGTCGAGGGTGGCGAAGAAGAGCTGGCGCTCGACGGCCGGCAATTTGCCCCGGGCGTCGCGCACGAAGCCCGAGGCGAGGATCAGCATGATCGCCTGGCGGATGCGGCCGATGCGTCCCTCGTCGATCCAGCGCCGGATAGCCCGATAGTGCGGCCGGAAGCGCCAGTTCTCGTGCACCATCAGCCGCACGCGACCGCCGATATCGCGGACCAGCCGTTCTGCCAAGGCCAGGGTGGGCGCCAGCGGTTTCTGACAGAGGATCGGCAGGCCCTTTGCGGCTACTTGCAGGCACACCGGCGCATGGAACTCGCGCGGGCAGGCGACGTCGACCGCGTCCAGATTTTCTGCCGCCAGCATCGATGCGGCATCGGGATAGGTTGCGGCAATGTCGTATTCGCTCGCCCGCCTCGTGCGCGCCGCCTCTGACGGGTCGGCGATCGCGACGACCCGCACGCGATCCTTCAGCGCGCGATAGCCGTCCAGATGGTGCTGCGTAACCCACCCCGCGCCGACCAGGCCGATCCGCTTCATGTCATGCTCCCGAAGGCCAGGGTGCGCAGCATATCGGGCACGGCCGCGCAGCAGAAGCGTCCGGGTTGACAAGCGCTGTCGCGGCGAGGACGCTCGCGCGCGAATTCAGATTGCGGGGTGAAGAGCATGGCCAAAGGCCTGAAGTCCCGGCTGACCAGCTACGGCGACGCCGAGTTCGCGCTGTTCCTGCGCCGCGCCTTCCTGAAGTCGGCGGGCTATGGCGACGAGGTGCTGGACCTGCCGGTGGTGGGAATCGGCTCGACCGCGTCCGACTTCAATCCCTGCCACGCCACCGCGCCCGAGGTGATCGAGGCGATCAAGCGCGGCGTGCTGGCGGCCGGCGGCATTCCCTTCGTGTTCCCGACCATCTCGCTACACGAATCCTTCTGCTCGCCCACCACCATGCTGCTGCGCAACCTGATGGCGATGGATGTCGAGGAAATGCTGCGCGCACAGCCGGTCGACGCCGCCGTCCTGATCGGGGGCTGCGACAAGACCGTGCCGGCGCAGATCATGGGCGCGCTCTCGGCCGACGCGCCGACGCTGATCGAGGTGGTAGGCGCGGCGCTGGCCGGCATGAACGAGGGCGAGCGGCTGGGCGCCTGCACCGACTGCCGGCGCCTGTGGTACGCCCGGCGCGCCAACCTGATAACCGACCAGCAACTCAAGCAGGGCCACGGGCGCCTGATCGCCAGCCACGGCACCTGCACGGTGATGGGCACGGCCAGCACCATGGCCTGCTTGGCCGAAACCCTGGGCCTGATGCTGCCGGGCGGCGCCTCGATCCCCGCCGTCCATGCCGAACGCCTGCGTCATGCCGAAGCGACGGGCATGCGCGCGGTAGAGATGGCCAAGGCCGGCGGGCCAAGCCCGCGCGCGATCGTGACGCAGGCCGCGATCCGCAATGCCATGGTGGTGCTGGCGGCGCTGGGCGGGTCGACCAACGCCGTCATCCACCTCGCCGCCATCGCCGGGCGCGTGGGGCTGAAGATGGACCTGGAGGAACTCGACCAGATCGGTCGCCGGACGCCGGTGCTGGTGGACCTGAAACCGGTTGGCAAGAATTACATGGAGGATTTCCACGCCGCCGGCGGCCTGCCCGCGCTGCTGCGCCAGCTGGGCGACAAGATCGACACATCCGCCATGACCGCGGCCGGCGACACGATCGCCGATATGCTGAAGCGCTGGCTGCCCTTCGTGGACGGCAAGATCATCCGCCCCGAGAGCAATCCCGTCTCGCCGGGCGAGGCGCTGACCGTCGTGCGCGGCAACCTGGCGCCGGACGGCGCGGTCATCAAGCGCGCGGCGGCCGAGGCCGGTCTGATGCAGCACAAAGGGCCGGCCCTTGTGTTCGAGGGGCTCGAAGACCTGGCCACGCGCATCGACGACCCCGCCCTGCCCGTCACCAAGGACCATGTACTGGTGCTGCGCAACATCGGCCCGATCGGCGCGCCGGGCATGCCCGAGGCCGGCGGAATCCCCATCCCCAGAAAGCTGGCACAGGCCGGCGTGAAGGACATGGTGCGCGTCTCGGACGCGCGCATGTCGGGCACGGCCTATGGTGCGATCGTGCTGCACGTGGCGCCCGAGGCCGCGGTCGGCGGGCCGCTGGCCCTTGTGCGCGACGGCGACATCATCGCGCTCGACGTCCCCAAGCGCCGCATCGACATGCTCGTCGATGCCAAGGAGCTGGAGCGCCGCCGCGCCCAGTGGAAGCCGCCCGCGATGCCGAAGCGCGGTTACCACAAGCTCTACGTCCAGCACGTGATGCAGGCCGACAAGGGCTGCGACTTCGATTTCCTGCAAGACGAGGCGTTGAAGGCTTAGCCGGCGTCCCTCAGCAACGCCGCCGCAATCGCCTCCCATTCCGCGTCCAGCGAAATGGCCGGGCGCTTCTTCCCCGCCCGGCGGTACCAGTAGCCGGCGTTCGACAGGTCGCCTTCCTTGCGGTGCAGGTAGGCGTGCACCCAGGCGCCCTCCTTGTCATCCTGGGCCTGGGCGTGCTCGTGCGCCTTCGGCCAGTCGCACTTGGCGTCCCACCACAGGGCCTGGAGCGCGTCGGACAGGCCGGCGGGCGGCCTGGCCTCGTCCGTAGAGGCGCGGAACGCCTTGATGTCCATCGCGCAACCTCGCCACGCGGCATGCGGCGTGTCAACGCTTGCCACTACCATGCGGTGGCGATATGACACATCCGCGGCAACGCCCCCGGAGGAGACCCCGTGAAGATCGGCATGAACACCGACAGCCTGGCCTCGCTGCCGTTCGACCAGGTCCTTGCCCATGCGGCACGCCTCAAGCTCGACATGATAGAGATCTGCTGCGGCAACTGGTCGACCGCGCCGCATATCGACCTGAAGAAGATGCTGGACAGCGAGCCGGCCCGGCGCGAGCTGAAGGCAAGACTGGCCGATCATGGCGTGAGGCTGAGCGCGCTCAATTGCTCGGGCAATCCGCTCGATCCCGGCCCCAACGGCAAGAAGCACGATCAAGTGACGCGCGACACGATCAGGCTGGCGAGTCTGATGGGCGTGGAGCGCGTGGTGATGATGTCGGGCTGCCCCGGCGCGCCGGGCGGCCAGCACGCAAACTGGATCACCGTGGAATGGCCGGCCGAGCTGCGCGAATGGCTGCGCTGGCAATGGGACGAGGCATTGATCCCCTACTGGAAGGACCTGGTGAAATACGCCAACAATCTGGGCATCAGGAAGCTGTGCCTGGAATTGCATGGGTTCCAGAACGTCTACAACGTGCGCACCTTGCACAAGCTGCGCGACGCGGTCGGCGAGACGGTCGGCGCCAATCTCGACCCCAGCCACCTGATGTGGATGGGCGCCGACCCGCTGGTGGCGACGCGGGGGCTAAAGGGCGCGATCTACCACGTCCATGCCAAGGACACGCGCATCGATCCTTTGATCGGCGCCACCAACGGCGTGATCGAGAACCAGCTCGGCAGCAACTGGCAGGAACGGAGCTGGAACTACGTGACGCTCGGTTACGGGCACGGCGAGCAATGGTGGGGCAGTTTCTGCGCCGCCCTGGCGGCGTCGGGCTACGACGACGTGCTGTCGATCGAGCACGAAGACCAGATGATGCCGCCGATCGAAGGGGTGGAGAAGAGCGTGGCCCTGCTGGAGCGCACGGTGGTCAACCGCCCGCGGCGGGCGTCGGTTAACTGACCTCGGTCGGCGGAGGCCGGCGGTCAGCCGTCTAGTCGGGCTTCTTGGGAGTCTTGCCCGGGCGTATCCGCTTCGGCCCAGGCTGGGCCTGCACGGCTTGTTCCCCGGCGGCGGCGCTGCCGCCGAGCCATACCTGCCAGGGCGCCTTGCCCTGGGCCAACAGGGCCTCCATAGCCTGGAGATCCTTGAACGTGTCGACGGCACGCCAGAAGCCCTCGTAGGCCCGGGCGTACAGCTTTCCCTTGGCGATCAACCGCTCGAACGGCTCTTCCACCAACTCTTCGCCCGGCCGCATATAGTCGAAGATCTCGTTCGAGAAGACGAAGTAACCGCCGTTGATCCAGGCGTCTGCCTTGACGACGTTGTCCACCGATAGCACACGCCCGTCGGGTCCGCGACGCACGAAATGTCCGCTGTAGTGGGGGCGGGCGGCAAGGAACATGGCGATCGCCTTGCGGGCCTTGAATTCGGCAATGAGTTCGGGCAGCGCAAGGTCGGTCATGCCGTCGCTGTAGTTGGCAAGGAATATGGCCTCGCCCTTCACGAATCGCCGTACGGCCATCAGCCGCTGGCCAATGTTCGAGTTCAGCCCGGTATCGACGAAGGTGATGCGCCAGTCCTCGATGTCCTTGCGCAGCATGTCGATGCGCCTGGCGCCCTCGCTGAGCACGAAGTCGTTCGAAAGCGCCTCGTTGTATTCGAGGAAGTAGCGCTTGATGGCGTCGCCCTTGTAGCCGAGGCAGAGGATGAAGTCGGCGTGGCCGAAATGGGCATAGTACTTCATGACGTGCCAAAGCATGGGCCGGTAGCCGAGCGGGGCAAGCGGTTTCGGGATGGCTTCCGAAAAGTCCCTGAGCCGCGTACCCTGACCGCCGCAAAAGAGCACAACCTTCATCGCACGTTCCTGTTCATTCCAAGTGGCCGAGTTCCGCGATCACCGCCGGCTATAGCGCGCGGCGGATGCGGCGCAGCGCAGCTTCCGCCAAATAGACGACGGCATTGGCGAGCACGCGGCCCGTGCTGAGCCGTCGGCCCGTCGCGGCCAATTGCTCGCGGTGGAACTTCCAGAACTCCGGCCCGCGCCCGCGGCCGAATTGGGTGCCAAGGTAGCTGTAATATTGGCGCAAGTGGTGGGATATCGAGGCGTCGAGCTCGGCCTTGTCGAAGTAGCGCGGGCCGTATTTCTCCACCAAGCTCAGTTTGTCCGGCAGGTAGCGGTTCAACTGCCGCACCGGCGATGAGATCGATTCGCGAAGGCGCGCAAAGACCAGCACTTCGTGAACAAACCCGAAGTCGCGGTCCTCGAGCACTTCGAGGCAGGCCTGCGTGTCGGCATTCAGGTGCGGTTCGTTGAAGAACGCGGGCCGGCTGCGCACGACATCGGCGCGGAACAGCAGCGAGCTCGCCGCGGCGAATATGTAGGGACCACCCGCGAGGAAATCGCGGCAGAGCTCGCGCCCCGATGAGACGGTCCTGGGATAGGGCAACCCAGCGGCCTCGACCTTGTCGCCAAGGATGCGGTAGGCGCCGACGATTGCCACGCTGGGATGCGCTTCGGCGACTTCGACCAGCCGCTCCAGACAGTGCGGATAGATCAGGTCGTCGCCGAACACGATCTTGCAGTATTTCGCTGCGGGCGACATCTGGCGCAGCGCATGGTTATGGTTGGCGATTACAGGCAAAAACGCCGGCGTGGTGTGAACGCGGACTCGGCGGTCGCGCGCCGCATATTCCTCGGCGATTGCCAGGGTTGCGTCCGTACTCTGGTTGTTTACGATCGTGTATTCCCAGTTCTGGTAGGTCTGGGCCAGCACGCTTTCGATGCATTCCCGCAGGTACTCCTGCTCGTTGTATGCGGGCGTCAGGATGCTGACGAGCGGCTGGCCCCCGGCAGCAGCGGCGTGACCGGGGTCCGACTGCCGGCGCCCGGCCGCAGATGGCGGGATCGTGGCGACCGTGCCCTCGGTGGCGGTCATTCCACCCTCTCCAGCCAGATTTCTCGCCAATAGGGAAAGATCGCCCGCGGGCAGAACATGCGATTGCGACTGCGGCACCCACCGCACACAACGCTTTCAAGCACGATGCAATCCCGCTTGACGTGGATCATCATCCCGGTTTGTTCGTTGATGAGCTTCTCCACGCGCCGCAGCACGCGGAACGTCTTGCCGCAGAATGGCTCCATCTCCACGTCGAACGACAGGCCGAGATTCCTGCGCTTGCGGTCCAGCGTCCGCATGATTTCTTCGCGAGGTTTGACCCGGACCAGCTCACCGGGCCGCAGGTTCAAGGGCTTGCCTTCGACCCTGCCTTGCGCCGTTCCCGGTACGTAGGGATAGTCCGGGTCGCGTGTGATGCGCCGCCACACGATGTTGAAGAATGCGCGCGCCGCGAAGTAGAGGACGGTGGACAGCTTGAAGTTGCCGGAACGCACATCCTTCAGGTACTGCCGCGGGCCCCACCATTCCAGCGGTTGCGTCGCGTCGACCAGCTCGGTCGCCTGGCAGCGATAGCGGTACTCGGCGCCGACCGCTTCGTCGGTCCAGGCGAGCGTGTGATTCCTAAGTGCGTCGATGCCCCGGACCAATCCCGCATTGTCGGACGCTGTCGGCGTCGGTTCGCCCGCCGCCCGCGCGCCGCCGGCAGGTTTTAGCCAAGCCGACTTCCAGTACAGCAGGCAACCCGCCTGGCATCCGCCATGCGCCGCGCCATCGCAACGAAGGCCCTCAAGATGATAGGCGTGATCCATGCGCCGCAAACGGTTCTTGAAGATCGTGTCGCAGGCCTTGTGCGCCGACTTGGAGATGCGGAACCGTTTGCCGCAGAACTGCAGCATCTCGGGCATGAAAGGCAGTCCGTCCAGTCTGCCCCGGTCGTCCAACGTGTCCAGGATCTCGGCGGCGCTGCGCACTTCGATCCAGTCGCCAGCGCGGTACTCGCGCCCGGCTCCGTCGACGCTTGCCGGCGCGCGCATGTCTAGCGGCGTCCCGTGCCGGTCTTGTCGAGCGCCGGCCTGGCGTCGGGCACCCGCCAACGCTGCGGAAAATACATGATGCCGTGGCGGGGATCGGGCATGCGACCGGACCCGTAGACATTGGCGGGATCGACGTCGAGAACGGCCTGGACGTCGCCGTCGTAGACCGGCTGGCCGCCCGGGCCGGTGATCCATAGTGACAGTAGATAGCGGCCGGGGAGCAGGTTGAGACTCTCGATCTCCACGTCCAGGCTCCCTGGACCGGCCATAACCGAGCTGATCGGCGTTCCGTGCATGGCGGCGTTGGATTCCGTTATCTGTGTGCCCATTGTCGTAAACAGGCGGAAGCCGAAGCTCGGCGTCGGAACGGGCTCTTCCGCCACATAGTGCAAACGGATCACCAGCGCGTCGCCGCAGCGCGTCGCGGCGCACGGGGTTCCGTCCTGTCCCAAGAATTCGATGCGCGTGTACCGCAGCTTGCCGATGCCCAACCGGTTTGCCTTCGTCAGGTCCGACCCTGCAACGACGCTGTCGCCGAACGCGCCCATGTAGGCCCTGATCGTCTCTCTCGCATCTCCGTCCATGCGGATGCGCCCGCTGTCGATCCAGATCGCCCGCGAGCACAGGTTTTCGACAGCAGCCATGTTGTGCGAGACGAACAGCACAGTACGGCCGCTGCTTTGCAGCCCCTCCATCGCATTAAGGCACTTCTTCTGGAAGCTGGCGTCGCCCACTGCCAACACCTCGTCAACGACCAGCACGTCGGGGTCCAGATGGGCGGCTACGGCGAATCCCAGGCGCAGGCGCATGCCCGAGGAGTAGTGCTTGATTTGCGTGTCGATGAACTGGTCGACACCGGCGAATTCGACGATGGCATCGAAGCGCGCGTCGACCTCCCTCTTGCGCATGCCCATGATCGAACCGTTGAGATAGACGTTCTCGCGGCCGGTCAGCTCGGGATGGAAGCCCACGCCGACTTCCAGCAGGGACGCCACGCGCCCCCCGACCCTGATCGATCCTGCGGTGGGGAAGACGATGCGCGAGAGCAGTTTCAGGAGCGTGCTCTTGCCCGCCCCGTTTCGCCCGATGATGCCGACGACTTCGCCACGGCCGATGTCGAAAGATACGTCGTTCAATGCCCAGATCGATGGCGGCTCGGTCCTCCAGCGCCTGAGCGGCGCCTTGAGAAGCTCGACCAGGTGCTCGCGCAGCGTCAGCGCGTCCAGGCGCCTTCCGATCCGGTAGCGCTTGGACAAGTGCCTGACTTCGACGGTGCCCTTCGCCGGTGCCGACATGGATCTCCGTCCCTTAGACGTAGTCGGCGAAGGCTCGTTCGCTTCGCTTGAAGAACAGGACGGCGGCCAGCAGCAGCACGGCGGTCACCACGAGCGAAACGACGAGCATGTCCCAGTGCATGGTAAGGTCGGGCATGACCGCATACCGGAAGCCCTCGATCAACCCGCTTACCGGATTCACCATCAGCAGCCACCGGAATTTGTCGGGAACCATGCTGGCCGGATAGATGATCGGCGTGACGAAAAACAGCAGCTGGATGGCGAAGGGCACGACGTATTTCAGGTCGCGGTATCTCACATTTAGCGTCGCCAGGACCATGGCGACGCTCGTGGCCAGCATGACCATCGGCACGGCCAGCAGCGGCCACAGCAGCAGATTCCAGCCGATCGGAAGCCCGTAGTAGAGCACGAAACCCACGATCAGCACCGACGCCACCGCGAAGTCCATCAGCGCGCCCAGTGCCACGGCGCCGGGCAGGATGATGCGCGGGAAATAGATCTTGGTCAGCAGGTCTGCGTTCGAGATCAGGCTGGCACTGCCGGTGCTGATGGTGGTGGACAGGTAGGTCCAGGGCACCAAGGCGCAGAAATAAAACACGGCATGCGGCATGCCGTTGGTCGGGATATTCGCCAGCCGGCCGAACACGATGGTGAAAATCAGCATGGTCAGCAGCGGCTGCAAGACGGCCCACAGCACGCCCAGGACGGTCTGCTTGTAACGAATCTTCACATCGCGCCAGGCGAAGAAGTACAAGAGCTCTCCATGCTCGCGCAGTTCGCGCGCGGTCTCGCGCAACAGCTCCGCCATCCCCTCGCGGCGCTCCTTGGGCGGCAAAGCTTCAACCTGCAACATCACCGGTCCCGGGACTTCGAGGGCGGGTATTCTTAGCCATCACTTCGAACCACCCGCACTTGGCCGCCGACACCGGACCCGCATTTCCAGCTTCGCATCGTCGTTGTCTTAATCATGTTAGAAAAATCTTACTCCTTTCTTAGGTATAGCGAAATTGGTTAAGATTGGCTAAATCGTTGAATAAGCTGAACGACGCAAACAGCGAATTCATGATAGTTGCCCTTGTAGCATTAAATAAGTAAAAACTCGCCCCAATATTCAACCAGGAAGGTGGGGCGCGATGAAAGTGCTCGTTACGGGCGTAGACGGCTACATCGGCGCGGTCCTTGCACCGCTGCTGATCGATCGCGGCATCGAGGTCGTAGGGCTCGACTGCGGCTTCTATCGCGACGGCTGGCTCTACAACGACCAGCGCCCACGACCATTGACCCTGACCAAGGATATCCGCTCCGTCACCGCCGGCGACCTGGCCGGTTTCGAAGCCGTGGTCCACTTGGCGGAGCTATCGAACGACCCCTTGGGCGACCTAGACGAACGCACCACCTACGCGGTCAACCACCAGGGCTCGGTTCGACTCGCCAGGACATGCAAGGATGCCGGCGTGCGACGCTTCGTCTATGCCTCGTCTTGCAGCGTCTATGGCGCGGCCGAAGACGGCGGCGAGCGCGATGAGACCTCGACGCCCAACCCGCAGACGGCCTATGCCAAGTGCAAGGTGCTGGTGGAGCGTGACGTCGGTGCGATGGCCGACGAACGTTTCTCGCCCACCTTCCTGCGCAACGCCACCGCATTCGGCGCAAGTCCGCGTATGCGCTTCGACATCGTGCTGAACAACCTGGCGGGCTTGGCGTGGACGACCAAAGAGATCCGGATGACCAGCGACGGAACGCCCTGGCGGCCGCTGGTCCATGTGAACGATATCAGCCAGGCGGTTGCCTTGGCCCTGACGGCACCGATCGACCGGGTACACAACCAGATCTTCAACGTCGGCGACGATGCCCAGAACTACCGCATCCGGGAGATCGCCGAGATCGTCGGCAAGGTGTTCGACGGCTCGACCGTCACGATGGGCAAGCCGGGCGGCGACAATCGCAGCTACCGCACATCGTTCGCGAAGATCAAACGGCACCTGCCCGATTTCCGCTGCCGCTGGACGGCCGAGCGCGGCGCCCACCAGCTCTATGACACGTTCAAGCGCATCGCCATGACCAAGGAAATGTTCCAGTTCCGCGGCTTCACGCGGCTGGAACAGCTGAAGCACCTGATCGCCACCGGCCAGATCGACCCCGACCTGCACTGGCAGCCTCCGGTCGATACTTCGGCAAAGGAGGTTTGGTAGGCAACTTCAGGCACTCACCGGCAACTTGCCGCGGCCGAGCAGCGCCAGCGCCAGATTCCGCCCGCAACGCAGCACGGGGTAGAGCACCGCGGCCAGCCGTGGATGACGGAACACGACGGCGTTGACGTGGTTGAACAGACCACTGCCGGTGCTCATCAGCGCCAGGAAATGGATGCAGTCGGCGCCCTGATAGACCCGCCCCGCCATCTCCGCCACCATGCCCTGGTTCAGGTCGTAACCCGCACGCAGCAGCCGATCGACCGCCGGCCCACCGTCGCGCGCATTGACCAGGGCGACGCTTCCGGCGCTCTCGCGAAGGCGTAGTAACCGCACGTAGCGCGAGCAGAACGGGCAGTCGCCGTCATAGACGATCGTCAGGTCGGCGGCGTCAGCGGACGTCGATGACATATTCGCTGCTACCCAGCTTCCTTGCCGTGCCGAGTCCTGTTACGCACACGGCCTCCACGTGCAGAACATAGGCATCGACCTTGGTCAGATCAACCCGGTCGAACTCCGGCGCGATTGATGGCGCATTCCAGAAATGATGCGGGTAGAGCATGTGCCGCCAATGCCCGTCGCGATGCTGGCGGAGCATCCAGTGGTGGTAATCGCGAATGAACTTGGCCACGGCCTGCGGCTTCCAGTCGCCGGCGAAAGGCGAGGCCGAAGATTCTGCTTGGATGTCGCAGGTTTTCAGCCGCTCGGCCAGCGCGGCACTGTACGCCGACCCACCCGTTCGCGTGGCAACCTGCAATCCGGGCGGTAGCCCGAAGCTCGCATGGCCTAACGGATAGGAATAGAAGCCGAAGTAGGTAAATGGGACACGAGTCTCGTGGCCCTTGTCGTCGCGCACCGTGAAGTACATTGCGTTGATCGCCGGCATATCGATCCATGCCAGCGTGGCATTTGCCACCGCCAGCGGGGAGGCGATGACGACCGCGCCGCAAACGAGCCCTGCGCGCCAGTTGAAGTAGCCAGCCGGCAACCGCGCCACGGCGGCGATGATGACCAAGTTGAATACAAGCCACTGCCAGAAATTCGCGCCCGCCGCGACGAAGATACCGAAATGCATCAGGTCGAGGAACGCGAACAGCACGATCATCAGGCGCTTGTTGGCGAACGCGGCCACAGCTCCGATCTGTGCCACGAAGATCGCAATCGACATCGGCAACCGCACGAAGTCTAGCAGCGCGTCCATAATCTGGGTGACGAACGGCAGGTCGGCCCACAACAGCAGTTTCTGGTACAGCGCGCCGCGGAAAAAGTACTTCATCTCGTTGGACAGCGGCCAATAGAACAGCGGCCCGTCGATCAGGAGTTTGTACAGCCCGGAGCGGAAATAGCTGGCGGCGTGCGTGGCGATCCCGGCCAGCAGCGTGGCGCCGCAGACAAGGTCACGATTCTCGGCCATCACCGCGCCAAGCTTTGGCCGGGCGCGGCCAATGATCGCCAACCCGGCGACCGTGCAGCCTACGATGGCAGGCGTCTGGAAGATCGGCAGAATGTCGAGGGTGGTCTGGTACCAGAACCCGGTGAGATAGCCTGCGTAAAGCTTGATCCAGATCAGATAGAAACTGCAGAAGATGAGCCAGGCCGGCCGCCAGAGCGCCAGGATCGCCGCTGGCAGCGTCAGCCCCCATACCGTCAGCACCAGAATGCGCGCCCAGCCACCCAACGCGTCATCGGCGATCGGAAAATTGGGGTAAAGCAGGAAGCCGTTGGTCCCGCAAACTATCGCGCTGGCGCGCACGAAAAGGCGGAGCGCCGGCGAAAGCGTGTCGATCCGCACCCAGGACATCGCGATGCAGGCCGCCGCAACGGCCATGATGCTGGCCGGACTGGTCGACGGGTATTGTTTCGCAAGGCGGAAAAAGATGCCGTAGCCGACCGCGGCCGCGATGAACGTGGCGGCCACTGTCGCCAGCGCTGCGGACCGCGCGTCGCCGAACCACCGTACGGCACCTTTCGCAGGGAGTGGTCTGTTTACGGCGCCGGCCTCGACGGCCATCGTCCTCTCCATCGCGATCTGCCTCCGCCTGCGGCGCGCCACGCGGATCGGCAGGCCCTTTCGGTTACAGCATGGAGATGATTAACAAACCTCAAACCCGCGGGACCTCATGTCCCATTCCCTGCGAATTCGTCCCCGCAGAAACAAGGAGTACGGAATGACAGCTCCCCAATAACGCCGGGCTGCGCGTGTCTGCTATTCGGCCGCGGTGCGCTGGGTATTATTCAAGCGCTCTTCCAGCCAGTTCTCGTTGCGGAAGTGGCGATACTGCTCGGCGCGCAGCCGGTCGGCAATGCGGCCTTCCGGCAATTCGACATCGGCGTAGGTCAGCACCTCGTCCTTTGCGATCGGCCGCTTGAGGCGACAGCCTTCGACCAGCCCTTCGGGCAGGTACTGTCTGGCGCTCATCTCCTCGACGTTAACCGCTTCACCATAGGTCATGTACATGCCGTACTCGTCCAGGCGTTCGCCGGCCTGGAGGTCGCGCTTGGCGACGGCGCAGACTTCGACCACCGGCCCGCCAAGCGGGGGCGCAAGGTTGTCGCCGAAGAGCACCACGCGCGCGATCGAGAATGGAGTCTCGAAATGCACGAGGTGATAGGGCGTCCAGAACGGATAAAGCGGCCCCTCGCCCATCTTGTAGAGATTCAGATAATGCCGCTGCTTGGGATCGGGATGCTCGGCCAGCACGAACACCTTCACGCCGCCGGGACCGACCGTGTAGTCGACGATGCCGCCCAGCGCCCGCACTTGCTCCAGGTCATAGAGCTTGGCGATATCCATGATCGACCCGTCGTATTTCACGCCGCGCGACATGCCCCGCTTCAGCACCTTGAAGCCGGTCGCATTTGCGACGATCGACTGTTCAAAGCTGATCTTCGAGCCGTCGGCGAACGAGGTCACCATGGCTGCATTTTGGCCCCACCGCTCGGCCCAGCCTTTCTGCGTGGTGGGATTGCGGTAGGGATCCTGCAAACCCTTGACGTTGCCGATCACGCGCGGGATCAAGCCAAGGCCCTTAACCCAGCGCACCAGGTTCATCTGGACGCCCGGCTCGTCTCCGTCGCAGGCCGACAGGGCGCCGCCGTGGCGCTTGGCATAGACCTGCAGGATCGGGCCGATCGTGGCGTCGAGCTCTGCGTTCATCAGAACGACGGCCTTCTGGTGCGTGAAGGCTTCGAGCGCAACGCGCGCGCCGAACTCGACGGAGCCGGTTGTGTCGACTACCACATCGATCTCGGGCGAGCGGCAGATCAGAAACGGGTCCTCGGCTACCGTCGCCACGCCACCGCGTACGCTGGCATCGAACTTGGCCTGTGTGCCCACCGTCGCAATCTCGTTGCGCCCGGCGTACCGGTAGACGCCTAGCGCGCGCTCGGGTCGACGGTTGTAGATCGCCGCCATGCGCATGCCCGGCACACTGTGCGTGATCTGGTTCGTCAGCCCCTGGGCCATGAATCCGGCACCGACCATGCCGACGCGGATGGGCTTGCCTTCCTGCTCGCGCGCCTTCAGCGCGGTATCGACGATAAGCACGGCACTTCCTCCTGCTGAAGTCCGGGCGGCTTCAATCTCTAGGCGGCGAGGTGCATCCTCCGCCGGATCTCCGGCTCCACCTCAGCCAGCATCTTCCATGCGGTATCCTTGGGCGAAATCTCGCTGACTGGCAGCGGCCAGGAAAGGCCCAGCCGCGGGTCGGCGTGGTGCAGCCCGCCCTCCTGCTGTGGCGCGTAGAATTCGCCCACCTGATAGCTCGTTTCGGTGCCATCTTCCAGCACCTGATAGCCATGGGCAAATCGCTCGGGCACATAGAGCGCGCGGCGGTTCTCGGCCGTCAGCTCCACAGCGATATGGTCGAGGTAGGTCGGACTCTCGGGGCGCAGGTCAACGATGATGTCGATGATCGCGCCGCGCGTGCACCGCACCAGTTTGGTCTCCGCCTTGGGCGGGAACTGGAAATGCATGCCCCGCATCGTGCCCCGCTTACGGTTGAACGCAATGTTAGCCTGTGCAATCACCGGCTTCAAGCCGTGCTCGGCGAATTCGTGTTGACAGAAAACGCGTCCGAAGAAACCGCGGTCGTCCTCGCGCCGTTCGACGTCGATGATGAAGGCGCCTGCCAGCTTCGTAGCCGTGAACTTCATGTCTTTGCCTCCGCGGTCGTGCGGCACGCTGCCGGCGACCCAGCGATTGATCGTGAAAGCCCATCCCCGTCAGACAACGATCTTCAAGCCGTAAAACCCCTCCGCGACGCCCTCCGGCGCGTTGCAGGCGATACCGCGTAGACGCGCCATCGCTTGGAACGTCTCGTCGGTGAACCAGCCGCGGTTGTGTTGGCTGGGGAAGTGCTTGCCGATCAGCGCAATCTTTCGCGCGAGCTGGGCACGCGTGAGCGGGACGAACACATTCGGATTGCCCAGGTCGCCGTCGTATTTCGGGATCTCGTATTCGAGCACGAGGTGGTTGCGGAAGGTATTGTAGGTAAGCTCGCTCAACAGCCGGTGGTCCTGATGCGCGTCGCGCCGGTAGTGCGTCAATACCAGGGTCGGCGTGAACTCGCGCTTCAGCGCCTCGAAGCGGTCCTTTACCTCGGCGCTGACCGAGGGCAGATAGCCGTCGCGGAACTTGTGCACCTCGATCGTTCGGGCGGCACTGCCCTCAAGGAACGCTTCGGCGCTGCCACGCGCTTCGCCGGCGCGGCAATCTTCGCCCGTGAAGACGATCCAGCGCACGACGATGTCCTTGTTCTCCTCGATCAGGCGTAGGACCGTCCCGCCGCACCCGATCTCGATATCGTCGGCGTGCGCGCCGATGCACAGCAGCTTCAGCGGCTTCTCGCGGTCGGGCGGAAAGACCAGGCGCAACACGGCAGGGTCCTAGAAGGGGCGAAACGGTCGTTCTTTCGCGACCCGATTGAACCGGGCAAAACCTTAACTTTCGCTGAATGCGCGGTCAATTAAAGGCCGTTCCCGTGCAACCACCGTTGTTGCGGTGCCTCTGGGTTGGAGCCGGCCCCCGCATGGCCGCGCGGCACCCCCGGACACCACCCTCTTGTGCACCGCGCGCAGGCGGGGTCATATGGGGCAAAGCGGGTCCAACCAAGACAAGGAACCATCAAGGGGCCCCGTCAAGCGAGGCTGTGGATTCCCAGGCTGCGATGCTGCGCGTACCAGGGGCGAGGCTTGGCCCGTTAGTCGAGACATTGCGATTCGCGAGCCGGCTCGCACGTGTCGCGGCTCTCGCTGCGGTGCGACGGCTGCAACCGCATACCGCGGCCCAAGCACGGGCCATGGTCATGTTCTCCTGGGGCTTCCCGCCCAACTATTCGACGGGAGCGATCCTTCCTTACGAGATCGTCAAGGCGGCTGCTCGCCGCGGCTGGAATGTGCAGGTCGTCGCGGCGCCTGAAAAGCGCGGGGGATCCGACCGATCGCTCCCCTTGGAGGAACTGCCGGCAACAGTGGCGGTGCTGCGGCCACAACTGGAGATCGACGAAATCGAGCATCCTGTGAAGCGCCCGATGTTCCGATTGATCAACGCAGTGGACGGGGGCCTGGATGTTGCGCTGTTGATGGCAGAAATCGCGCTGGCGAGGTCGACGTTCCGCCGCCCGGCGATCGTCATGTCGTCCGGACCGGATTTCGCAGGGTTTGTGGCCGCTTGGTTGATGAAATGGGCCTGCGGAGCGACCACCAGGCTGGTGCTACAATATCGCGATGAGTGGACCGTGTTGCCGCCGCCCTATGTTTCGACCACGCGATCAAGCCGGCGCTGGGAAACCCTTTGTCTGCGCGCCGCCGACGCCGTGACGTTTGTCACGCCGGGAAAGCGGAACGCCTATCTGAAAACATTCCCGTTTCTCAGATCGAAGATCCTTTACGTCCATCGAAACGGCGTGCCGGATGCCAGTCTTTCGGAGCGCAAGCAGCTGGCCGGTTCGCGCGACCATCGTCGCTTCAGGCTCGTTTTCTTGGGCCGATTCTCTGAACCGATGCACATCGAGCCTCTTCTCGTCGACCTTCGCGCGATGTTGGGCGCACCGGGTTTGCGCCCCCAAGCATTTTCGCTCGTAGTCGCCGGCGCTCAGTCAACGGGGTTCGCTGAGCTCCTATCTGCCGTCGACGCGGAATTTCCGGGCAGCATTGAATTCCACCGGCACGTCAACGCGCGCGAAGTTCCGGCATTCATGGACGAGGCGGACGCGTTGCTACTCGTCTGCAATGCGCGATACGACGGGTGGGTGCCGCTGAAGCTGTTCGACTACATGGCTTCCTCACGGCCCATCATCGCCTACGGAACGGTGAGCGAAGCTGCGGCGATCGTGCAGCAGACGGGCGCCGGCATTGCCGTCCCAGTAGGGCAACCTGCATCCCTTTCGAGCGCTATCGCGATGCTACGCAACTCGGCGCCTCATCAATGGGCAACATCGGAGCGAGCAGAATGGGTCAGGTCGAACCTGCGGTCTCGCGTATTCGACGATCTCTTCGCAAGCCTGGAAAGGGATCTTTGCTGATGCGCTTCACGGAGCAGGCACTACGCGAGGTTCTTGCCCGGTGCTCCGCACTCGAAAGTGAAGTAGACCCCATGGCGAGGACTGCATATTGCAGCGGGCCATACCCTCCAAGACTCATGTCGTAGGTTCGGCAGAGCGTGACCTTCTCCAGGATGCTCGGCCAGGATTGCTCCGGCGCGACGCTCACACCATAGATATGTGAGTCGCCGATCGCGACGATGTCGGCCGTGTCCGGCACCGCTGCATTGCGCAATCCGTTCGCATCGTGCTCCGCGAACCGCGGATTTCCCTTGAAGCCAAGCTCGGCGTCCGTGAGGAACGGCACCACGCCTTGTGGCCGCAGGAGGACGTCGACCTGGGGAATCGCGCGCGCGGCCAATTGCAGCGACAGTTCCAGCAGCCCCGCGGTCACCGCTATGACGATGCAAAGCGATACTGCCACGAGCATGAACCGGCGCGCCTTGGTCGACTGGTTCATAGCCGGGCATGTCCTAGGTATTTCTACATATATCCGTACGTCAGCAGCACCTTGCACGGGCAGGATGGTAATCGCCCTGGTCTGCGGAAGTCGCAGCCAACTGTGGAAGAACTCTTGCAACCTAACTCATTCGAAATCAAGGGCAACAAATGTAGGCCCAAATCGAACCCGTTAACCAATACTTAGCGCAATTATCTGATATCATTTAATAACCTGCCCGAGCCCCACATGCCGGACGAGCCGCCGATGCTAAACCTGGACGTTCGCACGGAACCGCCTCCATGAGATCGCCGGGAACAGTCTGTCCGATCGGGGCGCTGCCGCGCGAACATCGTATTCGATGGGACCACATTCACCGCAACCTGATGGCGCTGAGGTCGCCATTTCTCACCCATGAATTCTGCACAGCCGTCGAACAGGTCCGCGGCGACGTCTATGTGCTGGCGATCACCGATAAGGACTCCACGACAGTCGGGTACTTTCCGTTCCAGTACCGGCGCCATCTGGGCCGCGCGCTGGGGTTCGCCGAGAAGCCGGGTGCGGAGTTGTCGGACTACTTTGCGATCATCGCCGATCCGACCCGCAAGTTCGACGCCGTCGAACTATTGGCTCAGGCAAACCTGCAGGCCTTCCGGTTCGATCATCTGCCGACCACTCTTGACAACTTGACCGTAGCGGATTCGGCAATGTCGAAAGGGGTCAAGGCGCACATCGACTCGCCTGACTACCTTTCCAGGATACGGGAAGAACACAAGACCTTCTTCGCGACCATCAACAGATACGAACGGCAACTCGTCTCTCACCTTGGCAAGATCAAGTTCACTTGGCAAACGGACAACTTCGGCGAGGAAGTCGCCAAACTGATCGCGTGCAAGAGGGCGCAGTTCAAACGAACAAACTCGCCGGACGTGTTCGCGGTGGACTGGAAACGGAATCTCGTGGCCAACGCGAACACTCTGTTCGAGCCAAGCGTTCGCCCGATTCTTTCCACCCTCTATGCCGGCGGCCAATGGATCGCGTCGCACCTCGGATTGGGCTTTGCCGGCACCCTGCACAGCTGGTTCCCCGTCTATAATTACGAATATCGGAAATACGGTCCGGGAAACATTCTGATTGCCAATTTGGTCGAATCGGCCGTTCGCGAAGGATTCCAGTGCATCGACTTCGGACAAGGCACAAGCGAATACAAGATGCGGTACGGCAGCATCGAGTATTCGCTGTCGAAGGGTTTCGTGCAGCGGTGCACGCTGCGCGGGGGTCTTGACAGGCTCATCAATGCGTTGCGATGGCGGATTGCGGCCCAGCGCAACGGAAGCAGGAGCGGAGCGGCCCGCCCGATCGTACGGCTGTAGACTTGATCCAAGCCGGTCGCCGCCGCGGAATTGCAGCAACCCGGTTACCGCTGCAAGCGGCTGCGCCGGCAACTCCAGCGGGGCCGCCCTGCCAAGATTGAGGACCCCGGCCGAAACCTGCAAAATCCGGCGGCTGGTCCATGTCAATTTCCGCGGGGGGTGGCAGTGGCGCAGGCAAAGCAGCAGCCGCGGTCCCTGGCACGCATTGCCCTATTGCAGGGGATGTCGCCGGCCGATGTCGATCGGCTTGCTTCGACCTGCGCCTGGCGGGCTTGCGCTGGCGGTCAGGAGATCTTTGGGCAGGACAGCGCCAACAAGGATGTCTTCTTCGTGACCGAGGGCCGGGTGCGTATCACTTTCTTCGCACCCAATGGCCAGGAGATCTCCTTCCGCGACCTGGGCACGGGGGCGAGCTTCGGTGAGTTGTCGGCGATCGACGGCCAGGCGCGCTCGGCCAGCGTCGTGGCGCTCGCCGAGAGCGTCCTTGCGTCGCTGTCCCGCGACCGGTTCTGGGACTTGCTTCGCGCCCAGCCGGCGGTCACCGAGCAGGTGTTGCGCAACCTGGCGGCGTTGGTGCGAAGCCTGACCGAGCGGGTGGTGGATTTCAGCACGCTGGCGGTTCAAAACCGGATCCAGGCCGAACTGGTCCGCATGGCCCGGGAAGCCGGCGTACAGAAGAACCAGGCGGTCATCGCGCCCGTGCCGCGTCATGCCGATATTGCCAGCCGCGTCGCGACCAACCGCGAGGCGGTGGCGCGCGAGCTCAATCGCCTGGCCCGCGATGGCCTGGTCGAGCGTCGCCGCGACGGCCTAGCCCTGCTGGACGTCAACCGGATGGTCGACATGGTCGACAGAGTGCGTAGCTATTGATGCCGGAATTGGCGAGATTGTGCATTTCTGCACAGACGCCGGTGCCGCTGAGCCCTATCCTTCTGTCGACCGACACTGTCCCGGGCACAACAATTGTGTCTGGTGTGCTGACCTATCGCCGGACCAGGGGCGAGGAGGGGTGGCCATGATCGTCTGGATGGCGGCTCCGGCAGATCGGCTGATGCGTCATGCGATCAGGCGCGCCCGGCTTGGGCGATCGGGGTAAGCCGTTGACGGCGATGCAGCAGGAAACGGTACGGCCGGAGGGCCGGGCAACGGCCGCCGGCGCGGTCCACCAGCGCAGCCGCCTGTTCCGCAAGTACATCCTGCTGATCGCGGTGCTGGTGGGCGGAACCCTGTTGGCCAGCGGCGGGCTGGAGATATGGTTCTCCTACGGCGAGAACAAAGAGGCGCTGGCGCGGCTGCAGAAGGAGAAGGCGGTCGCCGCCGCTGCGCGTATCGACCAGTTCCTCGACGAAATCACGCGCCAGGTTGGCTGGACGACGCGCGCACAGTGGTCGCCGTCGGTCATCGACCAGCGCCGGATCGAGTACCTGCAGCTCCTGCGGCAGGCCCCGGCGGTGACCGAGGTCGCACATCTCGATTCGGCCGGCCGCGAGGAGCTGCGCGTATCGCGCCTGGCGATGGACGCGACGGGCAGCCGCACCGACTTCTCGAACGACCCACGGTTTGTCGAGGCCAAGGCCCGCAAGACCTGGTTCAGCCCGGTCTATTTCCGCAAGGAGTCCGAGCCCTACATCACGCTCGCCATCGCGGGAACGGGGCGCGACACCGGGGTGACCGTGGCCGAGGTGAACCTGAAATTCATCTGGGACGTCATCACGCGCATCAAAGTCGGCCGGGCCGGACATGCCTATGTGGTCGATTCGCGTGGCCTGCTGATCGCGCACCCCGATATCGGCCTGGTGCTTCGCAAGAACGATTTCAACGCGTTGCCGCAGGTGGCGGCGGCGCTGAACGATGCGGCGGCAGCCGGCACGGCGGCTGAAGCATTGACGGGCCGCGACCCGGCGGGTCGGGCGGTGCTGACCGCGAGCGCGCCGATCAAGCCGGTCGACTGGCATGTGTTCGTCGACCTGCCACTCAGCGAGGCGCTGGAGCCGCTCTATGAGTCGGCGCAGCGTACCGCCGTCCTGATGCTCGTCGGCCTTGGCCTGGCGATCGCCGCGGCGGTTTTCCTGGCGCGACGCATGGTGGTGCCGATCCAGGCGCTGCAGGCAGGCGCAGCACAGATCGGCGCGGGCGACCTGACGCGGCGGATCGATATCAAAACAGGCGACGAGCTGGAAACGCTTGCAAACCAGTTCAACCGCATGGCGGCCGATCTGCAGGAATCTTATGCCGGCCTCGAGCGCAAGGTCGAGGAGCGCACGCACGAACTGTCGGAATCGTTGCAGCAGCAGACAGCGACCGCCGAAGTGCTGAAGGTCATCAGCCGCTCCGCCTTCGATCTGCAAACCGTCCTCGACACGCTGGTCGAGTCGGCGGCGAAACTTTGCCAGGCCGACATGGCCCAAATCCTGCGCCCGGCCGGCACGGAGTCAATCTACGCGTCGGTCGCAAGCTATGGGAACTCGCCCGCGTTCATTGCATACGTAAAGACCCAACGCTTCCCGGTGGGACGCGGAAGCGTGACCGGACGGGTCCTTCTGGAGGGTAGGGCAATCCAGGTCGCCGACGTCGTGAGCGACCCGGAATACGAATTGCAGGACATCCAGAAGCTTGGCGGATACCGCACGCATCTCGGCGTTCCGCTGCTGCGTGAGGGCAAGCCGATAGGTGTGCTGCTGCTGAGCCGGAACGTGGTCATGCCGTTTGACCAGAAGCAAGTCGAACTGGTCTCCACCTTCGCCGACCAGGCCGTGATTGCGATCGAGAACGTGCGGCTGCTCACCGAGGTGCGCGAATCGCTGGAGCAGCAGACCGCGACTGCCGAGGTGCTGAAAGTCATCAGCCGCTCGCCGTTCGACCTCAGCGCCGTGTTGCGCACGCTGGTCGAAGCCGCTGCCCGCCTTTGTGACGCCGACGATGCCACCATCGTGGAGCGGGTGCGGACGCTCGGCCTCACCGACTACGCGCCGCGCGCCTTTCCGGT
>CAYMTM010000051.1:0-23056 GCA_964393375.1 uncultured Rhodospirillaceae bacterium
GGGCGCGTCCACCAGCACGCGGTCGAACCGGCGCCTGTGGCGCTTGACCCATTTGTCGCTCTCGTCGGCCAGCAGCCGGCGCTCGACATTGTGCACGCCGGCCCGCCGCAGGCGTTTCGCCGAAGCTTCGAGGCGCTTCTGCGAGACGTCGCAGGCGATCACGTGGCCCTTGTTTTCCATGCCCGCCGCGATCGCCAGAGCCTTGCCACCCGCGCCCGCGCAGAAATCGACCACGCGCATCCCCGGCCTCGCGCCGACCAACAGGGCCACGAGCTGCGAGCCCTCGTCCTGCACCTCGACAATGCCGTCGGCGAAGCTGCCGGTCTCGCCCAGCGGCCTTCGCCCGACCAGGCGCAGGCCCAGCGGAGAGTATTCCGTGGGTTCGGCAGTCAGCCCCTCGCTGCGCAGCCGCGCCAGGGCTTCGTCGCGCGTTGCCTTCAGCGCATTGACGCGCAGGTCGACCGTCGCCGGCTCCAGGAGCGCGCGCAGCTCGGCGTCCAGGCGGTCGCCGAACGCTTCGGCCAGGGCCGGCGCCAGCCATTCCGGGACGTTGCCGCGCACCCAGGTCGGCTGGCCGCGATGGTCGAGCTTGCCGCCGGCGAGCCGACGCAATGCGGCCTGCTCGACCTGCGAGAGCGGCAAGGGCGCGTGGCGCTCGCCGGAAAAGGCGGCGCCGATGTCCTCGCCCGACCATCCCGTCACCAGCGCCAGGCAGGCCATCACGCGCGTGCGCGCGCCGGGCGTCTCGATTCCAGCCCTCGCGAGCCACCAGTCGAGCTGCGCACGCCGCCGCAGGATGTCGTAGACGATGCCCTGGATGGCCGCGCGATCCTTCGATCCGACAAAGCGCCGGTCGCGGAAATAGGCGGAAGCGATGCGGTCGGCCGGCGCCTTCCTGGCGTCGTCGATCGCCCGCAGCAGCTCGATCGCGGCCTGGACTCGCCCGCCCGGCGTCACCGCGCGCTAGCCATCCACGCGGTAGTTCGGCGCCTCGCGCGTGACGATGATGTCGTGCACGTGGCTTTCGCGCAGGCCCGCACTGGTGATGCGCAGGAAGCGGCGGTTCTTCTGCAGATCGGCGATCGTGGCATTGCCGGTGTAGCCCATGGCCGCGCGCAGGCCCCCGACCAGCTGGTGGATCACGTTCTGCGCCGGGCCCTTGTAGGGCACGCGGCCTTCGACGCCCTCGGGCACCAGCTTGAGGGAGTCGTTTATTTCCTGCTGGAAATAGCGGTCGGCCGAGCCGCGTGCCATGGCGCCCACCGACCCCATGCCGCGATAGGACTTGTAGCTGCGGCCCTGGTAGAGGAATACCTCGCCCGGGCTTTCGTCGGTACCCGCCAGCAGCGAGCCCACCATGGCGCAGGCCGCGCCCGCCGCCAGGGCCTTGGCCAGGTCGCCGGAGTACTTGATGCCGCCGTCGGCGATCACCGGCACGCCGGACTTGAGTGCCTGCTCGGCGGCGTCGAATACCGCCGTCAGCTGCGGCACGCCGACGCCGGCCACGATCCGCGTTGTGCAGATCGACCCCGGCCCGATCCCGACCTTGACCGCGTCGGCGCCCGCGTCGATCAGCGCCTTCACACCGTCGGCGGTCGCCACGTTGCCACCGATGATCTGGGTGTAGTTGCTGATACGCTTGATGCGCTCGACCGCCCTGATAACGCCTTCGGAATGGCCGTGGGCGGTGTCCACCACGATCACGTCCGCCTGGGCGTCCAGCAGTGCCTCGGCGCGCCTGAGCCCATCTTCGCCCACGCCGGTCGCGGCCGCCACGCGCAGGCGTCCCTTTTCGTCCTTGCAGGCGAAGGGATGCGCCTGGCTTTTCTCGATATCCTTGACCGTCACCAGGCCGATGCAGCGATAGGCGTCGTCCACCACCAGCAGCTTCTCGATCCGGTGCTGGTGAAGCAGGCGCTTGGCTTCTTCGCGGTGTACGCCCTCGCGCACCGTGACCAGCTTGTCCCTGGTCATCAGATCGCTGACCGCCTGGTTGGGGTCGGTCGCGAATCGCACGTCGCGGTTGGTAAGGATTCCCGCGAGCTTGCCGCTACCCTTCGCCACCACGGGGATGCCCGAGATGCGATGGTCGGCCATCAGCTTCAGCGCGTCGGCCAAGGTCTGCTCGGGATGGATCGTGACGGGATTCACCACCATCCCCGATTCGAACTTCTTGACCCGGCGCACCTCGTCGGCCTGCCGCGCGATGTCCAGGTTCTTGTGGACGACGCCGATGCCGCCGGCCTGGGCCATGGCGATGGCCATGGCCGATTCGGTCACAGTGTCCATCGCCGCCGATACAAGCGGGATGCCGAGTTCGATGGTTTTCGTAAGGCGGGTGCGGGTGTCGGTCTCGGCCGGCAGCACGGCCGAAGCCGCAGGCTCGAGCAGCACGTCGTCGAAGGTCAGCGCTTCCCGGATTTCCATGCCATGCCCCGCCGGCCGTGAGGATGGCGGCGCATCATACACAGAACGCCCCCGGGAACAAGAAATTCCCCCGAGCTATGCGCGCAGGTCCGCTCAGCGTTTGCGGAAGCCCGTGGCGACCAGGTAGAGCTCGGCGGAATCCTTGCGGCTGGCCGGCGGCTTCGCGTGGCGCACCTGGGCGAAATCGCGCTTGAGACGCACCAGGAGGCCCGCCTCGGCCCCGCCCTGCAGAACCTTGCCGACGAAACTGCCGCCCGGGGCCAGCACCGTTGCCGCGAATTCGGCTGCGGCCTCCAGCAATCCCATGATGCGCAGATGGTCGGTCTGGGCATGGCCGGTCGAGGCCGGGGCCATGTCGGTCAGCACCACGTCGGCCGGCCGGCCGAGCGCCTGGGCAAGCCGTGCCGGCGCATCGTCCGCCAGAAAGTCGCCTTGCAGCAGGACGGCGCCGGGAACGGCGTCCATCGGCAGAAGATCGATTCCGACCACTCTGCCGGGCCCCCCGGCGTCGGCGCCGACCCGAGCGACGGCCACCTGGGTCCAACCGCCGGGCGCCGCACCCAGGTCGATCACCGCCGCCCCACGCTTGAGGAACCGGAAGCGGTCGTCCAGCTCCATCAGCTTGAAAGCGGAGCGCGACCGATAGCCCCGGCGCTTCGCCTCGGCCACGTAGGGGTCGTTAAGCTGGCGGTTGAGCCAGCGGATCGAGGAGTGGCTCCGCCCCGCCTTGGCGCGCACGCGCACGGCCTTGTCGCGGGTGCCGCGCCCAGTCATCCCTGCAGCCGTGCCCTTGGACCTGCCCTGCATGGACTGCCGCTAGCGCCTGGCGCCGTTGCGCATCAGACCGGCCAGGATGCCCTCGCGCACACCGCGGTCGGCCACCCGCAACGAGCCGACGGGCCAGGTGCGGCAGATCGCGGCCAGGATGGCGCACCCCGCAACCACGAGGTCCGCGCGCTCGCGCCCGATGCAGGGCTGGGCGGCACGGCCTTCGGGCGAAAGTTCCGCCAGCCAGCGGCTGACACGGTCAATGTCGTCAAAGTCGAGGTAGGACCCGTCGACATAGGAGCGGTCGTAGCGCGGCAGATCGAAATGCACCCCCGCCAGGGTGGTGACGGTGCCCGAAGACCCCAGCATCTGCACCATGCCATCCGCAATCTTGTTCACAATGGCGTGGCGCGCCTCGAACGGCGCCAGGAGAGCGCCCACCTCCGCTGCCACCGCCTCGTACCAGGCACCGAGCGGCGCAACACCGGGCTGGCTTTCGGCCAGCCCGACCACGCCATAGGGCAGCGACATCCAGTCGATCAGTCGGGGTACCCGGTCCGGACCGAAGGAAAGCCACAGCAGTTCGGTGCTCCCCCCGCCGATGTCGAACACCAGGGCGTAGGGACGCGCCGGGTCGAGCAGCGGGGCGCAACCGGCCAGCGCCAGCTCGGCTTCCTCGCGCGAGGAGATGATTTCCAGCGCAATGCCGGTTTCCGCCCGGACGCGGGCGACGAATTCCTGGCAGTTGCGCGCGCGCCGGCAGGCCTCGGTGGCCACGTGGCGGGCGTGGGTCACGCGGCGCTTGCGGATTTTCGAGGCGCAGACCCTAAGCGCGTCGATGGTCCGGCGCATCGCCTGTTCGCCCAGCGCCTCGGTCTGGGCCAGGCCTTCGCCCAGGCGGACGATGCGCGAGTAGGCGTCGATGACCCGGAACCCGTCCTCGCGGGGACGGGCGACCAGCAGCCGGCAATTGTTGGTGCCGAGATCGAGGGCGGCATAGACGTCCGGAAATGCCTGGTTCCGGTCATCCACAAACCCGTCGCCCTGCGGGCGACGAAATCCAGGTTGCGCCCCGTCGCGCGCCGGCCGCCGCCATGGCCTCAGATACCCAATCACGTCCGTATGCCCCGTTCTCTAGTGCGGGACCGTCCGGCCGGTTGAATACAGGCCCGCCAGACGCTTGACGTCACCATAGCGCAACCATCGGCCGCGCCGCTACCCGGCAATGCGCCTGATCGCAGCAGCAGCCCTGATGTAGTTGAAATGCTGCGTCAATCCACACCTTTGGCGGCAGGGGATCGGCAATGGCTACCCAGGGGGCAAGGGATATGCTAGACAGCGCCCCCGCAACCAGGACCCGAGCCACCAGGCCATGCGCTCTGGAGGCGTTTAGCGCGTGTGATCCCGGTGGGGGATCGTCTAACGGTAGGACAGCGGACTCTGACTCCGCCAGTCTAGGTTCGAATCCTAGTCCCCCAACCAATTGGCCTTTGCCGTCACCACGCGATCGTTTGGGCCGACCCGACGCCGTTTGGGCCGGTCGAACCGTCCCGGCGTAACGCAATCCGCCCCTGCTTGGTCACAGGGTCGCCGCGCTGTGCCCGGCTACGGTTCGCATGCGCAATGCAGGGCCAGGGGGTGTGTCAGGCGGTGGCTTCTCCTTGCAGTGGTTCGGTTGGGGACCATCGGCGCGGGGGTGCTGCCGGCAAACGAACCGATGGCTTGGCAATTCCAGGCGACGCCATCGTCGCCAGGCAGTTTGCCGCTTCCGAAGACCCGAGCTGGATGCCCCGCCCGGCCTGGCCGTGGACCGGCGGGCCGCGCAACGCTAGCCTCGTCCGGCAATCATCCCGCCGCGGATTGGCGGGCGACTATCGGAGGACGTGGCGATGAAGGGGATCGTGTTCGCAGGCGACCGCAAGCTTGAGCTGCGGGAGTTTGCCGATCCCACGCCCGGCCCCGGCGAGGTCGTGCTCGAGATCAAGGCCTCGGGCATGTGCGGCAGCGATCTGAAATTCTACCGTGCCGCCGGCGGGGCCGCGTCCTTGGGCCTGGGGCCGGTCAAGGGACCCCTGATCGCGGGACACGAGCCCTGCGGCGTGGTGGCGGCGATCGGCCCCGGCGTGTCGCCCAAGGAGGCGCGCATCGGCCTGCGCGTCATGCAGCACCACTATCGCGGCTGCGGCGTGTGCCCCCATTGCGCTACCGGCTGGATGCAGCTCTGTGTCGAGGGCGTGGCCGAAGTCTATGGCGTGACCGGCCATGGAGCACACGCCAGGTACATGAAATGCCCGGCGCGCACCCTGGTGCCCCTGCCCGAGGAACTGTCGTTCGACGCGGGCGCCGCGATCTCCTGCGGCACCGGCACGGCCTGGGGCGCGCTGCAGCGCCTGGGGCTGCGGGGCGATCACACGATCGCGGTGTTCGGCCAGGGGCCGGTAGGCCTGTCCGCAACGCTGCTGGCGACAAAAATGGGAGCGCAAGTGATCGCACTCGACACCAACGACCAGCGCCTCGCCCGGGCCAGGGAGTTCGGCGCCGCGCACCTGGTCAATCCGACCAGGACCAACGACGTCGCACAGGCGATCCGCGATTTGACGCACGGACGCGGAGCGCATCTGTCGCTCGACGCCTCGTCCTCGCCCGAGGCGCGCGCCCAGGCGGTCAGGTGTGTGCGGACCTGGGGAAAGGCCTGCTTTGTCGGCGAGGGTGGCACCGTCACGCTCGACGTCAGCAACGACCTGCTGCGCCGGCAGGTCACGCTCATCGGCTCGTGGACCTTTTCGACCGTCGGCCAGGCGGAATGCGCGCGCTACATCGCCGACCGCGGCCTGGGGCCGGACGTCGACCGGCTGTTCACCCATCGCTGGAAGCTGGAACAGGCCAAGGAAGCCTACGAACTGTTCGACCGCCAGTCGGACGGCAAGGGCGTGATCTACCCGAATTGAGCGGCCGGCGAGCGGGGACACAGGCAATGGAACTGCGCGACTTCGGCCGCACCGGCCTGAAGGTTTCGGTGCTGGGCTTCGGCTGCGGGGCGGTGGGCGGGCTGATGGTGCGCGGCGATCCGCGCGACCAGGAGCGCACGGTCGCCCGCGCGCTCGAGGCCGGGGTCAATTACTTCGATACAGCGGTGCAGTACGGCAACGGCGATTCCGAACGCAATCTCGGCCGCATCTTCAAGAACCTGAAGCCACGCGGCGCCATCGTCGGCACCAAGGTCCGCCTGCCGCCCGGGGACTATGGCCGCGTCGAGGCCGCGGTGACCGCGTCGCTGGAAGGCAGCCTGCGGCGCCTGGGCATGGAGCGGGTGGATTTTTTCCACCTGCACAACCCCGTCTTACCCGAAGATGCCGGCGAGGCGATCGGAATAGGACGGGTGCTGGATCAGGTCGTGCCCGTCTTCGGCAAGCTTCGCCGAGAGGGGAAAATCCGCTTCGCCGGGCTGACGGCTGTCGGCGACACGGCATCGCTGCACCGGGCGATCGACACGGGAGGTTTTGCCAGCGCCCAGGTGGTCTACAACATGCTGAACCCGTCCGCAGCGGACGCCCTGCCCGCGCGTTATCCGGCGCAGGACTACGGCCGCATGTTCAAGCATACGCAGGCGGCCGGCACGGGCGTGGTCGGAATCCGCGTGCTGGCGGGCGGCGCCCTGTCCGGCTTGGCCGAGCGTCACCCGATCGCGAGCCCGCCGCCCCCACCGATCGGTTCGGCCCAAAGCTATGAGGCCGACCTGGCCCGCGCGCGGCGGCTGATGCCCCTGGTCCAGGAGGGATTTGCCGCCAGCCTGGCCGAGGCCGCCACGCGTTTCGCGATTTCCCATCCCGCGATGGGCACAATCCTGGTCGGCATGGCGACGCCGGAGCAATTCGAACTGGCCCTGGCCGCCGTCCGCAAAGGCCCGCTGCCGAAAGCCGGGCTCGACCGGTTGGCCGCGCTGCAGCAGGTTTTCGCCGGCGAGGAGCGGTAGGCTCAGCGGACTTTGACGTCCTGCCAGAAACTGAATCGCCCCGCGACCTGCTTCATCGACGGGCGCGGCGCCTCGTAGGCCCACGCCGCGCGCGCATGGCGCTTGCCGTCGACGACCACGTCGTAGAACTGCACGCGATGCGGGCATCGGCGGTCGTCCTCGGTCTTGGGCGCCTTCACCAGCCAGTCCGTCCTGACGGACCCCGCGGGAAAGTATTGATAGCCGTCGCACTCCACGACATCGTCGCTCTCGGCGACGATCCGGCCGTCCACCATTGCCTTCATGCGAGGGGCTCCTTCTTCGAACGATCTGCCCTCAGACGACCTGGTTCCGCAGGGTCTTCTCGCCCTTCCACAGGCGGTCGAGATTGTCCTGCAGGATGTCCAGCACGTTGTCCTCGTATTTTCGAGTTTCGCCGGCCGTGTGCGGCGTCACGAACGCATTCGGCATGTCCCACAGCGGCGAGGAAGCGGGAAGCGGTTCCTCGACCGTCACGTCGATACCCGCCCCGGCAACGCGGCCCTGCTGCAGCGCCTCGATCAGCGCCGCCTCGTCCACGCATTTCCCGCGCGCGGCGTTGATCAGGAATGAGGATCTTTTCATCCGCCCCAGCGCGTCGGCGTCGATCAAGTTTTCGGTCTCTTTCGTGAGCGGGCAGGTCAGCGCCACGATATCTGCCTGCGGCAGCAGGGATTTCAGTTCGGTCATGGCGTGGACGGAATCGGCCGCGCCCTTGCCCGCCGCCGGATCGCGGCGGACGCCGATCACCTTCATGTCGAATGCCTTCGCGAGCTGGCACAGGCGCCCGCCGATCGCCCCGATCCCGACCACGATCAGCGTCTTGCCGCCCAGCTCATCCTCCCGCTTGGACAGGTCGCCGATCATCCCGCGCCAGAAATGCTTGGCTTGGTTGTCGCGCGCCTCGGGCAGGCGCCGCGCCAGGGCCAGGATCAGCGCCATGGCATGCTCGGACACCGCCCTGGCGTTAACCCCGCGGGCGCTCGCCAGGCGGACGCCCCGGGCCGACAGTGCTTCACGGGAGAACTGGTCGGTGCCGGCGCCGATCGATTGAATGAAGCGCAGCTTCTTGCCCAGTTCCGCCAATTCGTTGCGCCACAAGCCCGAGATCACCAGCACGTCGGCCTCGCCGATCCGCTTGTCGAGCTCGTCCCGGCTGGAAACCTGGAAATGGTTGATGCCGGTATTCCGCCGCGCGAACTGCGGGCCGAGCTGGTAGGCAACGTGGGCGAAGCAGATCGTCAGCTTGTCCTTAGGCGGGATCATCGCGAACCGTCCCCGTTATGATGGCGGCGCAGCCGCTACAGGTAATAGCGCGACTCCAGGCGCGGCCGCAGATGGCCAGGCGCGTGCCGCTACCGCTAGGCGGTGAATGCTTCGTGCGATTGCCCACCCTCGGTCCGGGGAGTGGACGGGTGAAAACCAAGGATTACAAAAACCGGACGATCAACAATCATCGACTGCACCCCGAGACTTTGATGACTGGCTACGGATACTCGCCCGCGCTTTCGGAGGGTGCCTTCAAACCGCCGATCTTCCTGACTTCGACTTCCGTGTTCGAGACGGCGCGGCAGGGCAAGGCCTTCTTCGACCCGACCGCGGGGCGACGCAATCCGCGGGAGGGCGAGAGGTCGGGGCTTGTCTATTCGCGCTTCAACAACCGAATTTCGAGATCCTGGAGGACCGGCTGGCGCCGTGGGACGAATGAAGCGCTCGGCCGTGTTTGCCAGCGGCATGGCCGCAATCTCGTCGGTCATGCTCGCCTTTCTGCGTCCCGGCGACCCGATCCCGCACAGCCAGCCGCTCTATGGCCGCACCGAGACGCTGATCGCGCATCCCGCGTCGACCGCACATCCCGGCGTGGCGAAGTACCTGCGCGACGAGATCGGTTTGACCGATGCGCCGATCAGCATCTCGGTCGGGACCGAGAGCGCCGACGATCTGATCGCCGATCTGGCGCCGGCGCTCGCCCGGGCGATTTGCCCGCCGCGACAATGTCGGCTATTCGAAAGGAACCTGCCAGATTGGAAACAAGCCGATGATTCACCTAGCCTCACGTCTCGATCGTTTCCAGCCCTCGGCAAGCGCCGCGGCCTCGCAGCGCGCGCGCGAGCTCAAGGCCGCCGGGCGTGACATCATCGCGCTGACCTCGGGCGAGCCGGACTTCGACACGCCGGATAACGTGAAGCAGGCCGCCATCCGCGCGATGGCGCGCGGCGAGACCAAGTACACGACCACCGATGGGACGATCGAACTGAAACGCGCCATTCAGGCCAAGTTCAAGCGCGAGAACGGTCTTGACTACGCGATCGACCAGATCACCGTAGCGAACGGCGCCAAGCAGGTGCTGTTCAACGCCATGATGGCGACGGTGGAACCGGGCGACGAGGTGATCATCCCTACGCCCTGCTGGGTCTCCTATCCCGATCTTGCGCTGCTGGCCGAAGGGGTTCCGGTGCCGGTGCGTTGCCCGCAGAACAACGGCTACAAGTTGATGCCGGATGCGCTGGAGGCTGCCATCACCGCGCGCACGCGCTGGCTGGTGCTGAACGCGCCCAACAATCCCAGCGGCGCCGCCTATGGAAGGGCCGAGATGAAGGCGCTCACCGATGTACTGCTGCGCCATCCGCATGTCGGGATCATGACCGACGACATGTACGAGCACCTAGTTTACGACGGCCACGAGTTCTGCACCCCCGCGCAGGTCGAGCCGCGCCTTTACGACCGGACCTTGACCGTGAACGGCGTATCAAAAACCTACGCCATGACCGGCTGGCGCATCGGCTATGCCGGCGGACCGAAACACCTGATCAAGGCGATGGCCAAGATGCAAGGCCAGGCGACCTCGAACCCCTGCTCGATAAGCCAGGCGGCGGCGATCGAGGCGCTTACCGGGCCGCAGGAAGGCGTGCGCGAGCGTGCCGAGCAGTTCCGTTTGCGGCGCGACCGCGTAGTGGAGCTTTTGAACCGCGTGCCGGGTATCGTATGCCCCAAGCCGGAAGGCGCATTTTACGTATTCCCGTCCTGCGCGGGAGTGATCGGCAAGCGGACGCCGCAAGGCAAAGTGATCGGGACCGACGAGGATTTCGTGCACTACCTGCTGGACGCGGAGGGCGTGGCCGTCGTGCATGGCGCAGCCTACGGCATGTCGCCCTTCTTCCGCATCTCCTTCGCGACGTCGATGGAAAAGCTGGAGGAAGCCTGCACGCGCATCGGCCGCGCCTGCGCCGCCCTGAGGTGAAACCCGGCGGCTTGACCGTCATCGGCGTCGCGCTATGCTGGCGGTCCGAAATCGTTGAATAATCAATAAAATTACCAAGGGGAGACACCATGTCGATCATGCGTTTCGTCGGCCTCTGCCTGGCCGGCCTACTTGCCGCCGCGCCGGTTGCGGCGCAGACCAAGCAGGTCGTGGTCTACACATCGAACGAGGACACGCTGAACCAGCTAGTCTTCGGCGCGTTCGAGCAGAAGACGGGAATCAAGGTCCAGCCGGTCTCAGCCGGCTCGGGAGTCATCGTCAAGCGCATCCAGTCCGAGAAGGACCGGCCGCAGGGCGACGTGATCTGGGGCGTCAGCCGCTCGCTGCTGGACACCAACGCCGCCTACTTCGATCCCTATCGCTCGAAGAATGTCGACGCGATTCCGGCCGAGTACCGCGACGGCAAGGACCTGTGGATTGGCAACAACCTGCACATCCTGGTCATCCTGCAGAACACCAAGCTGCTGCCCGAGGGCCAGGGTCCGAAGAGCTGGGCGGAGCTGGCCGATCCGAAATGGAAAGGCAAGATCGCCTTCACCGATCCTGCCAATTCGGGTTCGGCCTACAGCACGGTGACCCTGATGGTGTCGCTGTTCGGCGGCGGCGACGCGGGCTGGAAAAAGGTCGAACAGATCTTCGCCAACATGAAGGTGCTGAACCGCTCCTCGCTGGTGTTCCAGGGGGTCGGCAACGGCGAATACCCGCTCGGCGTGTCGCTGGAATATGCCGGCTATCTGTGGGCCAGCAATGGAGCCCCGGTGAAGGTGATCTATCCGACCGACGGCACCATCGCCCAGATGGAGGGCTGCGCCGTCATCAAGGGCGGACCGAATACCGACGCCGCCCGGGCCTTCGTCGACTTCGTGAACCAGAAGGACACGCGCGAGCTGATCCTGTCGAAAACTTTCCGCCGGCCGGCCCGCCAGGATATCGACTTGGCGAAGATGCCGGGCGGCATGCCGGCGCTTTCGGCCATCAAGCTGGCGAAATACGACGAGGAAGCCTGGACCAAGGCAAGGCCCGAGACGTTGCAGAAAATCCAGGACATCATCGCCAAGACGCGCTGATCTCCATTTCCTTTGGGCCGGCTTGAATGACCGCGATCCGGATTGCCGGCGTCGCGCGGAGCTTCGGTGCGGTCGCGGCGGTGCGCGACGTGTCGCTTGAAATCGGCGACGGCGAGTTCTTCACCCTGCTCGGGCCGTCGGGTTGCGGGAAGACAACCCTGTTGCGCATGGTTGCAGGGTTCTGCGAGCTCGACCGGGGCTCGATCCATTTCGGCGAGCGTCGCATCGACACCGTGCCGCCCCACAGGCGCAACGCCGGCATGGTGTTCCAGAACTATGCGATCTTTCCGAACCTGACCGTGGGCGGCAACGTCGCCTACGGCCTGAAGGCGCGCGCCGTGCCCCAGGCAAGCTTGGCCGAGCGGGTGGACCGGGCGCTGAAGCTGGTGCAGCTTGAGGGCTATGCCGAGCGCTGGCCACACCAGCTCTCGGGCGGGCAATTGCAGCGCGTAGCGCTGGCACGCTGCCTGGTGATCGAGCCGGCCGTGCTGCTGCTGGACGAGCCGCTGTCGAACCTCGATGCCCAGCTCCGCGTCGAAATGCGGGGGGAGATAAGACAGCTGCAGAAAAGCCTCGGCATCACGGCGCTTTACGTGACGCACGACCAGGAGGAGGCCATGTCGATTTCCGACCGTATCGCGGTCATGCGGTCGGGACAGGTGGAGCAGCTTGGGGCGCCCTGGGAAATCTATCGCCGGCCCGCGACGCCGTTCGTCGCGCGATTCATGGGTACCACCAACCTGCTGAGCGGCACGCTGGCCGGGCGCGCGGGCGACCGCGCGACGATCCGCGTCGGCGAACGGTCGTTCGCCGTCGACTCCGGCGCGCTGCGCGATGCGGCGGTCGGTGCAACCGTCTCCTTCTCCCTGCGGCCGGAAGCATTGCGCCTGGCCGCACCCGGCACGCCCCTGCCCGCGGACTGGATTGCGTTCGACGCGCGCGTCGTGCGCATCGAGTACCTGGGTGCCTTGACCCGCGTCGAACTGTCCCTGGGCCAAGGCCTGACGCTGCATGCCGCCGCCATCGACCTGCCGGGCACCGGACTGCTCGACGGGCCGGTTTCCGCCGCCTACGACCCCGCGGTCGTCACCGCCTTTGCCACGCCATGCGACTAGCCTCTGCGCGGTCGGCCTTTCCCCTCGCCGTCGCGGCGGGGGCGTTCCTGTTCTTGGGTCTCTTCCTGCTCTACCCGCTGTCGAACGTCTTCAAGGCGAGTTTCCTCGATGCGAGCGGGCAGACCGTCACGCTGGCGAACTACGCGAAGGTGCTGACCACGCCCTTCTACCGCTCCTGCCTGACCAACAGCCTGATGATCGGCGCATTGGCCGCGCTGGCGTCGATCGCGGTCGGCGTGCCGATGGCGTTCTGCGTCGCGCGGCTGCCCGTCCCGGGCAAGCCCGCGCTGCTGGCGCTGGCGGCGTTGCCTCTGGTCCTGCCTTCTTTCGTCGCGGCCTATGCCTGGGTGCTGCTGCTTGGGCGCTCCGGCATCGTCTCCCAGGCCCTGGCGTCGGTCGGCATTCCGGGCGTGACGATCTACGGCAAGCCGGGGCTCGTCCTCGTCTTCACCCTCCAGACTTTCCCTTACGTCCTGCTGCCGACCCTGGCGGCGTTCAAGGCAGTGGATGTCTCGATCGAGGAGGCCGGGCAGAACCTGGGCGCATCGCGCTGGCGGACGTTCCGTCTTGTGACCCTGCCCGTCGTGCTGCCGTCCGTGCTGTCGGGCGGGCTGCTGGTGTTCATGGAGACCCTCGAGAATTTCGGCGTGCCATTCGTGCTGGCCGAGGACATGCCGGTGCTGGCCGTTTCCGCCTACAAGCTGTTCGTGGGCGAGATGGGGACCAATCCCGCTTCGGCTGGCGTGTTGGGCGTTCTGCTGATCTGCTGCACGACTGCAGCCCTCCTTCTGCAGCGCTACTACCTGGCGAAGAGGCGGTTTGCCACCGGCGCGCGCGCCGCGCCGCCGGAGCTGAAGGTCGCGCCGCCGCTGCGCTGGCTGGGGGCCGCCTTCTGCTGGGGCGTGGTGCTGCTGGCGCTGGTGCCCTTTTTGGCGGTGGTTGTGATCTCGTTCCTGAAATTCCGCGGGCCGGTGATGCATCTCGAGCCCAGCCTGGGCAACTTCGCCATGCTTCTCGACCGTGGCCAGCGGCCCCTGGTCAATACGCTCGCGCTCGCAACTGCCGCCGCCGCCGGCGCCGCGCTGATCGGCGTTCCGATCGGCTATGTGCTGACACGCTACCGCTCGGGCATCGCCGACATACTCGATGTCCTGGCGATGGCGCCCTTCGCCGTGGCCGGCACGGTGCTGGGGATCGGTCTCGTGATCTCGTTCAACAGCGGTTGGCTGATTCTGACCGGCGGCTGGTTGATCCTGGTGCTGGCCTACATGGTGCGCAAACTGCCGTTCAATGTGCGGGCTAGCGCCGCGATCCTGCACCAGATCGACCCCAGCCTGGAGGAGGCCTCGGTCAATCTGGGCGTCTCGCCGGCGCGCACCTTCCTGACCCTTACCGTGCCCCTTATGGCGGGCGGCGTCATCGGGGGCGCGGTCCTGACCTGGGTTACGATATCCTCGGAGCTCAGCGCGACCGTCGTCCTATACAGCGGTGCCTGGGCGACGATGACCGTGCTGATGTTCCAGGCGCTGGAAGGCGCAAGCGCCGGTGCGGCGGCGGCGGCGGCGACCGTGCTGGTGCTTGCCACGATCGTGCCGCTGGCGCTTATCTATCGCTTGCTGAAGCGCCACCAAGTGGCGCTGCTCTAGGGGAGAGAGACCGACATGGCGGCCAGCGCTGCGCCGACGACCGCCGGGGCAATGCGCCCTTGGCACGACATCATGCGCGAGGTACTGCGGCAGAACCAGGTTCGCCTCGCAACCTATGTGCCGGACAACGTGCTGCGCCCGCTGCTCGACGGGCTGCACGCCGATTCATATTTCACCACCTTTGCCACGGCGCGCGAGGAAGAGGCGCTGGGCATCGTGTCTGGCGCGTGGATGGCCGGGATGCGCGGCTGCGTTCTGATGCAGACCAGCGGCTTCGCAACCCTGGCCAATGCGATCGCCTCGCTCGCCGTTCCGTACCAGATCCCGGTCGTCATGATCGTGTCGGAGCGCGGCACGCTGGGTGAGTTCAACTGGGGCCAGGCGTTGGCCTGCCGGACCATGCGGCCGGTGCTCGACTCGCTGGCGATCGAGCATCACACGATCACGCGGCTGGACGAGCTCGAGTTCGTCGCCGACCGCACCATCAAGCAGGCCGTCATGACCCAAGCGCCGGTAGCGTTGATCCTGTCGCCGCTCTTGACCGGCGGCAAGGTCCTGAAAAAGTGAGCGGTGCCATGACGGGAATCGAGGCGGAATCGCGCGGGCGCGGCAATGTCAAGGTGATGAACCGCTTCGACATCACGAAGCGCCTGGTGGGGAAGCTGAAGCGCGAGGAGGCGGTGATCGGCGGCATCGGCAATACCAATTTCGACCTCTGGGCCGCCGGTCGGCGGCCGCAGAATTTCTACATGCTGGGCAGCATGGGGCTGGCGGCGCCGATCGCGCTAGGCGTGGCGCTGGCCCAGCCGCAGCGCCGGGTGATCGCATTGGAGGGCGACGGGTCGATCATGATGCAGCTCGGCTGCCTGGCGACCATCGCGCATCTGAAGCCCAGGAACCTCGCCATCGTCATCATGGACAATGCCGCCTACCAGATCACGGGAGCGCAGCCCACGGCGACTGCTTTCGGGGCGGACATCGTCGCCATTGCGCGCGGCTCCGGCGTCGAGAAGGCTCTGTGGGCCGACGACGAGGCGCATTTCGAGCGTCTGGTCGACCGCGTTCTCGCGGAGGATGGCCCGTGGCTGATCGCGACGCGCATCGACACCGAGCCGGCCGTGGCACAGACCGAGCGCGACCCGACCCAGCTTCGCGACCGCTTCATGCGCGGCCTGGGCACGCGGCAATAGCGGGCCGGCCAGCAGCCGGTTGGTGCCGCGCCGACCTGCAAGATTGCACGCGAACCGTCACGTAACCGCGGAACGCGATGCCGCATCTGCACCTAACCCGCGGATCGCAAAGCATCCGGTTCGAGTAGCGCCTTGAAAGGGCGCACGGGCGCAAGACATGCGTCCCGCAACCGCAAACGCCGGAATACGGACGGGCACGGCGAAGCGGCATCCTCAGCCGGGCGGCGACCTATGGGCGCCGCGTTTTTCCGGACGCAGCTCGTCGGCCGCGAGATTCTCGATCATCGCCAACAAGGTCCGCCGGGTTGCCGCCACGTCGCGCGCCGGCACACCGCGCAACGCGATCGTGTTAGTGTCTTTCGCCAGCGGAACCAGCTTGCGGCGCAGCGCCCGGCCCTTCGCCGTCAGGAAGATGTGGACCTTGCGCCGGTTGCCCGGCTTCCGCCGCCGGACGATATAGCCCCGCCGCTCCATCGCTTTGAGCGCCGAGAAGGTTGTGGGTTCCATCACGCCTGCCTGATCGCTGAGCTCGCGTTGCGTAAGCCCATCATTCTCCCAAAGCACGCGCAGAAACGTCCAATGGCCGAACGGCACGTCGTGCCGCGCCAGGCGCACCTGCAGGGAGCGCACAAAGGATCGCCAGACGTCCTTCACCAGATGGGCCATCCGGTCGTTTGGCACCGCCTCTCGCCAATGGCGCAGGATCGACTGCGCCTGGCCGCAGCTTGGTCGTTGCGCGCGGCTCATTGCCGACACCCCGCGACGGACGACCCGACTTGGTGCGCCAGCACGATCTCCCGTCCCTCTTTGGCGGACTGCAGCAGGGCAAGGCAAGCCTCGAGAGTTGCCATGGCCCATTCGCCGTTGTGCAGAGGCGGCCGGCCCGCGGCCACCGCGTCATAGAGCTCGTCGATGACTTCGGCGCGGGGTACCGCAGGCACCGGCAGAGGCTCCAGGCGCTGGCCGGCATCGTCGTGGATCATCACGCCCGAGGGCAGTGGACGCAGGTCGGCACGATCGCAGGACACGATCACCGGGCCGAAATGCTGGTGCAGACGCGGGCCGGAATACTGCATGGGCCTATATGCTGCGCCGCCATAGGCCCGGCGGGCCTTGAGCGCCGCCTCATCATCCGCTCTGACAGTGTCCGCCCGCGTGTTCGCAAATCCGATCGGGCGCTTGGTCCGCCCCATCTCGTCGATCCAGCCCATGAATTCGTCGGAGTCGAAATGCGCGAACCCGCTGTAGACGATCGAAGCGAAGGCGCCATCCTCGAACGACAATAGCGCCGCGTAGGCGCCCTCGGTCGGGCGCGCCTCGTCCCAGGCACCCGTCGCCGCGCGCACGCTCCGGAGCCTGCCGCCACCGAGCAGCCGTACCACGTCGATCTGGTGGGCCGCCTGGCTGAACACCACTCCGCCGCCCTCGGCGGTGTCCAATTCCTCCGGCCGGCGCGGGCGATAGAGGAAATCCGTGAAATTCAGCGCGCTTATCATCCTGACCCGGCCCACCGCGCCGCTCTCGACGATCTCCCGGGCGCGCAGAACCGGCGCATCGAAGCTGTGGCTGTGCCCGACCACGAGTTGAACCCTGCTACTGCGCGCGGCATCGATCATCGCGCGGCAATCCACCAGCGACAGCGCCATGGGCTTCTCGACCAGCACGTGCTTGCCGCAGGACGCGGCGAGGAGGGTGTGACGCGCATGGAACTGGTGCGGGGTCGCGATGTAGACGACCTCGATCGCCGGATCGGCGCAGAGCGCCTCAACGCTCGGGTACGTCCTGCCTACGAACTCCCGCTCGAACTCACGCCGGGCGCCCTCTCTTGGATCGGCCGCCGCGACCAGCCGCACCCGCGCATCGGCAAGGAACGTCGGCAGCATCAAGGTGAAGGCACGCCCAAGTCCGGCGACGCCCAGCCGTAAGGTCCGGTCAACCATGCGAGATACTTAGATGGCTAATATTATTCCCGCAACCACCAACCGACCTGCGAAGCGCATGCATGCTTCGGCTCGACAAGACCGAACCCGGTTGCTATCTTATTTGCTTAGCTATCTAAGTTTATTCGACCCAGGAATGTCCGCACGTGATCACTGTGGAGGAAAACGACCTGCTCTGCCGGGTGGAGCGCGATGCTCCGATGGGGCAGATCATGCGCCGGCACTGGATTCCGGCCTGCATGTCGGAGGAGCTGGCGGAGAACGATGGCACGCCGCTGCGCGTGCGGCTGCTGGGGGAAGACCTGGTTGCCTTCCGCGACAGCAAGGGGCGGATCGGGGTCATCGGCGAGTCCTGCCCGCATCGCGGCGCGTCGCTGGCGCTTGGCCGGAACGAGGAATGCGGGCTGCGATGCCTGTATCACGGTTGGAAATTCGACGTCGACGGCAACGTGCTGGAGATGCCGTCCGAACCGGCCGGCAGCGGCTTTGCGACCAAGGTGAAGCAGTGCTCCTATCCGGCACGTGAAGCAGGCGGCTTCGTATGGACCTACATGGGCCCGCCGGCGGAAGCACCGCAGTTCCAAGCGCCGGCCTGGGCGCCCACACCCGATAGCCGGGTCAGCATCGTGAAAATGCAGGTCGCCTGCAATTGGGCCCAAGTGCTGGAAGGTGCAATCGACTCGGCGCACAGCTCGACGCTGCACTCGACCGACATGCCTTCGGCGCAGGTCGACGGCGCGAAAGCGACAGCCGCCCATTGGCCGCGTCCGTCTACTGACAAGGCGCCGCGGATCGTCGTAGAGAAGACCGGTTTCGGCTTCCGCTACGCCGCGATCCGCCGGCCCATCGTTAACGCGGCGACGCACGACTACGTGCGCACCACCGTTTTCATTGCCCCCATCACCGTACTGATCCCGCCCAACAACGTCTACAATTTGGCGCAGATCATCGTGCCGATCGACGATGCCAATACCATGTTTCACTTCATGGCCTGGACAGACGGCGACAAGCCCGGGATCGAACAGGAGGCCTGGCGCAAATTCTGCGGTGCGCAGGTCGGCATCGACATCGACGAGCGGTTCCGCCGAGTGCGCACGCTGGAAAACAACTATTGCCAGGACCGCAAAGCAATGAAGCTGGGGGATTTTACCGGTATCAAAGGCATCCCTACCCAGGACATGGCGATGTGGGAGACCATGGGCCCGATTGCGGACCGGACGAAGGAACGCCTGGGCGCCAGCGATATTGCCATCATCCAGTTCCGCCGCATGATGGTGGACGCGGCCCGGGCGATGCGCGACGGCGGCCCGGCGATTGGTCGCACGTCGCCGCAGATCCCACATGCCACGTTGCGGTCATTCGAGGGCATCGTGCCGAAGTCGGTGGACTGGCGGACCCTGGGCGTAGCGCCCGAAGAACTGGCGCTCGCCGGAGGCCAGGAACGGGTCGCCTAGCGGACCGAATTCCGCTAGGTTGAACGAACAAGCGCCCGAACGACAAGTTCGGGCTCAAGGGAGGGAAAGAGACGATGCAACGATTCCGCATGCCGCCGCGCGTGCTTGGCGCGGCCATGGTCCTGGTCGTGGCGGCGCCCATGGCCCACGCCCAGGACACGCTCAAGCTTGCCGCCGGCCAGCGCGGCAATTGGGACACATCGATTTCCGAGGTCGGCCAACGCGCGGGCATCTTCAAGAAGCACGGGCTGGTCCTGGAGATCCTGTGGACCCAGGGCAGCGGCGAAACCCAGCAGGCCGTGATCTCGGGCAGCGTGAACATCGGCGTCGCGGTGGGGATCATGGGCGCGTTGAGTTCTTACTCAAAGGGCGCGCCGGTCCGGATCATCGGCGCCCAGACGACGGGTGCCGCCGACCTGTTCTGGTACGTGCAGGCGTCGTCGCCGATCAAGACCTTGAAGGATACCGCCGGCAAGACGCTCGCTTACTCGACCAACGGCTCGTCCACGCACGGCATCGTGACGGCCTTCATGAAGCAGTACGACCTGTCCGCCAAGCCGATTGCCACTGGCGGGCCGCCCGCTACGCTGACGCAGGTGATGTCGGGCCAGGTCGACGTAGGCTGGTCGGCGCCGCCCTTCGGGCTTGACCAGCTCGACGAAGGCAAGATCCGCGTGATCGCCTCGGGCAACGATGCAGCGGTCTTCAAGGGCCAGACGGTCCGCACCCTGATCACCAACCTCGACACGCTGCAGTCAAAGAAGCCGCTGATCGAGCGCTACATGGCGGCGTACCGCGAGACGATCGACTTCATGTACACCAAGCCGGAGGCGCTGAAGATCTACGCCGATTTTGTCGGTATTACCGAAGCAAAGGCCAAGCGCGTGCGCGACGGGTTCTTTCCCAAAGAGGCTGTCGACCCCGACAAGGTCGTTGGCACCGACGTGATCGTGGCCGACGCCATCACGCTTAAATACACCGCCACACAGCTCTCCAAGGAGCAGCTGGCGGAACTGATTCAGATCGTCCCGCGCAAGTAGGCCTGCCAAGATAACGCGCCGACGGAGCGCGCTACGCATGAAGCATGACAAGCCCGACGCAGCGCGCACGGCGTCAACGCGGCTCGATGCTCCCGACGAGCGGCCGGTCCCAGCCGGGGTAAATGCGCCCGGCTTCGGCAGCGATGTCATCGCCGAAACTCTGCGTGCGCTCGACATCCCCTATGTCGCGCTCAATCCCGGTGCCAGCTACCGCGGCCTGCACGACAGCCTGGTCAACTATCTCGGCAATGAGCGCCCGCAGATGCTCCTATGCCTGCACGAGGAGCATGCGGTTGCAATCTGTCAAGGCTACGCCAAGGTGACCGGCCGAGCGATGGCGGCGATCGTCCATTCCAATGTCGGCCTGTTCCACGCCACGATGGCGATCTTCAACGCGTGGTGCGACCGTATGCCGGTCGTCGTGCTGGGCGCGACCGGACCGGTCGATGCAACGAAGCGGCGGCCGTGGATCGACTGGATCCACACCGCCCGCGACCAGGGCGCGATCGTGCGGCCCTACACGAAATGGGACGACCAGCCGGCATCGCCCGCTGCCGCACGCGAGGCGCTGCTGCGCGCCGCGTGGTTGGCCGAAATGGCGCCGAAGGGGCCCGTCTACGTCAATCTCGACGCGGGTCTCCAGGAAGCGCCGCTCGAAGCGCCGCTGCCCGCGATCGACGCAGGCCGATTCCGCCCGGCGGCGGCGACTGCCACCTCGCCCGCGCTGCTTTCGAAAGCGGCGGCCATCCTAGCCGGCGCCAATCGGCCGCTGATTCTGGCCGGGCGGAGCAGTCGGGCAATCGCGCCCTGGAATGCGCGCGTCGCCCTGGCCGAGCACTTGGGTGCCCGCGTGGGCACCGACATCAAGATCGGCGCGTCCTTTCCGACCGACCATGCGCTGCATGTCGGCGCGCCGAACTTCTACGCGTCGCCCGAACTCGTCGAGGCATTGCGCGATTGCGATGCCGTGCTGAGCCTCGACTGGGTCGATCTCGCCGGCACCCTGAAGATGGCGTTCGGGGACAAGATGCCGACGCCGAAGATCGTGCAGGTATCGATCGACCACGCGATCCACAACGGCTGGAGCATGGACCATCAGGGCCTGCCGCCGGTCGACCTGCTCATCCCCGCCGACCCGGACGCGGTGGTCGGCGTGCTGCTGGAAGCCGTGCGTACCCAGGCGCCTCCCGCCGCGCGGCCGGCACAGGCCGGATGCGCGACGCCGGCCGTGGAGCCGATTCCCGGCGGCCGAATTCATATCGAGGGGCTGGCGCAGGCCCTGCGCGCCGCGGCGGGCAATCGACCGGTTTCGCTGGCGCACCTGCCCCTGGGCTGGAACGGCGCGAGTTGGCCGTTCCGCCATCCGCTCGACTTCCTGGGCTCGGATGGGGGTGGCGGGATCGGCGCGGGCCCGGGCATTACCGTGGGTGCGGCGCTGGCGCTGCGCGGGTCGGGGCGGCTCGTCGTCGGCATCTGCGGCGACGGCGATTTCCTGATGGGCGTGACGTCGCTATGGACGGCCGTGCACTACCGAATACCGCTGCTGGTGATCGTCGCCAACAACCGCTCCTTCTATAACGACGAGGTGCACCAGGAGCGCATGGCGCGGCTGCGCGGCCGGCCGGTCGAGAACAAATGGATCGGCCAGCGCATGACCGACCCGGACATCGACATCGCCGGGCTGGCGCGGGCGCAGGGAGCGTTGGGGTTAGGACCGATCCTCGATGGCGGCGCGCTGGCCGGCGCTCTCGACGACGCGATCAAGGCGGTCGATGCCGGCCGCGTTGCGGTGATCGATGTGCGCGTGGAGCCCGGCATGACGCCTGCGCTGGTGAATATGCCCGGCCGTTCGGTGAGTCGGGCGGTGGGGTGACGACGTTGCCGGTGGCAGCGACACCTGCCGCGTTGGGACAGGCCCGGGCGCCGTTCCTGCGCGTCGTCGACCTGGTGAAGCGATTCCCGACGACCGAGGGCGTGATCACGGCGGTCGACCGCGTGTCGCTCGACATCGCGGAGGGCGAGTTCCTGGCGGTGATCGGCCCGTCGGGCTGCGGCAAGTCGACCCTGTTCAACGCCATTGGCGGCCTGATCGACGGTTACGAGGGTACGATCGGCGTGGCCGGCGAGACGGTGCGTGGACCGCACGCAGCGGTGGGAATGGTGTTTCAGGAGGAGTCGACCTTTCCTTGGCGCACGGTGCTCGAGAACGTGGCCTTTCCGCTCGAAATCGGCGGCATGGCCAGGGCCGAGCGGATCGAGCGTGCACGGCATTTCATCTCGCTGGTCGGGCTCGATGGGTTCGAGCGCCGCTATCCGGCCGAGCTCTCGGGCGGAATGCGCCAGCGGGTTGCGATCGCGCGCACCCTGGCCTATGAACCGAAAATTCTGCTGATGGACGAACCCTTCGCCGCGCTCGACGAGCAGACGCGCCTGCTCCTGGGCGACAAGGTGCTACAGATCCAGCAACAGCTGCGCCAGACGACCTTGCTGATCACCCATAACATCACCGAAGCGGTGCAACTCGCCGACCGCATCCTGGTGATGACCTATCGGCCGGGGCGCGTGAAACGCATCGTATCGATCGACCTGCCACGGCCGCGCTCCTCCGAGATCGTCTCGAGCGAAGCTTTTGGACGTTACGTGGCCGAAATCTGGAGCGACCTGCGCGAGGAGGCGACGCGCGGCATGCAGGAGGACGAGCGGCGATCGCGCCGGGACGGCTCCACGTGACGGCACATAAGGAGTCCAGGCTGGCTCCGGCGGCGCTTGGGCTGGGTTCGCTGGTTGCGTTCCTGCTCCTGGCCGAGGCGGCGATTCGATTGAATTTCGTCAACCGTTTCATCGTGCCGATGCCCTCGCAGGTCCTGGGTGCCGTCCATCGTGTCGTCGCAGAGGAGCACGTCCTTGACCGGTTCCTGCTTACCTGCGGCGAGGCGCTGGTGGCGGGAACCCTGCTCGCCGCCGTCGGCATCGGCCTGGGCGTTCTGCTCTATCGCGTGACGCTCCTGCGCGCCGCCTGCGAAACCTGGATCGCGGCCTTTGCTTCGGCTCCGGTGGTGCTGATGTACCCCCTGTTTCTGGTGATCTTCGGGCGCAGCGCCTGGACCATCATCATGATCGGGTTCGTCGCCGGCCTGCCGCCGGTGATCCTCAAGA
>CAYMTM010000052.1:0-257 GCA_964393375.1 uncultured Rhodospirillaceae bacterium
CCCCGCCCGGCGGGTTTGCCGGGGGGGGGGGGGGGGGCAGAGCTGCGGCGCGCCGGCGGCCCTGGCCGATGGCCCGCAAGGGCGTCCCTGTCCCGGACGCGACCGGATGCCTGCGAGCTGGTGCCCGCGGGGCTCCGGGTTCGCCTCTAGAGCGGGCCTTTCCCGGCCGGGGCGCGGCGAGGCCGCAATTTCGGCTGCATGCGCAGCGCGCCGTCGAGCCGGACCACCTCGCCGTTCAAGAGCACGTTTTCGACCAT
>CAYMTM010000052.1:267-22721 GCA_964393375.1 uncultured Rhodospirillaceae bacterium
GCGTATTCGTGGGGATGGCCGAAACGCTGGGGGAAGGGCACGGTCGCAGCCATGCTGTCCTGCACGTTCTGCGGCATGCCAAGGAGCAAGGGCGTGCCGATCAGGCCGGGGGCGATGGTCAGGACGCGGATGCCGCGGCCGGCGAATTCGCGCGCGGCGGGCAGCATGAGACCGACCACCCCGCCCTTCGAGGCGGCGTAGGCGGCCTGGCCGATCTGGCCCTCGAAGGCCGCGACCGAGGCGGTCATGACGATCACGCCGCGCTCGTTGTCCGCGAGCGCCGGCAGTTGGCCCATCTCGGCGGCGGCAATCCGCATGGTGTTGAACGTGCCGATCAGGTTGACCCGGATCACCCGCTCGAAATCCGCCAGCTTCATCGGGCCTTCCCTGCCGACGATGCGCTGGGCCGGCGCGATGCCGGCACAGCACACCGCCACCCGCGCGGCCCCGTGCACCTTCTTCGCCTCGGCGAAGGCGGCCTCGAGCGCCGCGGCGTCGCCCACGTCGGCGCCCAGGCCCAGGCCGCCGAATTCCGCCGCGACTTTCTTGGCGGCGTCGGCGGCGAGGTCGATCACCGCGACCTTGGCCCCCGCTTTGGCCAGGTGGCGCGCGGTCTCCGCGCCCAGCCCCGACCCGCCCCCCGTCACGATCACCGCATGGCCCTTGACGTCCATCGTCCCCTCTCCCCGCTTGGCCCTGGCGCGCCGGGCCTCGTCCTTCGACAAGCTCTCCGAATGCGGCCCTCAAGGTGAGCTTACCGAACCATGGGGCCGTCAAAACGCAGGCGGTTCTAGCAAATCGGCCCCGAACTGGCGACAGCGGCCTCTTGCGACCGGGGGCGGGACAGCCTATCTGGGGGCGATGATCGCCTTTTCCCGCCCCTTCGATCGCATCCGCCTGGCCGCGGCGGACGCCAAGGTCCGCGCCGGGTTCTTCGCCAAGCTGAAACGCGCGATCGCCGTCGTGCCCTTCGCGGACGAGGCGGTGGCGGCGTTCTATTGCGCGACCGACGCGGCCACGCCCGCCTGGGTCAAGGCGACGCTCCTGGGGGCGCTCGCCTATTTCATCGCGCCGGCCGACGCGATTCCCGATTTCGTGGCCGCGCTCGGCTACACCGACGATGCCGCCGTGCTGCTGGCCGCGGTCAAGGCCGTCGGCGCCCATATCACGCCCGCGCACCGCGAACGGGCGAAGGCGTTCCTGAACGGCGAGCAATCCCGGCCGCACGCCTAGCGCGCGATGTAGTCGAAGTTCTCCTTGATGCGCCAGCGCCCGTCGGCGCCGCAGGCCAGCATGTAGGATTCCCGCACGTCGGTCTCGACGATGCGCCGGCCGTTCTTCAGCGCGAATTCCATCGAGTAGGTATTGCTGACAAATGCCAGCCTGCCGTCGACGGTCTCCACCACCGGGTCGGTGCGCCGGACCTGGACCGAAGCGAGGCGCTGGAACAGGCCCCGGCGGTGCTCGAGGATCTTCGCCCGGTCGCGCTGGATCCTGCCGGCGACCTGGAAGGCGTCGTCCCGCCATTGCGCGGCATAGAGATCGAAGTCGAGCGCCGCCCAGGCCCGGAACAGATCGTCGACCGGCCGCCTGATGTCCGACGGCGCGGCCGGGCAGGACGCGGGCGCCGGCGGGGCCGCGGCCTGCGGCGCGCCCGCGCGCGCCAGGTAGATGCGCGAGGGCATGGGCGATAGCGACACCCACGGGATCTGCCGGCCCCGGGTGCGCTTCTGCACGATCAGCCCGGCCTCGTTGAACAGCTCGAGCACGGTCAGGTCGGGCTTGCGCATCGCCTCGACCAAAGCGGCGGTGAAGGGGCTGTGGCCGTCCTCGCCGTCCATCGCCACGTTGCCGGGCTGGGTGGCGTAGCTGATCAGCGTGGCGGCCGGCGCGTCCATTGTGCCGAGGCCGCGCTGGTCGCCGCCCGCCGCCGGCGGCAGCGGGTTGTTGCGGCAGGCGTCCAGGATCACGATGTTGACCCTTCCCCCGCCGGTCTCGCGGAGCTGGTGGAATAGCTGCGCGGCCGACACCAGCGCGCGCTCGGCGTCGGCCGCGGTGCCGAGCGCCGCGTCGGCCGGCGCCAGGAAGTTGCGTTCCTTGACCTGGATGCCGTGGCCGGCGAAGTAGAACAGCCCGATGGTGCGGCGATCGATGCGGCGGGCGAACTCCGCGATCGACCGCTCCAGGCCCTGGCGGCCGGGGTCGATGCTGGGCCCGCCGCCCACCAGCTCGAATCCGGCCAGCGCCAGCGCGCGCGCCATGGCGCGCGCGTCGTTGGCTGGGTTGACCAGCGGGTCCAGATGCCGATAGCCGGACACGCCCACCACCAGCGCCAGGCGCGGATCGTCCGCCTGCGCCACGGCCGGACCCGGCGCGCCGGAAAGCAGCGCCAAGGCCAGGCCGATCGAAACGGCGATGCGCGTGGGATGCATTTGCCTGTGCCCTGGTCGCCCCAGTGCAAATCGACGCCGCCCGCGCGTGGCGCGGGACGGGCTGCGCCCTTAATATACCGCTCGAACGCCCGCATGGCGTAGAACGAACGACGGGAGAGGGGCACATGAATCGCAGGCTTCTGATCGCAGCGGCGCTCGCCGCCGTGGCATCCCTAGGCTTGGCCGCCACGGCCGAGGCGCAGCAGAACACGCTCGACAAGATCAAGCAGCGCGGCAAGCTGGTCGTCGGCGTGAAGAACGACTACAAGCCCTGGGGCTTCCTAGACCCTTCCGGCAAGATCCGCGGCATGGAAATCGACATGGCGGAGGACGTCGCCAAGCGGCTGGGCGTGGGCCTGGAGCTGGTTCCGGTGGTGGCCTCGAACCGCCAGGAGTTCCTCCAGCAGGGCAAGATCGACCTGATCATCGCCACGATGGGCGACAACCCGAAGCGCCGCGAGGTGGTGGGGATGATCGAACCCAACTACTACGCCGGCGGCACCAACGTGCTGGCGCCCAAGAAGGCGGGACTGAAGAAGTGGGCCGATCTGAAGGGCAAGAAAGTCTGCGCCATCCAGGGCGCCTACTACAACCGCCGGGTGGGCGAGCTCTACGGCCCGGACCTGCAGGCCTTCGCCGGCATTCCCGAGGCGCTGACGGCGCTCGCCGCCGGCAACTGCGTGGCCTTCGTCTACGACAACACCTTCATCGAATCGACCCTGGCCGGCGACGACCCGAAATGGAAGGACTACGAGATGCCGCTGGTGACGGAGGACGAGCAGCCCTGGGCAGTCGCCGTGCCGCTCAACGAGCTCAACGGGCCGTGGGGCGAGTTCATGAAGAAGGTCAGCGTGGAGTGGCACAAGAACGGCACGCTGCTTGCGCTCGAGAAGAAATGGGGCATCAAGCAGAGCCCGTTCCTGGTCGAGATGAACAAGAAGTACAAAGGCGCGTGAAGCACCGAGCAAGAGCCCCTCACCCGGCTCGCTGAGGCACGCCATCCTCTCCCCTCGGGAGGGGATGCCTGAAGCGAACCAGAGGGCGGGTGAGGGGAGTTCCGCCATGGACTCCGTCGCCGCGTTCTTCAAGTGGCTGAAGGCCGCGCACGGGATCGACCTGACCATCGCCTACGACGCCTATGACCGTGCGCGGTTCCTCAAAGGGCTGCTGACCACGGTCGAATTGTCGGCGCTCTGCATCGTCCTCAGCGTGCTGATCGGGCTCGTGGGCGTATGGCTGCAAGGCAGCCGCAACAAGTGGCTCCGCGGCGGCGTCTATTGGTACATCCAGTTCTTCCGCAACACCCCGCCGCTGGTGCAGCTCTATTTCTTCTTCTTCGCGGTGGGTGGCGCGCTGCCGCGCCTCGACGGCCAGCCGCCGGTCGGCAATTTTGCCTGGGCAGTCATCACGCTGTCGTTCTTCGCCGGCGCCTTCAATGTCGAGATCTTCCGCTCGGGCATCGAGGCCGTACCGCGGACCATGGCCGAAGCCGCCAAGGCGCTGGGGCTTTCGCGGCTCAAGATCTTCTTCCTCATCCTGCTGCCGCTGGTCTTCCGCATTTGCCTGCCCGCGCTGAACAACAACCTGGTCAACCTGGTCAAGACCACGACGCTCGCCTACGCCATCGCCGTGCCCGAGCTGCTTTACGTCGCCGCGCAGATCTGGTCGGACGAGAACAACGTGCGCGAGATGATGAACGTGCTGCTGGTGATGTATGTGGCGATCGTCGGCGTGCTGGTGCACCTGATGTCGCGCTGGGAGCGCGCCATGCGCTTGCCGGGGTTCGGTCAATGAGCGGGGATCGGCCGCCGCGTCCCTTCCCCGTGCTGCTGCCGATGCGCGTACCGGCGCCCGGCGCCGCGAACTGGTCCGACGCGCGCCCGGCGGTTGCGCTGGCGCTCTTTCCCCTGCCGTTGCTGATGGCGGGCGAGGCGCTGGCGGCGCCCGGGAGCCCGGGGGTGATCGCGACCTTGTGGAAATGGACGCCGGTGATGTTCGGCGGGTTTCTGCTGAATCTTTGGATCAGCGTGCTGGCGATGGCGATCGGGACCGCCGCCGGCGCGGTCCTGGGACTGATGCAGGTCTCGCTGCTGCCCGCGGTGCGCGCCGGGTCGTGGCTCATGACCCAGTTCTTCCGCAACGCGCCCTGGCTGGTACTGCTGTTCTACTGCATCCTGCTCCTGCCCTACGAGGTTCGGGTCGCCGGCATGACGGTGCCGCTGCCCGCCTGGATCAAGGCGGTGGTCGGCCTGGCGCTGCCGGTGATGGCCAACGTGTCGGAGATCGTGCGCGGGGCGATCCAGTCGCTGCCCAGCGGCCAGTGGGACGGCGCCAGGGCGCTGGGCCTCCGCCGCATGCAGACCATGTGGCTGGTGATCCTGCCGCAATGCGTCAAGCGCATGCTGCCGCCCTGGATGAACCTCTACGCGATCCTGACCATGGCGACGCCCCTAGTGTCGATCGTGGGCGTGCAGGAGGCGATGAACCTCACCCGCGCGGCGCTCAACGCCGAGGCCCGGGCCGATCTACTGATCCCGATGTATCTCTACCTGCTGGTCTGGTTCTTCCTCTATTGCTATCCCATCGCGCGCGCGACCGTGGCGCTGGAGCGCAAATTCCACGTCCACGCCTGACGGCGCCTACCGCCCGAACAGCGCGCCGGGCAGCCAGAGCGTGATCTGCGGGAACAGGATGCAGAGCGCCAGCGCGATGATCTGGATGATCATGAAGTCGGCCATGCCGCGGTAGATCGTGCCCAGATTCCATGCCGGGACGACCTGCTTGAGGTAGTAGGCGGACATTGCCACCGGCGGCGACAGGAACGCCGTCTGCAGGTTGACCGCCACCAGCGCGCCGAACCACAGCATGTCGAACTTCAGGCCCGCCACCACCGGATAGAAGATCGGCAGGAACACCAGGATGATCGCCGGCCATTCGAACGGCCAGCCGAGCAGGAAGATCAGGATCATCACCAGGACCAGCACCATGACCGGCGGCAAGGGCAGCGACAAGAGCCAGTCGGTGATGACCTGCGCCGAGCCCAGCCGCGAGAACACCGCGCCGAAGATATTGGATGCGACGGCGAGGAACAGCACCATGCTGGAGGTCGTCATGGTGGCGATCAGCGCCTGGCGCAGGACGGTCCAGCTCATCCTGCGATAGGCGATCGCGAGCGCGATGGAGCCCACCGCGCCGACCGAGGCGGCCTCGGTCGGCGTCGCCAATCCGCCGAGTATCGACCCCAGCACGCAGGCGATCAGCACGCTGAGCGGCACCATGCCGACCACCACCTCGCGCACCATCGTCGGCATCGAATGCACCCGGTCTTCCTCGGGCACCGGCGGGCCCAGCTGGGGATTGACGAAGCTGCGGATCAGCGTATAGGCGATATACATGGACGCCAGCAGGAAGCCGGGCCCGAAGGCGGCGGCATAGAGCTGGGCCACCGACACGCCGATCACCGGCCCCATCACGATCAGCATCACGCTGGGCGGCACCAGGATGCCGAGCGTGCCGCCGGCGGCGATCGCGCCGGAGGAGAGCCGCGGGTCGTAGCCCGCCTTGATCATGATCGGCGCGGCCATGATGCCGAGCACGGTGACGGCCGCGCCGACGATGCCGGTCGCCATCGCGAAGACCGTGGCGGTCAGGATCACGACGAGATAGAGCGAGCCGCGCACCGGCGCCAGGATGTCGCGGAACGCCTGGAACAGGCGTTCCATCAGCCCCGCACGCTCGGTGAGGAACCCCATGAAGATGAACAGCGGCACCGCGGCCAGCGTTTCTTCCTTCATCAGGCCGATCGCCTGAAGGAAGGCGAGATCGAACACGCGCGCGCCCAGGCCGACCCAGCCGAACACCAGGGCCAGGAACAGCAGCGTGAAGGAAATGGGGAAACCGACGAAGATGATGCCGACCATCGAGACCAGCATCACCATGCCGAGAAGGGCGTTGCCGGTCATATCTCGATCTTCTCGGCCTTGGCGTAGAGCCGGCCGAACCGCACGGCATAGAAGCTCTTCATCGCCTCGGATACGCCCTGGACCAGCAGCAGCAGCGCCGTCACCGGCACCACCGCCTTGAACGGCCACAGGATCGGCCGCCAGGCGGTTTGCTCCGACTTCTCGCCGATCTGGAGGGAATACCATGCGTCGTCGACGCTGGTGACGAGGATCATCAGGAGGCCGGGAAAGAAGAAGCAAACATAGGCGATGAGGTCGATCCAGCCCTTGCGACGGTCCGAAAACCGTTCCCACAGCATGTCGGTGCGGATATGCGCGCCCTTGAGCAGGGTGAACGAGGCGCCGAGCATGAAGACGGCGCCATAGAGCATGTAGGTGAGATCGAAGGCCCAGATGGTCGGCGCGTCGAAGGCGTAGCGCGCCACCACCTCGAAGAACACGCTGCCGACCAGCGGCACCAGCAGCCAGGACACCACGTTCCCCACGCCGGTCGTGAACCGGTCGATCGTGGCAATGGTCCGGGCGAAGCCCCGCGACCCCGCATCCATCGTCGATCCCCCCGTCGATAAAGCCGCGCCGACCCGACCTTGCGGGCCGGCGCGTCCAGGCCCCCTTGCGTCTTAAGCGGACGGTCGGGGCGGCCGCGATCGCCGGCCGCCCCGCCGGCGCGTCAGTTCGTCTTCGGCGGCCAGTAGTAGTTGGCGGCGAAATCGTAGGCCGGGAACATGAAGCGCTTGGCCGGCACCACGAGCTGGGCGTACGCCTTCTGCGAATCCCACACCTTCTTGAAGAACGGATTCTTCGCCGCCTCTTCTGCCGCGAGCTTGTCCCAGGTCTTCAGGAATTCGTACAGCACGTCGTCCGGCGTCTTGAGGATCTGCACCTTGTGCTTGTCCTGCAGCTCTTTCAGCGCGTCGGCGTTCTGGCGCTGCCATTTCGACCACCAGACGAGGAAGGCCTCGTTGGCGGCCGACTTGATGATTTCCTGATGCTCGGGCGCCAGCCCCTTCCAGATGTCGCCGTTGATCACCAGCTCGCCGATCGTCACGTTTTCGTGCATGCCCGGCGTGTAGTGGTATTTCCAGACATTGTGGAAGCCGAGCCGCAGATCCTCGACGCCGCCCACCCATTCGGCGCAGTCGATCACGCCGCGCTGGGCCGAGGGAATGATTTCGCCGCCCGGCATGTTGACCACGCGCATACCCATCGCGGTGAAAACCTCGGCGGCCATGCCGGTCTGCCGGCACTTCATGCCCTTGAAGTCGGCGAGGTCCTTGATCGGCCGCTTGAACCAGCCGAAGGCCTGGGGGCCGGCGGGCAGGATCGGGAACACGACGAGGTTGAGCTTCAGGACGTCTTTGTAGAACTCCTGGTACAGCTCCAGGCCGCCGCCGTGATACATCCAGCCGATCACGTCGATGTAGTCCATGCCGAACGTGCCGCCGGGCCCGCCGGTGAACAGGATCGACGTCTTGTTCTTGCCGACCCAGTAGCCGCCCCAGGAATGGGCGCCGTCGATCACCTTCTTGTGGACGGCATCGAGCACCTCGAACGCAGGCACCACCGCGCCCGCAGGCTGGGTCTCCACCGTCAACTTGCCGCCGGTCATCTTGCTGACCCGCTCGGCGAAGTAAATGAACTGCTCGTGCAGCGTCAGCGAAGCCGGCCAGGTGGACTGCATTTTCAGGGTAACGGGCTGCTGCGCCGCGGCCGGGCCGCTCCACGCAGCCAGCGCAAGGGCGCCGGATAACGCGGCCACGGCGGCCGCGAGTCGAATTCGGGGCATTGGAATCCTCCCATCTTACATCCGGGGAGGGTTCATCCGCTCCCCCGGGCCGCTTTGCGGCGACCATCAGCGTACGGAGATGGACATGACCCGTCAACAAGCGGGGACGATCCAGGCGCTGTCCATTGTGGTGGCGAAACAGATCGGTGCTATATATTCGGGCGTTCCGCGTCCCCGTAGCTCAGCTGGATAGAGCGGCGGTTTCCTAAACCGTAGGTCGCAGGTTCAAGTCCTGCCGGGGACGCCATGCATCCCTTCCTGCGCCACAGTTTCGCCCTGTGACGGCCGTCACTGGCGGGTGCAGCGTCGCCCCCTAGCGTGCGCCTCGTGCTGAAACGTTCCTGCCGCGCGCGGGGGGAGGTGGTCCCGTGATCTCGTCTTTCATCCGGTTCTTCGCGCAAGACATCGCCTTTGGCCTGGCCTGCGCCGCGGTCAGCGTGGTGCTGGCGGTGGTGGGCCTGTGGAGCGTCGGCATCACGCTGGGCGACGACCCGGCATTGCTGCTGGCGCTTTCTTCCAAGGCCGCGGCGACCCCGCAGTAGCGCGCGGCGGATCGCCGTCCCCGCGCGGTATGAGCCGGTTAACTGCCGGCCCGACCCCCGCCAGCTAGCCTACTCCACCCCCCCTTAAGAAGAACCGGGGGTCAGGGAGGGCGACATGGTCGGATCCTTCGTCAAGCTGGTTGCCCTGGTCACGACCTTGGGCTTGGGCTGCGCCGCGGTGGCGCTGTCCGTCGCCGTGGTGGGCTTGTGGATGCTCGATCTCGCCCAGGGCGGGGCAGCCGCCCCGCTCCAAGCCGAGCTATGGCGCTACCTGGCGCGCGCGCCTTGAGCGGTCGCGCTATTTCGGCTGCTGCAGCCGGTCGCGGATCGCGCGCGGATTGGCCAGGCCCGGGGCGTCGGCCTGGTCCTGGCAGTAATACTGACCGTTGATGGTGGGGCGACAGATCGTGATCTTGCCGTCGACGCCGGTGAAGGTGTAGCCGCCCATCAGGTTGGGGCGCGAGGTCATGATCCGCCCCTGCGAATCGCGCATCACCTCGCCGCCCTGGATGGTCGGCCGGGTGATCACCGTGTTGCCTTCAAGGTCGGTATAGGTCTGGCCGCCGAGCAGGTTGGGCCGCGTGGTGACCACGTCGCCCTTGCTGTCCTGGTAGGTGCGCTGGCCCAGCGCCCGGGCCGCGGTGCTGGGGGTGTAGGTGTCGGGGCCCGGAGCGGGCCTGGACTCGGCACCTGCCGGGGCCGGTGCCGGCGGCGCCAAGGGCGGCGCATAGGCCGGCGCGGGCGCCTGCGGGGCCGGCAACTGCGGCGCCGTCGGCATTTGCGGCGGTTTCTGCGGCGTCTGGGCGTCGGCTGCGAAGGGCAGCAGGGCCAGCAGGGCCAATAGGACCAGCATGGCGGAACCTCCACGCAAGGTGGCCTGTGCCTACTATGGACCTCGTTGCGTGGAGATGCACCATCGTCCCGGCTTGCGGCCGGGCCGGCGGGAACGCGGGCGGGATTCCCGGCCGGCCCTACCCGTCAGCGCGTGCGCGGCGGCAAGGGCTGCGGGTTCAGCATCACCCGCCCGCCAGGCGGCAGAGGCTGGGGATTGAGCATCACCTTGCCGCCGGGCGGCAGCGGCTGCGGGTTCAGCATGACGCGGCCGGCCGCGGAATAGGCCGACGCGTTGGCGGCCTCCGCCGCGCCGCCGGCGATGGCGACGAGGCAAAGAGCGATGACGGATAGCAGGGCAGTTTTCATGTCGTCCTCCTGACGGCCGGTGACAGAAATCCTAGTGCCTACCCGGCGCCCACGCTGTGAACCAGCTTACGCAAGGCCGCGACCTTGCCGTAAGCTTGCGCCATGGTCCGCTTGGTGCTGCGCCTGGAGTTCCCCAACCGCTTCGGCCTGGGGCGGGGCAAGATCGAACTGCTGGAGCAGATCCGCGCGAGCGGTTCCATCTCGGCCGCGGGCCGCGCCATGGGCATGTCCTATCGCCGGGCGTGGCTGCTGGTCGACAGCATGAACCAGGCCTTTCCGCAGGGGGTGGTCGAGACCGCCCAGGGCGGCGAGCATGGCGGCGGCGCACGCCTTACCGATTTCGGCAATCGGCTGATTGACCGCTTTCGCCGCATGGAAGTGCTGGCGGGGCGTGCGCTGGAGCGCGAGCTCGGCGCGCTCGGCGCGGCGCAATCCGTCGCGACGGCGGCGAAGCGACCGGTCCGGGCGAAGAAGAAACCGCCGGGCGATCGCGCGCGCTAGGGCGCGTCCGCGACCGCCTGCGGCGGCATCAGGTGGATGGCGTCGGCCAGCAGCGACGCGCCGATCGCCGTGCCCGCGGCCAACCCGTTGCGCCGGGCCACGTGCGTCGGCACGGCGAAGGACAGCAGGCAATCGTCGCGATCGTCCACCGCCATCACGATCTGGGCGGTGTCGCCGAGTACGACGAACTCCGCGATCCGGCCGCGCAGGGGGTTCTCGCGCTCGCCGCGTGACGGCCGGTCGCGCCGATGCAGGATCACGCCGGCCTGGGGAACCAGCCAGCTCACCCGCGCGCCCGGTCGAAAGCCCGGCTGGTGGCCGGCGTCGAGCACATGCGCGCGCCAGCGCAGCCGCGTGATGCCCTCCGCCACGTCGTGCCCGACGACGTCGCCCTCGAACAGATTGCGCAAGCCGACCAGCCGCGCCACCAGCGGGTCCGCGGGGCGCGTCATCACCGCATAGGGCGCGCCTGTCTGCAGCGTGCGGCCGCGATGCAGGATGCACATCCGGTCGGCCAGCGCCGCCGCCTCGTCGAGATCGTGCGTGACCAGCACGATCGGCATCTTGATCGTGCGGCGGAGCTGTGCGAGCTCGCGCTGCAGCTTGCGCCGCGTGACCTGGTCCACCGCCGCGTAAGGCTCGTCCAGCAGCAGCACGGCGGGGTCGCGCGCGAGCGCGCGGGCGATGGCGACCCGCTGGCGCTGGCCGCCGGACAACGCCGCCGGCCGACGCGCCTCCAGCCCGTCGAGATGCACTAGCGCCAGCAGGGCGCGCGCCCGCGCGGCGCGCGCGGAAGCGGGAAGATGGCCCAACGCGGCGGCGACGTTGGCCTCGGCCGTCATATGCGGAAAGAGGGCATAGTCCTGGAACACGAGGCCGACGCGGCGCGCTTGGGGCGGCAGGTCGATCCGCCGCGCGCTGTCGGACCATGCGGTGCCGTCGCAACGGACCGACCCGTCTTCGACCCGGTTGAGGCCGGCGACGGCGCGCAGAATCGTCGTCTTGCCGCTGCCCGATGGACCGACCAGGGCCAGCAGTTCGCCCGGCGCGCAGGAGAGTTCCGCGTCAAGCGGGATAGGGGCGCGCTGGCGCAGCCTGACCTGCAATCCCGCCATCAATCGCGCCGAGCGGCGAAGCGATTGCCGAGCAGATAGACCAGGCCGATCGTCGCGAAGGAAAACAGCAGCAGAAACATCGACATGATCCCCGCGCCGCGATCGTCGAAGGCTTGCACCCGGTCATAGATGGCGATCGCGACGGTTCTCGTCTCGCCCGGGATGCTGCCGCCCACCATCAGCACCACCCCGAACTCGCCCAGCGTGTGCGCGAAGGTGAGCACCAGCGCGCTCAAGAGCCCGGGCCAGGCCAGCGGCAGCTCGACGCGCAGGAACGTGGCCCAGGACGAAAGCCCGCTGACCCAGGCGGCTTCGCGCAGCATCGCGGGGATCGACTCGAAGGCGCGCTGCAGCGGCTGGACCGCGAAAGGGATGTTGAAGGCGACGGAGGCCACAAGCAGGCCCTCGAAGGTGAATACCAGTGACCGACCGGTCATCGCCGTCCAGGCCTGGCCGATCGGCGATGCTTTGCCCATGGCGACCAGCATGTAGTAGCCGAGCACGGTCGGCGGCAGCACCAGCGGCAACGCCACCAGGGCCTCGACGAACGCCTTGCCGCCGAACCGCCCGAACGCCAGGACGCGCGCGACGACGATGCCGAGCGGCAGCAGGATCGCGGCCGTCCAGGCCGCCAGGTGCAGCGAGAGCGAAAGCGCCGGCCAGTCCATCGGCGGATACCTAGGACGACTCGCCGGGCAGGACGAACCCGTAGCGCGCGAAGATCGCGCGCGCCGGCTTGGTACGCATGAAGGCGTAGAAGGCGCGCGCGGTGTCCCCGGCGCGCTTGAGGAGCACCATGCGCTGGTTGAGCGGCTGGTGCCAGTCGGACGGCAGCAGCGCATAGCTGGCCGACCTGCCGACCGACGGCGCGAGCGCGACCGAGTAGGCGACGATTCCGCCCTGCGCGGAATCGGACGTTGCGAACTGGGCGGCCTGCGCGACGTTCTCGCCCAGCACCAGCATCGCACGCAGCGCGTCCCACAGGCCCGCATGCCGGAGCGCCTGCTCGGCGGCTCGGCCATAGGGCGCATGCTCCGGATTGGCGATGGCGAAGCGCTTGACGGCGCCCTCGGCGAGGGCCGCGCGCAGGCCGGCAAGGCCGGCATCGACCTTCACCGGCGATCCGTGCGGCGCGATCAGCACGATCCGTCCGGCCGCATAGAGTGCGCCACGATCGACCGTCAGCCCCTTGTCGGCCAGGCGGAATACGTAGTCCTCGTCGGCCGACAGGAACATCTCGAACGGGCCGCCCTGTTCGATCTGGCGGGCGAAGTTGCCGGACGATCCGAACGCCAGCCGCACGCCGCGCGCATCGGCGGCGGCGAAGGCGGCCGAGACTTCCTCCAAGGCGAACTTGAGGTCCGCCGCGGCGGCGATGACCGGCGGCTCGGCCGCCGCGGCGGGCAAGGCGCGCAAGCCAGCCACGGTCATCGCGGCCGCCACCAGCCCGGCGGCGATGCGCCACGCACGTCCAATCGCGTCAAGGGGCAGGGCAGGCTCCCACACGTTGTATCCATGCGAATATATCGAATCGCCCGGCCGGGTCAACGCGACCGCCCGCGGGCGGTCAGCCGGCGGCTTCGACCGTGACGTCGCGCCGTTCGTTGTCCACGATGACCGGCGTGTCGAAATACTGGTAGGTGGGTTCGCTGCCGAAGGCGGCCGCAATGCGCCGGCGGAACTCTTCGCCATGCCAGCGCTTGGCGTCGGCCTCGCTGCGCCACAGATACACGCCGCCGCCCTTGCCGCGTGCGAGGTCGAAGATCATATGCTTGCGCAGCAGGTCCGGATTGTCGCGCCAGCGCGGGATGGAGTCGCGGAACTGCGCGATCATCCGCTCGCGCGTCATGCCCGCAGGCAGGTCGAACAGCACGATTTCGGTGATCATCGCTTTGCCCCTCCTAGCCGAACAGCAGACCGCGCATAAGCCGGTAGGCGCTGCCGTCGGCAATCACGAACACGGCGAACACGCACAGCGCCACCAGGCGCGACACCCAGTCGCGCGCCGCAAAGATGATCGGATCGTCGTCCATCTCGCCGCGCAGCGTCGCCAACCACAGGCGGCACTGCCAGAACAGCAGCAGCGGCACGACCAGCCACATGAGCCCGGCTGCGCTCTGCGGCGCATGGGCCCAGTCGCTCTGCACGTAAAGCGCCAACACCAGGGTTCCCACGAAACTGGCGGCGATCCCCATCATCACGATGAAGTTGCCGTCCTTCGCGGTGTATCCGCGCCGTATGACCGCCGCGTCCCCATCGCCCGTGCGCGCCAGGGGCAGGATCTCGGCCGCGCGCTTGACCGCCGCGAGCCCCAGGAAGAAGAACGACGAGAAGCCGAGCAGCCAGGCCGAGACGTGATAGCCGGTCGCCTCGCCGCCGGCGTAGAGCCGGATCGTGTAAAGCGCGGCCAGCACGAACATGTCGACCAGCGGAAACTGCTTCAGCCACATCGAATAGCCGAGCGAGATCGCGGCGTAGAGCACGAGCAGCGGCAGGACGCCCGCCCCGACCGCCAGGCCGCCGCCGAGCAGCAGCAACACCGGCGGCATCAGGATCGCGGCGCGGACGGGCGCCGCGCCGCTGGCGAACGGGCGGTTGCGCTTGCGCGCATGGCGCCGGTCGGCGTCGAGATCGCTGATGTCGTTGACCACATAGATGCCCGAGGCCACCAGCGAGAATGCCAGGGCCGCCAGGATCGCGTTGCCCCAGGCCGCCAGATCGCCAAGCGCATGGGCGGTCACGATCGGGACGAACACCAGCAGGTTCTTGACCCACTGATAGGGCCGCGCCGCGCGCAGCAGCGCCATCGCCGTGCCGCCGGGGCGGTCGATCACTTCCTCCACCGGCGCGTGCCTGCGTGCGGCGGCCACCAGCGCGGGCGAGGCGTTGACCACCACGGCGGCGGCCGCGCGGCGCCAGACCACAAGGTCGCTGGCGTCGTTGCCCGCGTAGACGAAGCCCCTCTCGCCGTAGCGCGCAGCCAGCGCTTGCGCCTTGGCGGCGCCTTTCAGGTTGAGCGCGCCGTCCGACGCCAGCACGGCGTCGAAAAGGCCGAGGTGCCCGGCGACCGCCTCGGCGATTCGCCTGTCCGCGGCCGTGACGAGCACGACCTCGCGGCGTTCGGCCCGCGCGGCGCGGATCAGCTCGATCACGCGTGCGTCGTAGGGCAGCAAGGCCGCGTCGATCGTCGCCGTTTCCGCGACATAGCGCTTGAGCGCGGCACGACCGCGCAGCAACGCGAAGGGCACCGCCGACCAGGAACGCCAGTCGCTCAGCAGATGGCCGATCCCCTCGACCAGCGTGTCGCTGCGGATCAAGGTGCCGTCCAGATCGACGCAGAGCGGCGGCTTGGTTGCGCGCACGGTGTCGGCAGGCGGATCGTCTTCCAAAGGTCGGTCCATCACGGCGACTATGGGCTCAACCCGTCAATCGTTGGTTAACCCCACCCCTGGCTGGCGGATCTCGGCCGACGGCTCGCCGGGACGCACGCTTTATCGGTGACGGAAATTTCGCGCCACGCGGGACGGCGCGTTGGTAGACTAGCCATACTATGCCCGCGCGCGACGTGTCAAAAACCCGCAGATCGGAAAGCGACCCCGCGTGAATCGCCCCGCATCCGCTCCGACCGGCGGCTTGCCCGACCGCAGGCAGGCCGAGCGCTGGGTCGTGGTCATGGCGGCGGGCTTCGTCGGCCTGATGCTGGCGGCGGGACTGTGGTCGGGCGGGGCCGAGCTGCTGGCGAACCTCGCCAGGATCGACGCCGGGCTGATCGCGCTGCTGCTTGCGATGGCGTTCGCCAGCTTCACGCTGCGCTTCCTGCGCTGGCATCTGGCCGCCGGCGCGCTGGGCATCCGCGTCCCGATTCTCGATCATGCCGGGATTTTCCTTGCCGGCTTCTCGATGACGCTGACGCCGGGCCGGGTGGGCGAGGTGCTGCGCCTGTGGCTGCTGCGCAAGCGCGGCGGCTTCCGCTACGAAAAGACCGCGCCGCTGCTGTTCCTCGACCGGCTCTGCGACGTGGCGGCGATCGCGATCCTGGCGGCCTTCGCCGCGCTGGCGATCGGCAAGTATCTGGCCCTGGCCGTCCTCGCGCTCGCGGGTGCGCTTGCCCTCAATCTGGTGTTCTTCGCGCCGCGGCTCTTCCTTGCGCCGGTCAACGCCGCCTATAGCTGGACGCGCCGCGCGCCGCGCCTGTTCGCCCGGCTGCGCATCGCGCTGCGCCAGACCGGCCGGTTGTCGGACCGGCGCACCTATGCCGCGGTCCTGGCGCTGAGCGTGGCGAGCTGGCTGACGGAGGGGCTCGCGTTCCATTTGGTGCTCGACCGGCTGTCGGTCGGACTTTCGGCCGCGGCGTCCGTGCTGGTGTTCGCGCTGTCGACGCTCGCAGGCGTCGTGACCATGCTGCCGGGCGGGCTGGGCGGCGCGGAGTTCAGCATGCTGGGCATGCTGCTTGCGCTCGGCGTGGCGAACGGTGCGGCGGTGACGGCGACCGCGGTCATCCGCATCGTCACGCTGTGGTTCGCGGTGCTGGTGGGCTTCCTCGCCCTGCCCTTCGCGCTGCGCCGGGCCGGCGCCTGAATCGCGCCGATCCGGCGCCGCCGCCGCGCCGTATCGAAGCAAGCGGGAGGCATGGCATGGCGCAGGTCGTCTGGATCACGGGCGCGGGCAAGGGCATCGGCCGCGCCCTGGCGCTGCTGCTGGCGCGCCGGGGCGCGACCGTGGCCGCGAGTGCGCGCAGCGAAGCGGACCTGGCCTCGCTCGCCGCCGAAGCGCAGGCGGCCGGCGGGCGTCTGGTCGCGTTCCCGCTGGACGTTACCGACGGACCGGCGACTGAAGCGACCGTCGCGGCGATCGAACGACGGCTCGGCGCCATCGACCAGGCGGTGCTTAACGCCGGCACGCATATGCCGGTGACGGCTGCCGAGTTCTCCGCCGGCCCGTTCCGGCATCTGGTCGAAGTCAACCTGCTGGGCGCGGTGAACGGGCTGGCGGCTTTGATTCCCTCGATGACCGCGCGCAAGGCGGGGCGGATCGCCGTGGTGGGGTCGGTCGCCGGCTATCGCGGGCTGCCGGGCGCAGCGGCCTACGGCGCCACGAAAGCGGCGCTGATCAACATGGGCGAGGCGCTGCGACCCGACCTGATGCGGCACGGCATCGTGCTGCAGGTGGTCAACCCCGGCTTCGTGCGCACGCCGCTGACCGACCGCAACGATTTCCCCATGCCGTTCCTGATCGAGGCCGACGACGCGGCGCGACGCATCGCCAAGGGGCTTGCGACCGACCGCTTCGAGATCGCCTTTCCCAGGCAGTTCGTCCTGCTGCTGAAGCTCCTGCGCTGCCTGCCCTACGGGCTCTATTTCGCCGCGACGCGCCGGCTGCTGCGCTAGCCGCTCAATCCCGCTCGATGCGATACTGCCCCACGTCGACCGCCCCGGCGCGGAATCCGCCCTCGCAGTAGGCCAGGTAGAACCTCCACATGCGCCGGAACCGCTCGTCGAAGCCGAGCTGCGCGATCGCGGGCCAGTTCCGCTCGAAGCCGCTGTGCCATGCGGCAAGCGTGCGGGCATAGGACGCGCCGAACGTCTCGACGTCCGTCAGCCGCAGCCTGGCGGCTTCGACGGCTTGGCGCAGCGCGCCGGCGGACGGCAGCATGCCGCCGGGAAAAATATAGCGCTGGATGAAATCCGCCCGCCGCCTGTAGCTGGCGAAGCGGCCCTCCTCGATAGTGATGACCTGCAGCGCCGCGACACCGTCGGGCGCAAGACGCGCGCGCAGCGCGTCGAAGAAGACCGGCCAGTGGCGTTCGCCCACTGCCTCGAACATCTCGATCGAAGCCACCCGGTCGAACGCCCCGTCCACATCGCGGTAGTCCTGCAGGCGCAACTCCACGCGGCCGGACAGGTCGGCGCGGGCGATCCGCTCCCGGCCGTAGTGCAGCTGCTCGCGCGACAGGGTGATGCCCAGGACATGACAGCCGTACTCGCGCGCCGCCACCTCGGCGAAGCCGCCCCAGCCGCAGCCGATCTCCAGCACGCGCATGCCGGGCCGCAGGTCGAGCATCCGGGCGAACCGGCGGTACTTGCGGGCTTGCGCCTCTTCGAGCGTGTCCTGCGGCGACCCGAACATGGCGGAGGAATAGGTCATGCCCGGATCGAGCCAGAGGCGGAAGAAATCGTTGCCGAGGTCGTAGTGCGCGGCGATGTTGCGCCGGCTGCCGCGCCGCGTATTGGACCGCGCGAGATGCGCCAGGCGTTGCCAGGGGCCGCGCGGGACGAAGCGGCCGGACCGCCGGTGGGTTTCCGCCAGCAAAGCGACCAGGCCCGCCAGGTCGGGCGTGTCCCAGTCGCCGTCAATATAGGATTCGGCGAAGCCGATGGCGCCGCCCAGCGCGACGCGCCGCAGCACCCGGTAGCGGCGCAGGGCGATCTCGACCGTGGGCAGGCGCGGCGCGGCGCGCGCTGGCAGGCGCGTCGCGTCGGGCAGGACCAGCGTCACGCGGCCGCGCCCGGCGATATCCCCGAACAGGCCGAGGACGCGCCGCGCCAGCCGTTCGGCCAGCTCGCGCCCCGGTGCCGTCTCGACGATTTCGCGACCGAGGCCCGTGCTCATGCGTCGACGCGACCGCGCGTGCGGGTGGCGGGCACAATCGTGACGGCGGCGGCCGGCGGCGCCGGCTTGCGGTGCACCGGCAAGCCTTTGAGCCAGAGCCTCAGTGCCTCCCAGTGGATGGCGGCGATCACCTTCAAGGTCATGAACGGGTAGCGCAGGAAAGCCGAAACCAGCGCCCGGTCGGTCAACGCAACACGCGCTCCGGTAGCCGCCGCTTGAAGCACCGGACCATCGGCGTCGGTCTCGGCGATGGCGAACGAGAGCCGTTCGCCCGGCACGCCAAGCCGGAAATGGTAGGTCGCCTCCATGCCGATGAACGGGGACACGTGCAGCCGCTTGGCGCAGTGATGCCGGAACGGCCCCGGCGCATCAGGGTCGACCGGCACGAGGTAGCTGTGGCGCTCGCCGAAGGTATTGTGCACCTCGTAGATCACGGCGCCGAGCGTGCCCCGGCGGTCGAAGCAGAAATAGACGCTGATCGGGTTGAAGACGTAGCCGAGCACGCGCGGATAGCACAGCAGGCCTATCCGCGCGCCGGCATGCGCGAGCCCCGCCCGGGCTAGCTGCCGGCGCGCCCAGGACGCGGGCGATCCGATGCCGTCGCCAAGATCGGCATCGTTCAGGCCGAACAGGTTGAAGCGGTTCCACGAAAACAGGCGCAGTCTGCGCTGCAACGCCGGCAGTTCGTCAAGGTCGACATAGAGCGTGAAGACGCGGTAGGCGAGCCGATGCCGGCGGTGGCGCAGGCGCCGGTGCATAACCGAGCCGAAATAAAGGCAGGACTGCGGGGCGCCGATCATGCCGCGCGCTCCGCGGCGGGCGCACGGTGAATCCGCCCCGACTCGTTCGCGACCGACCAGGGCCGCCGCACGCCGGCCAGGTCCTCGGCCGCCGCCAGTCCCGCCTGCAGCGCGTCCTCGTGGAAGCCGGCGCCGAAATAGCTGCCGCAATACCAAGTATTGCGCACACCCTGCAGACGCCAGAGCGACCGCTGCGCCCGCAGCGCCCCCAGGTCGAAGAACGGGTGCTCGTAGTCGAAAGCGGCATGGACGAGCCGCGGATCGGGGGCAAGACGGGGATTGAGCGTGACCAGCACCGGACGGGCCGTGTCGAATCCCTGCAGGCGGTTCATCCAATAGGTGACGCAGGGCTGACCCTGCGCTTCGCGCCGGCTGTCGCCGATATAGTTCCAGCTGGACCAGACGGTGCGGCGTCGCGGCATCAGCCGCCGGTCGCTGTGGAGCACGGCGCGGTTCAGCGTATAGCGGAACGCCCCGAGCAGCCGGCGTTCCTCCTCGCTAGGGTCCGCCAGCATCGCAAGCGCCTGATCCGCATGTGCCGCGATCACCACCCGATCGAACGCAAGAACCGAGCCGTCCGTGCACGTCACCGCCGCGCGGCCGCCGGCGCGCGACACGCGGGCGACCCCGCGTCCCGTCTGGACCCGCCCATGCAATGCGCCCAGCAGGCGCCGCACGTATTGCCGACTGCCGCCTTCGACGGTTCGCCATTGCGGCCGTCCGGTCAGGCGCAGCAGGCCGTGATTTTCGTGGAAGCGGACATAGGCGGAGGCTGGATACAGATCCATGTCCGCGACCGGTGTCGACCAGATCGCCGCACCCATCGGCAGCAAGTGGTCGCGGATGAAGCCGGGCGCGTAGCCCTGCTCGGCCAGATAGTCCCCCAACGTCAGACGGTCGGCGTCCGACCGCGCCAGCAGCGCCGGCGCCTGGCGATAGAAGCGCAGCACGCCGCCGATCATCGACCAGAAGCGCGGCCGCAGCAGGTTGCCCGGCTGTCCCAGAAGACCGGCCAGGCCTGCTCCCGAATACTCGAAGCGCCCGCCCTCGAGCGAGGCGGCGAACGACATCGTGCTGGGCTTGGTCGGCACCTGGAAATGGCGGAACAGCGCCGTCAGGTTGGGATAGTTCGGCTCGTTGTAGACGATGAAGCCGGTGTCGACCGGAATCGGGCCGCGCGGCTCGGGCACCTCGACCGTGTTGCAGTGACCGCCGATCCGCCGGTCGCGCTCGAACACGTTCACGCGATGGCGCGTGCCGATCAGCCACGCCGCTGCGAGCCCGGCGATCCCCGTGCCGATCACCGCGACGTCGAGCGGCCGGTCGATGGGCCGGCCGGCGGAGCCCTCCATCTAAGACGCCCCGATGCGGCGCGAGCGCCGGCTCATGCGGTGCGCAGGAACGGAGCGATCAGGCGGCCGATGAACCCGGTCAGCCGCATCGGCGCGTCCAGCACGGCAAGCGAGATGCAATCCTCGCCGGGATCGGCGATGGGCCGATGATCCGTGCTCCGGTCGGCGAGCGCGAAATCGCCGCGCGCGTAGTGCCGGTCCCCGTCCGTGAACCCCCCGGCCAGCACCAGGGTCAATTCCTCGCCGCCATGCGTGTGCTTCGCGACCGCCCGACCGGCCGCGATCCGCAGCAGGCTGACGCGGTAACCCTTGCGCCCCAGCGGCAGGACCGCCTCGCGCACCCCGATCCCGACCGGCTTCCATTCCAGCCGGTCGACGCCGCCGCCAACGTAGGGCCATACCGCCGATGGCAGCAGCTTGCGCGTGGCTTCGTCGGGCCGCGCCGGCAGCACCGCCGCGGTCGCCGGCCGGTCCAGCCGGTCGAGCGTCGCGCACAGCAGCCGCTCCTCGTCGGGCATCGACGGCGCCTCGGCGTCGACCAGCGCGCCGCCGACCGCCTCGAGCCGCCGTACCTCCGCCCGGCACAGGTCGCACAGGCCGACATGCGCGGCGACGGCGAGCGCGCGCGGCTCCGGCAAGGCGCCGGTCGCGTAGTCCATCAGCAGCTCCGAAGGGGGATGATGCCGGATCATCAGTTCATTCCTGCCATGCTCGTGCGCAGCCGGTCGATCGCCAGGCGGATCCTGGACTTGACGGTACCGAGCGGAAGCTGCAGTTCGCGGGCGATCGCATCGTGCGTCTTGTCTTCCATATAGGCCTTGCGCAGCACGGCCGCCTGTTCCGGCGGCAGTTCGGCCACGCGCCGGCGCAGCTCGGCGGCCGCCTCGTTGGTCGAAGCGGCCCGCTCGACGTCGTACCCGTCGGCGATCGCAAGGCCCTGCTCCTCGGGCGCCATCTCAGGCCGTCGCTCGGCCCGGAACATATCGATGCGCTTGTTGCGCATGATGGTGAAAATCCAGGTGGATCCCGAGGCCTGGCGCTGGTCGAACAGCGACGCCTTGCGCCAGACGGCGATCATGGTCTCCTGCGCCAGTTCCTCGGCCGCTTCCGGCGTGGCGCCGCCGCGAATGCCGAGCGCGCGCAGCCGCGGCGCGAAATGCCGGAACAGCGCCGCAAAGGCGTCGCGGTCACGGCGGCTGGCAACCGTTTCGATCAGCCCGCTGATCGTCTGTTCGTCGAGCGTCAAGCCCCTGCCCCAGCGCTGGCGCGTCAGCGCCGAACAACCCGGCCGCGCCGCCGCCAACGCATACTCCCCGGTCGAATCGAGACCTACCATAGCCACCCTTTCAACATTGACCCACACGGGGCGCGATGGATGCGACCGCTCGACCGCCGGACTCAATCCATACGCAGGGAATACGACCCAGGCCCCGCCTCGGATCAACGCCGCGGGCATGCATCGCGCGATGGCGAGCCTTGCCCATTTATGCTATAAGGTGCATGGCATTTTGCGTGGCGGTTGAGCGTCGACAGCAGGTGGCGGTCGCGATTTGTTCACCACGCCGGGGGGCGCGGCAGGGTTCGCCAAGTGCGGGCCGCGCCCGGTGGGGTTTCGGGTCAAGAATGGCCTTGGGGAGCTGCGGCCTTGCCCTGCGGACCATCGGCGCTGGCGCGGGCGACCACCGAAGATTGCATAACCTCCGTAAAATGCCGCCTTTCTATCTCCAGGCCTAGAGGCATTGGGTGGACAACGACGACCGCGACGGCTGGAACCTGGCAACACGCGAACCGGACTGGCCGGTCTGGTACACGCAGACGTTCCTCCCACGGGCGCTGGAGAACCACGGCGCGCCGGGTTCGTTCCTGGCGGCGGGCACGCCGGAGGGCGTCCTGCAAGCCCTTGGCGAGGCGGAGCCGGAGAACTTCGTCACCGGCTCCGGCAAGTGGAGCGGTTCCGGGTTCGGCTCCACCGGCGGCATCGTCACCTGGAGCATCATGGCTGCCGGCCTGTCGACCGGTTTCCCCGGCGGCGCCGGCAGCGCGGCGCTTTCCGGCTTCCTCGGTTTCGATTTCACCGCCGTCATCAGGAGCGCGTTCGACGCCTGGTCGGCCGTAGCCAACATCAAGTTCGTCCAGGTCGCCGATAACGGCGGTT
>CAYMTM010000053.1:0-22545 GCA_964393375.1 uncultured Rhodospirillaceae bacterium
CAGCTGCCAGTCCATCCAGCGCTCGACATCGGCGCGGCGCTTCGGGTCGGCCGGATAGAGCGGGCTGCCGCCCTGCTTGTTGGCGAGGTAGCGCAAAATCGAGTTCGATTCCCACAGGATAAAGCCGTCGTCGTCGATCGTCGGCACCAGCGCATTGGGATTGAGTGCCAGATAGGCCGCCTCCTTGGTCTTGCCGAACGGGCCGCCGTAATCCTCGCGCGTGAACTTGACCCCCAGCTCGCCGCAGCACCACAGGACCTTCTGGACATTGGACGAATTCTTGCGTCCGAGAATTTTCAGCACGGCCTTTCCCCCTTAAATCGGTGCGCGACGATGGCTCCGCCGCAATTCGTTAACGCGGGCCCCGCAGGCGGTCAACCCGATGGCCGGGGAGAACTCCTTTGTTCCCTTGCCATATATGGTATAAGTATCTCGTGGAACTACTATATCCGGCCGATAGTGGCTTGTCGGGCGGGATGGGGTGCGGGGACGGGCGGCCGGCATCGGTCGACCCGGTAGGTCGCAGGGATGAAATTTCGCCGCCCGGGTGGACGCGGTCCCGATCGCAGCGAACAGCGTGGGCCCACGGGGTCTGCCCCGGCAGGACTGCCGTCGGTCCGGGGGCGGCGGCGGCGCGCTGCGGCGCGCCGCATCCTGGCGCTGCTGGTCGTGGGCCTGCTGGTCGCCTTGTTCGTCTTCGTCGAGCAGGCGTGGATGCGCGCCGACGGCATGGTGCGGGGCCCGACCGTCGTGGTCGAGGCGGTCAACAAGGCGCGAATTACCGAGATCTACGCGACCTGCAACCGCGCGGTGAAGGCCGGCGACGCGCTGGTCAAGCTGGAGAACGAGACCAAGGGCGTCTCCTTCGACGACACGGTGCGCCAGTTGCAGAGCCGCAAGATCGAGCTCGGCGGCAATGTGCGCGTCGCGGCCGAGGAGGCATCGCAGGCCCGCGCGGCGCATAACGGCACGCTCGCCGTCCTGGCCGAAAAGGCCGCGCTGTTCAACATCCACGACCGGCTGTTCAAGGAAGGCGTGATCGCGCGCACGGAATGGGACCTGGCGCGCATCGCCTACAAGGAGGCCGAGGCGAATTCGCTGACCGCCGAGGCCGGGTGGCGCACCAAGCAGGCCGCCTACGACCGCGCCGAGAAGCAGCTTCTGGCCGACGCCAAGGCGATCGACCAGCAGCTCGACCTGATGCGCCGGTCGGAGGAGATCCAGAAAGTGCAGATCCTGCGCGCGCCCAAGGACGGTACAGTCACCCAGTGCGCCTTCCTGCCGGGCGCGGTCGTCGACGCCGGCATCTCGGTCTTCGTCATCTTCGACCCGCGCGAGAGCTTCCTTGAGGCCTATTTCGAACCGTCGAGCGCCGAGCGCCTGAAGCCCGGCATGAAAGCCGAGGTGCGCATGCCCGGATTCGCCCAGCCGCTGAAGCTGGCGATCACCTCGATCGATCCCGTGATCACCCGTCGGCCCGAGGAGCTGACGCGCTACTTCTGGCAGCGCGAGCAGTGGACCCAGTACCAGCCCGTGCGCTTCGAACTCAAGCAGCTGTCGCCGGCCGAGCTTGCCCGGGTGCAATACGGTGCCCATGCCGCGGTCAGCTTCGTGTTCCTGCCGGATTGGGCGGAGCCCTGGTACCGGCGGGCGTTCGGCAGGCCGTCGGCGAACTGACCCGTCGCCGGGGCTACGGTGCGGCGGCCTGCTGGCTCTGGCGCAGCGGGTTCGACACGACAATGCGATAGAAGCCCTTGCGCGCGTCGATGCCGCTGAGTTTCAGATGGACCGAGGCGGGCAGCCGGCGCCCGTCATGTGACCAGAAGGCGACGTAGTCGCCGGCCGCGACTTCCGGCTTCAGCGCCTCGAAGAAGGGCAGGGTGGTGGGCACCGAGCGCTGGACGATCGGGCGCGGCGCGGCGGGGAGGTGGCGCTCGATCGCGCCGCGCACCTGGTCGAAGCGCTGGCGCACGGCCGCGCCGTCGCGCTGGGCCGTGTAGTCCACCAGCTCGATGCTGCGCGTTTCGATCGACACGAAGCGGTCGGCATCGCCGCGGTCGAACCAGGCCTCGACCTAGGGCGCGTCGTCGAACAGCGGCTTGACCTGCAGTTCGCACACGACATAACGCCGACCGACCGCGCGGCACTGCTTGGATCGCGCTTTGACCTCGTCTAGCGAGTCGCGCCACGAAAATCCGTACATCAAGGTCGCATAGCCGCGCAGGTCGACCGGCTGTCCGTCGCCGGCGACGCGCGCCGCCGCCGGATCGGCGGCCAGGGCCGTCGGGATTGCACGCGGCACGCCCGCCAGTCGGCGCTGGTAGGCGGCTTCCAGCGCGTCGCGTACGCGGGGATGCGCGGCCGCGGCATCCAGCGGGCCGCGCCGGCAGCCCGGCAAGACGTCAAACGATGCGCCGCGGACCAAAAGGAAGTTCACCATATCCAGCCGCCCGGCATTGGCGGCTGCCAACAGCGGCGTGTCGCACTCGTCCACGCCGCCGCGTCCGTTGACCTGGCCGCCGCGCGCCAGCATCAGCTCGACGGCGGCGAGCAGCCCGTCGCGCGCCGCGGCCAGAAGCGGCGTGTCGTTGGCGCCGAAGCGCCGGTTCGGATCGGCGCCGGCGTCCAGCAGCGCGCGCACGACGCCGGTATGGCCGCCGCGTGCAGCCACCAGCAGGGCGGGGACGCCCTGCGGATCCTCGCTGTTGGGCGAGAAGCCGCCACGCAGCAACTGCGCCACCTCCTGCTCGTCGCCCTTGCGGGCGGCGGCGGCGATCGGGCGTTCGGGTCCCGCCAGCAGCGCGGCAACCCTTTGCTGCGCCTCGCCCAGCAGGTCGGGCAGTCCGATCAGAAGCCGCGTCGTCTCGTAGCTCGCGATCGCCAGCAGCAGCGACGCAAGCCCGGCGCCGACCGTGTAGGCGATCTGGCGCGCTTTGAACCGCCAGTACCCGAAGCGGGGAATCGCGGCGACGCGGTCGTCATCTGCGATTGCCAGGCTCGGCAGTGCCGGATCGCCGCGCATGAGGTCGTCATTGGCCGGTACGCCGGGCAGCCGCTCCTGCGCCACGAGTTCCTCCCAGAGCCGCTGGGCCTCGCTGCGCGCATCCGCCGCGCCGCCGGCGGCAGGGTCGGCCGGCGTAGCCGCGGTGGGGATGGTTTCCGGTTCGCCTGGCGCGACAGAATCCGGTTCCGCCGCGGCCGGGACCGGATCCGGTGCCGGCGGCGACGCAGCCTCGGCGGGGCGGGCGTCGGCATCGCCGAACGCGTTGGCCTCCTCCGGCGCGAGCACGGCGTCGGGAAGCGGCGCGGCTTCGTCGAGCAGCGGGAAAGCGGCGGACTGGACGCCTTGCGTCGCGGCGCCTATCGCGGACCCAAGGTGGTCCGGCGACGCAGGTGCCGGCGCCGGGTCGTGCGGCGGCGCCCAGGCGAAAGGAAGGCGCTCGATCGGGGCGGAATGATGCGGCGCCGGGGCGTCGGGTTCGGCGGCGACCGGGGGCGCCGGCGCCGGAGGGGCTTCGGGGGGCGCGACGTGCGCCGCCGCGGGCGATGGCGTTTCGGCGGATGCCGGCGCCTCCGCCGCGCTTGCCGCCAACGTCGCCGCCAGCCCGGCGGCTTCAACGGCTTCGGCGTGCGCGGCGACGCGCGCCAGGGCGCGGGCCACGGCGTCGGCCACCGGGTCTGCGATCAGCGCGTCCGGCGTTTCGGCCGGCGCCGTTCCCTCGCTCGCGCTTGCCGTCGCGGGGTCGACGGCGGCCGGCCCGTTGGGATCGAGGACGAACAGCGCGCGCGATACCGGCGGCGCGCCGTTCCAACTCGGCACGGTCTCGATCAGGCGCGCACCGTCGAACCGCTTGGCACGCGCCAGGCGCTCGATCTCGGCCGCCGCCTCGTCATGTGTGGCGAAGCGCTGCCAAACCCACCAGCGACCGCCGATGCGGCCCTCGACCGTGTAGCGGGCGTCGGGCAGGCGGTCGAGCACCGCTCAGCCCTCCTGCCAATCGGCGCCGGCCAGCCCCAGCGCGCGGTGCAGCCTGTTGTAGATCGTGAAATACTGGCGGATGGTATCGTCCGAACGTTCGAAGGTGCGCAGGTAGTCGAGGTTGGCCAGCATCAGCTCCTTCTGCTCCTTGCTGCCCAATTCCTCGAACCGGAACTTCGCGTTCTTGAGCCGGATCGCCGCCGCGCGCACCGTCTCGAACTGCGAGCGCTGCAGGTTGCCCAGCCGTGCCAGCTCGGCCGTCAGCAGCCGCATGTCGCGGCGCAGCTTCTCGCGTACGGCGATCAGCCGGCTCTCCGCCGCGCCGATAGCGGCCTGCTCGGCCTGGGTGCGTGCGCTGCGCACGAAGTTGTCGAACAGCGGCATCGCCAGGCGCATGCCGACGAAGTTGTCGCTGTCGCCGCCGGTGCTCTCCAGGCCCGGGATGGTGCGCCGCGCATGCGCTTCGGCGTACAGACGCGGCAACATCTGCGATTCGGCCGCCTGCGCCTTCTCGCGCTGCTTGCGGACGTCGTTGACCGCCATCTGCACGGAAGGCGTGCGCTCGATCATGGCGTCGAGCTGCGGGTCGCTCGGGAAGGCGGGCAGCGCCGGCCAGTGCGACATCGTCACGTCGTCCAGCACCGGCGCCTTGGTGCCGGCCGGCAAAGCCTTGCTGCCCCTGGGCATCTCGCACCACAGCGCCGACTTGTCCGAGGGCAGACGCAGGGTTTTCTGGCCGATCGTCTGCTCCCAGATCTTCTCGCGCAACTCCAGGTCCAGGCAGATCGCGTCCATCCGCTCGCGGAAATGCTCGTCCACCGCGTTGGCCAGCATCAGGTCCTGGAAGGTGACGAACTGGGCCCGCTCCAGCTTTCGGATGCGCTCGATCCAGTCGTCGAACAATGGGCGCCACTGCTGGATCAGGCCTATATAGGCGCGCGAGACACGCCATTCGTAGAAAAGCTGGCGCATCACCGAGGCCGTCTCGGCGCGCCGATCGTCGAGCGACAGCCCGCCGGTTTCCACCTCGATGCCCGCGATGTTCTTCCTGGCGTCGCGCTCGCCGGCGTCGTAGACGGGCAGGCTCACGGTCAGGCCCGGCCGCACGAAGCCGCGCACGCCGGCGTCGGTCTTCTGCGTGCGCGTGCCGGTGGCAGGATCGAAGTCGTCGCTGGTTTGCAGCGCGGGCCCGCGCCGGCCGTGCGACAGACCGCCCTCGGTCTCGAACGCGATCTCCGGGTTTAGCCGGTCGCGGATCGCTGCCTGGTAGAGATGGTTGGCGGCCGTGATCTCGCGGCGCGCGGCGTCGATGTCGGGCGAGCGCAGCAGCGCCTCCTCCACGCCCCGGCGCAGGCGCTCGTTGACCGCGTCCTCGGCCTGGCGGGTCAGCACGCCCGGCACGAGGATGCCGGGGAGCAGGATGTCCAGGGACTGGGTCTGGAGCGCCCGCTCCTGATCGCCGCGCAGGGCCTGATCTGCGGCACCGATCGCGCCGGCGGGGGTCGCCACCGGCGCCAGTGCCTGTGCGGCCGCGCGCGCGGCGGCGGCGGTTGGGCCGACATCGTCGCGGCCGGCGGCGGGCGGCGCGGCGGTCTGCGGCGGCTTCTGCGGCGCCGCGGCCTCGGCCGGGGGAACGCTTTGGCCGGATGCGCGCGCGCGCTCGGCCTTCAGCAGCGCTTCGGCACGCGCGATACTGCGCTCGTAGGCCTGGGCGGCCGCCGTGTTGCGGTTCCGGGCGGCGAATTCGTTGCAGGTGCGGATCGCCTGCTCGCGGGCCGGGCCTTCGACCAGGCGGCTTGCAAGCTCCGGGTCCATCGCCGCGGTCAGCGCCGTGTAGACCAAGTCGGTCCGCGGGTTGAACACGAGGTCGTTCGCCCGGCGCGGCGGCGTGCCGCCGATGTCGAAATCGCCGCTCACCTCGCAGATATCGAGGTCGGGATTGATCCGAACGCGGTCGGTGGATGACGCCTGAGCGGCCTGCTTGGGGGGCCTCTTGGGCGGTTCGGCGGCGCAAGCCGTATCACCCGCCGCTATCAGCGCCGCGGCAGCCAGAAACGCCGGCCCGATCCGCCGCCCAACCCGTTCCCACCGTTGGGTCAAACACCCAACCCCTTGAAATAGTGCCGCTTCACCCCGTCAGAAGCGCACCATGGCCCGAGGGGAAAACTAGGGGCTAGGGCCTGCTAGGTCAATATCTATTGTGGGTTTGCCACGATACGACACAAGGGATTGAGGCATCCCGTCGTGGCGGCCGCCGATCAGTACTTGTCATGCAGGACCTGCGGCATGCCCAGCGCGCCGAGGCTTGAGGGCCCGCGCAAGATCGGCCGCGGGATATCCTCGACCGCGCGCGAGCGGCGTCGTGTGCCGTCCCAGCGGATGTCGGGCGCTACCGCATCCTGGACGAAACGGATGCGCTCGACATGGGGCGCGAGATCGGCCAGGGCGACGGCGATCTCGCCTTCGAGATCGCGGGTCGGCTTGTAGCCCAGCGCCTGCAGGTTTGCGTGGTCGGGATTGTAGTAGTGGTCCTCGGATTCGCGGCGCGGGTTCTCGACCGGGCTGATGCGGGGATTGAGGCCCAGGCGGCGCGCCACGCCCGCAACTTTCTCGGCCACCGCGTTGATCGTCAGCGTGTCGGCGAACTGGTTGAGCACGCGGTACTCGCCCGACTTCGCCGGCGGGTTCTCCAGCGCCAGGGTGAAGCACTGGATCGAGTCGCGCAAGGGCAGGAAGCCGCGTTTCTGCCCGCCGCGGCCGAACGGCGTCAGCGGCAGCCCGGCGACGGCCTGGGCACAGAACCGGTTGATCGCCGTGCCGAAGGACTGGTCGACGTCGAACCGCGTGCACAGGCGCGCGTCCGCGCCCATGGCGTCGATCCGCGTCCCGAACACCACGCCCTGCATGATGTCGGTCGACTTCAGACCCCAGACGCGACAGGCAAAGCGCACGTTGTTGCTGTCGTGCACCTTGGTCAGGTGGTACATGCTCGGCGGCTGGCACGGGAACGGCAGGCGCTCCTTGCGGCCACGGAACTCGATCTCGAAGAAGCCCTCGGGAATGTCGATGTTGGGCGTGCCGTACTCGCCCATCGTGCCCAGCTTCACCAGATGCGTCTGCGGCGCCAGGTCGCGCAGCGCGAACAGCAGATGCAGCGTGCCGGTAAGGTTGTTGTGGTGGGCGAAGACGGCGTGGTGCACGTCGATCATGCTGTAGGGCGCCGAGGGCATCTCGGCGAGGTGCACGACGGCATCGGGCTGGAAGTCCACGAGCGCCCGCACGACGGTGTCGTAGTCGCACAGATCGCCCTCGTAGAAGGTCAGCTCCGCGCCGAAATTCTCGCGGAAGGCGTGGCAGCGCTCGGCCATCGAACGGATCGGCAGCGCCGACTGCGAGCCGATTTCGGCCACCCAGGCGCGGCGCAGGAACCCGTCAATCCCGGCAACCACGTGGCCCCGTCTGGCGAGATGCAGAGCGAGCGGCCAACCCAGATACCCGTCGACACCGGCAATGAGGACGCGCATGCGGGGGATTCCTACCTGGTGGGACCTGAATGGATGTGGTCGGGGGCAATACCTAGCCGCCAGGCTCTAAAAACCAGCTTAACGCAAATACGGCAAAAATAGTAGAATAAGACTTGCAAAAATCCCCGAATTGTATTCGTCTCGGCGTGAGGAAATACCGGCACAGCCATTCGCGACCATATCTTGGGGACTGGCGCCCGTCGAAGCATAGATGTAGCTAGTGAATTTCCAAGGTTTTGGCAAGGATTGCCCGGCACCGTCGCTGCGCCATGCCCGGTTTCCTCGACTACTTCTTCGGCTTCCTCAGCCCGCTGTCGGTCATCCGGGCGGCAGAGGCGCTGCCGACGCTGCTTTCCTCGCTCAACTACTGGGTCTGGCTGGTGCTGATCGCCGGCTTCCTGCGCATGCAGGCGCCGCCGCTGGTGGTCTGGCTGCTGTCGGTGTGGCGCCCCGCTATTTTCCTGCCCGATCCCTTCGTGGTGCACGGCGGGCGCGCGCCCCTGGTAAGCGTGGTCATCGCCGCCCGCAATGAGGCCGAGCGCATCGAGGCCACGATCCGCTCGGTGCTGGACTGCGGCTATCCGAACCTCGAAGTGGTCGTGGTGGACGACGGCTCGGGCGACGCGACGATCCTGCGCGCCCGGCGCTTCCATCGCTCGCCGCGCGTCAAGGTGCTGGCGCTGGGCGCGCACGGTGGCAAGCCGGCGGCCCTCAATCGCGGCCTTGAGGCGGCGCGCGGCGAGTATGTGCTGATCCTCGACGCGGACACCGAATTGCAGGCCGGATCGATCCCGTACCTGCTGGGACCGCTGATGGACCCGCACTGCGGGGCGGTCACCGGTGTGGTCCGCGTGCGCAACGCCAACGAGAACCTGGTGACGGGGTTCCAGGAATGCGAATACGCCGCCTCGGTCGCGATTCCGCGCTCCTGGCGCGCGAGCATGGGCGTGCTGTCGATCATTCCCGGCGGCTTCGGCCTGTTCCGCGCCGAGGCGGTCAGGCGCCTGGGCGGGTTCGATTCGGGCCTGGGCGACGACACCGACATCACCCTGCGGCTGCGCAAGGCCGGCTGGGGCCTGGCGTTCACCACCGGGGCGGTGGTCTGGGCGACCGTGCCGCGCACCTGGTCGGGCCTGTGCCGCCAGCGCCGGCGCTGGGAGCGCAACATGGTCAAGATCCGCCTGCGCAAGCAGGGCGACCTGCTGTTCCCGTGGCGCTATGGCTGGCGCAACGCGGTGGTGGCCCTGGACACGCTGGCGGTGCGCGTCTTCATGCCCTGGCTCTATTTCTCCGCCGCGCTATACCTGCTGGCGACCGCGCCGCTGACAACCCCGATGCTCATCAGCGGCTTCTATTGGCTGTCGCTGTTCTTCACCCTGGTCAAGACGCTGATCGCCTACGACATCACCGCCTCGCCCCAGCCCGCGCGGTTCCTGATGCTGCCGGTGGTGCCGTTTCTGCGCCTGGGCCTGCGGATCGTCGTGTTCCACGCCCAGGTGTCCGAACTCCTGCGCATCGGCTCGCGCCATCCCTATGTGCCCGACCGCGTCTGGGCGCAGACGCCGCATTGGTAGCACCGGCTAGGCGCTGGTCAGCACGCCCCGCCAGGGCACGTATTCGCCGTTCTCGGCCACCACGCGGAAGCGGATACCGTTGCGGCGGAGCTGGTTGCGCAGGATCTCCGTGAACTCCGTCGCCCGGCCCTCGACCAGGCGCGCCGTCACGTGGAAGACGGTGTCGCGGTCGACACGATAGCTGTCGTCGTCGATCGGTTCGAACGAATGGGCGAAGCCATGGCGCTTCTGCGCCCGGGCGAAGACGCCCTCGAACACGGCACGCTTTTCCGCGGCCGACAGGATGCGTGGATAGCGGTTCGCCTTCAGCACGACGGCGGGCGTGCCGCCGGCCAGGCAGCCCGGCGGCAGGTCCCTGTTCACCAGGCTGCGTGCGGCCACCACCACGTCGCTGCCGATCGTCACGCCCGGATTGACCCAGGCGTTGGGCAGCCACACGCGGTCGCCGATGGCGATCTCGCCCCATTTGGCCGGAAACCCGTCCCAGGCCGAGGAATAGACGCCGTGCGTGAACAGCTTGGTCTCGATGCCGCAGCCGAATTCGTGGCCGACGGTCACGCGCTGGGCGATGTTGATGTGGCTCGAGAACCCCATGTGCAGGAAATCGCCGGCGACCAGCGTCGAGCCGGGATCGCGGCTGCTGCCGCCGCCGATCGAGGCGAAGCGGTTGAGGAAGGCCTCGGCGCCGATCTCCACCTGGTCGCCCTCGATCACCGCGTGCTCGCGCACGATCGAGCGGTCGCCCAGGAACCCCTGCCTCACCTCGATGCGCGCGGTCGGGTGGATGATGCAGTCGCGCCCGATCTGGAACATGCCGTGGCCTATTCCACCATCACCCGGTAGACCTCGAAGGCCTCGGCCAGGCCGTGGAAGCCGGCATCCATCGCGCGTACCCGGGCCAGCGATTCCAGCATCTTCTCCTCGAAATAATAGCGCGTGGTGAACTCGGTGAAGCAGTTGACGGCCTCGGCCTTGGCGCGGATGTCGTCGGGTCCGACCCTGACGAAGGCGACGGGGTTCATCAGCCGGTTGTGCTTGGGCGTCTCGTAGCCGAGGATCGCCGCGCGCCCGCGCTGCACGCGCACCACTTCCTGCGTGACCGCCTCGTGGTCCTGCATCGTCTCGCCGAGCGCGGGCGTCAGGATCGCGTCGGGATCGAACTCCTTGACGAGGTGGGCGACGATCTGGCGGATGCGGTCGCGCGCTTCCTCGGCGGCGAAGAAGCGCACGGGCAGACGCGTCACGCCGATGCCGAGCTGGTCGATGAAGCGCACGTTGCCGGCCGGAATGCCGAGCCGCGCCGCGGCCTCGATCTGGTCGCGCTCGTTGTGTTTCTCGCCGCGCGTGCGGGCGCGGTCCGAGAACACGACGATGCGCGCCTGGAGCCGGTCGCGGAAGCGGTGCAGCGTGGCGCCGCAGCCGAACTCGGTGTCGTCGGGATGCGGCGACAGGCACAGTACCCGGCGAAACTCGGCAATCAACCGGGCGTCTCCTGGATGCGACGGCGTGCATCGTCGAGCGCGGCATCGACCTGGTCGACATCGCCGAAGGCGACCACCGCACCCGATGGGCGGGCGCCGGCCTGCTGGGCAATCTGGCCGAGCATGCGTTCGAGCACGACGCGCGCGCCGGCCTCCGGCGTCGCCGGCAGCATCACGATCACCGTCTCGTCGCTGTAGCGGCCGAGATGGTCGACGTCGCGCAGGCGGTCCCGGATCTGGCGGACCAGCGTGCGCTCGGCCTCCGCCGAGTCCCGCGATCCGCGGGTCCGGATCAACAGGGCGGTGAAAGGGATGCGATAGCGGGCCTGACGCCTTACCTCGTCGCGCAGGAGGGCGAGCGCGACCTGGCGGCGGTACAGCGGCAGGTCCGGCTCGGTCAGCTGCTCGTTCTCGCGGTCGAACAGCCGGCCGCTGCGCAGCGCCGCGTGGCCGAGATTGGTGATTTCATAAGCGTAGACGTCGTCGAAGGCGAGCTTGTCGGCCGGGGTGCGGGCGCCGCAGGCCATGCACAGCGCCTCGACATTCGGCTCCTCGAAGCTGGCGAAGCAGTTGCGGCAGCCGAACTGTTCGCCCACCACCTCGTGATCGGTGCCGAGATGGCGCAGCGTGCCGTCGCATTTCGGGCAGACCCGGGCCGCATCGGCCGTGGCGAAGCTGCCGATCGCGCCGACATAGCCGCAGCGATAGTGATGCAGCATGGGCTGCGCGAACAGGTTGGGCGATGTGCAGCTCGGACAGACCTCGCGGATGTTGAGGCTGGCGCTGCGGCAGGCGGGGCACCGGCTCAGGCGGTCGAAATGCTGGCGGCGCAGGTAATCACGGTCGGCCAGGTAGCCAAGGTCGCTGTCGAAGAGCTGGCGCAGGTCGCGCTCGGCCTTGGGCCAGTACACATATCCGGTCTGCTCGCTCGGCGCCCAGTGCGGCGGCAGCTTGCCGCCATCGGCCGCGATCCGCTTCAATAGCCCGATTCGGCGCTCGTCGTCGGGCAGCGGGCGTAGCAGGTTCAGAAGCTTGCCGATGTCGGCTTCGTCTTTCACAGCCGCCGATTCCCCCTCGCGCCGCGGGCGACCGGGCGAGCGCCCTGATTGCGCTGTGATTACAATATCAAGCATCGTGCAGTAACGGAAACCCCATATCTTGGGGTCAGGCAATCAGGGAGCCGGTCGCGGCTGCAGTGCTTAGGCGGGGCCTGGCGTTGCCTGGTCGGAGCCGACGAGCAAGCTGGCGGCGACAAGCCCGGACCGGCCGTCGCCGGGGCCGCTTCGAGCCCTCGGCGGCGGGAAACCGGACTCACGGTGCGGATCGACGCTGGGCCGAGCGCAGTTCCCGCGCGTCCGGGGCGGGCGGGGCGCGGCGTGCGCGCAGAGCAAAGAACACGACCAGAATTGCGGCCGGCACGGCCGGCAGCAGCCACGGCCGCTGGGCGAAGAATGCCCCGGCCAGGCCGAATACGACCACGAAGGAGTCCAGTACCTTCAGGTAGAGGTCGCCGACTTCCTGCATCCTTGTCTCCGTCGCCGGTGCTCCCGCCGCGCCGGCCGGAAGCGCCTGCAAGAGCCGCGGCAGGGAGAGCCCGGAGGCTCGCGCGCGGCCCCGGGAGCGGCGGCAAACCCTAGCAGCGATAGGATGAACGACTCCTTACCTGGACCGCCAAGCCATTAGGATCGTTGCCGTCAGGTCTTGCCGGCGCCGCCGATTTCGGCCTTCAGGCCGGCCGCCTCGATCGCGTGGACGCAGATCGCCTCGTCCACCTCGCCAGCGGCACCGCTGATGCCCATGGCGCCCAGCGCCGTACCGGCTGCATCGCGGATGATGACGCCGCCCAGCGCGTGCATGATGCGGCCCTCGGCTGCGCCCTGGATGCTGGCGAAGAACAGCGCGAAGTCGCGCGTGCGATCGCGCAGGGTCCGCAGCGGCATACCCATGGCGAAGCAGGTCCAGGCCTTGTTGATCGCGATCTCTGTGCGCAGGAAGCCGGCGCCGTCCTCGCGCGCGGCGACGATCAAGTGGCCGCCCGAATCGACGACCGCATAGGCCAGCGGCACCTCCCTTAACGCGGCGCGCCGCTGGCGCGCGGCGGCGAGGATCGCTTGCGCCTGGTCGAGCGTGAGCGTGGACATCGGCTTGCCTTTCTCCTGCCTGTGCCGGCGCTTGGCGGCCGGCGGCCGCCGCGTCGCCAGTTCCTTGTATCCGAGGCGCCCGCGCTTGCCCAGGCGCGCCGCGCCGGCCGCTTGACCGTGTCGGGGCGAAGCGGCACCTTGCCTCGCGCCCGCCCGGCCACCCGGCCGGCGCGGCGGAAGCGTCATGGATGCTCGCGACCTGCTCCTTGTCCGACCTCGCGGTGGTTCTCGAAGCGATCGGCGCCCCCGCCTACGCGCTTGATCTGACGACCGGCGCGACGCGATTCCTCGCCGCCAACCAGCGCTACCAGCACCTGATCGGCCTCAACGGCGCGGCGATCGCGGGCAAGCGCCCCAACGAGCTTCTGCCCGACGAGATGGCCGCGGCGCTGGAGCGGGCGATCGCCCGTGTGGCCGAGACCCGCGACGTGGTCGAGCTGGACGAGGAAGCGCCGCTGCCGAGCGGCACGCGGCAGTGGCGCAGTGCGCTGTCGCCGCTCGTCGATCCCGCCGGCAAGGTCACGCGCGTGCTGGCCACAGCCAGCGGCGCCGTCCATCGCCCGATGGCCGAGGTCGGGCTGGTCGCATCGGAGGCCAAGTTCCGCGGCATGTTCGAGCATGCGCCGATCGGCGTGGTGCTGTGCGCGGCGGACGGCGCCTTCCTCGACGTCAACGACGCGTTTGTCGACATCGTGGGCCGCGACCGCGAGACGCTCGAAGGCAAGACGCTATGGTCGTTCCTGCCGCCCGAGGGCTCGACGATCGAGGGCGAACAGATCGCCCAATTGCACGCGACGGGCCGGGCCGGCCCGTTCGAAACCGAATATCTGCGCGGCGACGGAAGCCGCGTCGCGGTGCGCGTCAACGGGATCGGCGTCGGCGGCTTCGACGGCGGCGAACGGTTGATCTGGGCGTTCGTCGAGGATATCACCCAGCGAAGACGCGCCGATTTCCAGTTGCGCGCCTCCGAGAAGCGCATCGCCACGATTCTCGACACGATGGTCGACGCGCTGGTGGCGGTCGACCAGAACGGGCGCATCGAGAGCTTCAACAAGGCGGCGGAAGCCATCTTCGGCTATGCGGCGGCCGAAGTGATCGGGCGCAATGTCGGGCTGATCCTGCCCGAGCCGTTCGGCGAGACCTTCGGCGAACACCTGCAGCGCTACCTGAAGACCGGCGAATCCGACCTGCTGGGCTCGCGGCGCGAGCTGACCGGCCGGCGCAAGGACGGCAGCCTGTTTGCGCTGGAGATCGGCTTCAGCGCCGTGACCTCCGGGATGCTGGGCGGGCTGGAGCGGCGCAAGGCGGCGCGGCACTCCTTCGTCGGCGTTGCGCGCGACATCTCCGAGCGCAAGCGCGTGGAGGCCGAGCTGCTGGCGGCCACCAGCGAGGCGCAGGCCGCCAACCGCGCCAAGAGCGAATTTCTGGCCAATATGAGCCACGAGCTGCGCACTCCGCTCAACGCGATCATCGGTTTTTCCGAGGTGATCAAGGACCAGTTGTTCGGCCCGGTCGGCAACGGGCGCTATGCCGCCTATGCCGCCGACATCCACGCTTCGGGCACGCATCTTTTGGCGGTGATCGGCGACGTGCTGGACCTGTCCAAGATCGAGACGGGGAAGTTCGACCTGGAGGAGAGCACGTTCGATCCCGCCGACGTCGCGGCGTCTGCCGTCACCATGGTCAACCGCGCGGCCGAGGTCGGCGCGATCCGGCTCGACAACCGCCTGGCCGGCGAGAACGGGCGGGCGCTGCCGCATCTGGTCGCCGACAAGCGCGCAACCAGGCAGGTCCTGATCAACCTGCTCTCCAACGCGGTCAAGTTCGCGCCCCGCGGCGGCGTGGTCACACTCGATGCGGCGGCCGAGCCGTCGGGCGAGTTCACTCTCTCGGTCACCGACACGGGGCCGGGCATCGCCGCCGAGCGGCTGGAGACCATATTCGATCCGTTCCAGAACGCCGATTCCGCACAGGCCCGCCAGCACGGCGGCAGCGGCCTCGGCCTCGCCATCAGCCGCAAGCTGATGGAACTTCAGGGCGGCGCGCTGTTGCTGAAGAGCCGCCTCGGGCACGGGACCACGGCAATGATGCGATTTCCGGCCCGGCGGGTCGCGCAGGCGCGCTGAGGCGCCGCGCCCCGGCGATAGAACTTGGAAAGGTCGAGCGACGGGGAGTAGGTCTCGCCCGCCACCTCCTTGGTGATGACCTGACCGCAGACGACGCGCTTGCGCTCCGCGTCGTAGGCCAGGGTCGGCGCCCCGTACAGCAGCCAGCCGCGATTGAGCGCCTCCGTCACCCGATGGCAGAAGGCCGCGTCGTCCGGGCCGGTCAGGTAGCGATAGAGTATCATCGTTTCCGCCTCGTCCGTCGGATGGGCGCGGGAGACTAGCAGCTTGCGCGACGCGGGAAAGGGGAGATCGCGCCGGTTGCCGCGGCGGCGAGGGACGTGTCAAATTCCCGCCGTTTCGCCCCGTGGCGAGACGGCAGGGCGATGTCCGGGGGGCCGAGGCTTCGTGTCGGGAGAGCATTCGCATGACGGTGCCGCAGCTCGCCGTGCTGCTGGCCGCTTGCGCCTGCTTCGCCAGCTACGCCTGGGGGTTGGCCCGGTTCTTCCGGCGAGCCGCGGCCGACTCTTCCAACTACCGATTGATCACCTGGGCGACCGCGGCCTCGGTGATCGCGCAGGCCAGCACCATCCTGCTCTTCTATCGTCACGGTTCCTTGCGGTTCGCCGGCGCGATGGCGCTTTACGCCGTCGCGCTTGGCATGTTCTGGTGGTGCATCCGGGTCAATCGCGCCCGGCCGCTGTCGCTCGCCTTCTCGACGGACGCGCCGGATCACCTGGTGGTCGCGGGTCCCTACGCCGCGGTCCGCCACCCGTTCTACGTCTCCTACCTGCTCTGCTGGGTCGCGGGCGTGGTGGCGACGCGATGCCTGCCGCTGCTGGCGACGGTTGCGCTGATGGCATGGGTTTACCACCGTGCGGCCCTTCAGGAAGAGGCGAAATTCGCCGCCTCGCCACTGGCCGAAGCCTACGCGCGCTACGCCGCGACGACCGGCCGCTACCTGCCGCGCATCGCCCCGCGTCGCGGACGGCGCTGAGCCTGGGCCGGCGCGGGCGGCCGGCATGATCCAGGTGCGCGAACTGGCGAAGCGCTTCGGGGAGCGCAGCGCAGTCGACAACCTGTCGTTCGACGTCGATGCCGGCGAGTCTTTCGGGCTGTTCGGACCGGTCGGCGCGGGCAAGACCACGACCATGCACCTGCTGGCGGGGCTAGCGCGGCCCGATGCGGGCACGATCGCGATCGACGAGTTGGCGGACCCGACCCGCAAGGCAACGCGCCGACGGATCGGCATCGCGACCCAGGCGCTGTCGCTCTACGAGGAGCTGACCGCGGAGCAGAACGTGCGATTCTTCGGCCGGCTCTACGGCATTTCCGGCGCGAAGCTGGACCAGCATGTTTCCTGGGCGTTGGAGTTCGTGGGCCTCGACGATCGGCGGCGCGACAAGGCCCGCAGCTTCACGGCCGGCTTGGCGCGGCGCCTCAACCTAGCCTGCGCCCTGGTCCACAACCCGCCGGTGCTGCTGCTCGACGAGCCGCTCGAAGGCGCCGATCCGCAGTCGCGCGCGCTGCTGATCGAGAACATCCGCCACCTCAAAGCGCATGGACGGACGATCGTCGTCAGCTCGGACCGCTTCGGCGACGCCGAGCTTCTCTGCGACCGCGTGGCCCTCCTCGCCGAGGGAAGAATTCTGGCGCTGGACACGGTCGAAGACCTGATCGCGGGTTATGGCGGGCCGGCGCAGGTGACGGTGGAATTCCCCGAGGCGCTGGCCGATCTGCCCGCCGACATGCCCGGCAGCATCCAGGGCTCGACCTGGCGGTTCCCCTCGGACGACCCGCTGGCCTACCTGTCGCGGCTTTCGGCGCAGGGCCTGCAGTTCGCCTCCGTCAGGATCGAAGCGCCGGGGCTGGAGTCCGTCTTCCAGTCGCTCACCGGGCGGGAGCCGCAGGCTTGATCCGCACGCTCGCCATCTTGGTCGGCAAAGACCTGGCGCTACTGGGACGCGACCGCACGGCGCTGTTCTGGGTCTTCCTGTTCCCGGTGGTGGCGGCGATCCTGCTCGGCATGACGATCGGCGACCGCGCCACAGGCCTCGCTCCTCTCCCGGTGCAGATCGTCGATCGCGGAAACGCGGATCTTGCCCGCACATTGGCGGCGTCGCCGGCGTTGAAGGCCGTGCGTGCCGCCTGCGTGGAAGCCGGCGATGCTGCTGTGCGTGCCGGCAAGGCGGTGGCGGTCGTCGTAGTAGGACCGGGCGCAGCGAGCGAGCTGCGCGCCGATCCGACGCGCGGCGTCGAGGTCGAACTCCTCCGGGCGGTCCTGGCCGGCACCGGCGGACCCAAGACGCCGCTCATCGCCGTAGCCGGCAACCACCCGCGCGCCGCCCTTGGGGCGGCGTTTTCCGCCGGCATGGTCTGGGTCCTGATCGGCGCCGGGGCAAGCTTCGCGCTGCTGTCGGTGCGCGAGCGCCGTTCGGGCGCGTTCCTGCGCCTGAGCGCGGCCCCGGTGTCGCGGCTGGACATGATGCTGGGCAATGCTGCCGCCTGCTGGCTGGTTTGCGCCGTGGCATTGCTGCTGCTCCTGCTGCTCGGCGCGGCCTCCATCGGCACCGAGCTGGCCGATGGCTGGGCGCTGGCCGCAGGGCTCGCGGCTGCGGCAGCCTGCTTCGTCGGCCTCATGGCGCTGCTCGGCCAATGCGGGTCCGGCGAAATTCCGGTGGCGGCGTCGGCCTGGGGCGCCTTGCTGGTGTTGGCGCTGTTTGGCGGGGCGATCGTACCCTTCGCGATGTTGCCGGAGTGGATGCAGGCGATCGGCCAGGCAAGTCCGGTCAGATGGGCGGCGGTGGTCTTCGAAGGCGCGCTGTGGCACGGCAAGCAGATCGGAAATCTGGCCGAGCCATTGATTGCGCTGGCGTCGACCGCGATCGTGACGTTGGGGCTGGGGTTGGCGCTGTTCCATCGTCGCGCGCGCTGACCGCCGGCCGGCTTAGCGAGGCGACCGCCCGCTCTCGCCAAGGCTCTGCGGCGCAGCGGCATGCCCCAATCCCGCCGGATGGTCCGCCCGACTCTTGTGCAACGCGCATCTTCCACCGGGCTGGACGCTGCGTCGCCTTTACCGACCCTTAACAGGCGGCGGTCTAAGCGTGCGCCGGCCGTTTTCGGCCGATCGGCATGGCGCGAACGCCCGCGCCCTGGTCGGCCGACAGAAGAGATCGACATGAAGCGCATTGCCTTCGTCTTCGCCTTCGCCATTGGCCTGCTTGCCGTCTCGGCGCCGGCCGAGGCGCAGACCGTACTGAAGCTTGCGACGCAGACGCCCGCTTCGGCAAACGATGCACGCAAGGTCGTCCCGAACGTCGTCGCCGACGCGATCATGGCGGCGAACGCCGACCTGCAGGTCAAGGTGTACTACGAGGGCCAATTGGTGACCGCGGCGGAGATGTGGCGTGCCGTGCGCGAGGGAACCATCGACATCGGCTTCATCTTCCTGCCGACGAGCGCGCTCGACGTTCCCGAGGTCGCCATTCTGGGCATGCCGAGCGTGCTGACGCGCCGCGAGGATGCCAGGCGCATGGCCGGCTCGCCGGCGATGAAGCTCCTGGGCGACGTGCTCGAAAAGGAGGGCGCCCTGCTGATGAACGGCTATTGGGACACCCTTACCATCGGGTCGACCGGCGACTGCGTGCGCCGGCCGGAGAACCTCGACGGCATCGTCGCGCGCGGCCCCGGGCGCGGCTTCGAGGCGGTGATCGATGCGGCTGGCGCCATTCCGGTGCCGTTCCCCGCTTCCGAGATCCCGCGCGCGCTGCGGACCGGCGCGATCGACATGGTGATCACCTCGCCCTCGTCGATGATGGTCGGCGGCGGGCACAAGTTCATGCGCTGCGTGGCCAACATCGAGGGCTACGTCGTCGGCATGAGCCAGACGTCGATGGTGGTCTCCAAGGCCACGTTCGATCGCCTGGCCGAGAAGCAGCGCACCGCACTTCGCGACGGCCTTGCCAAGGGCGCCGCGTATATGCAGGGCGAGCTGGCCAAGGGCGGCACGGCGGCCATGAGCACCATCCGCGCGACGGGCGTCAAGGTGGTGGAGCTGGACGAGGCCGACATCGCCGTCTGGCGCAAACGCGCACGCGAGACCGCGTTCCGCGAATACGCCGGATCGAGCCCGCAAGCGGCGGCGATTCTGCAGGCGGCGCTGCAGACACTGGGCAGCGAGTAGCCGCGCCGGCTGGCGGCTTGCCCAAGGAATCGGCGCACCGCGCCGACGGTAGCGGTGCAACTATCCCTCGGATACACGCAAATTTAGTTTTTCTGAGGTGAGGCCGCGGATTTTACCCATTTTTAAAGGGACCGCGGCATGGATACACCGCCGTCCGAAACATCATTGTTGAAACGTGCAGTTTCGGACGGTTCTGGAATGCGACTGTATCGCATAGGAGGCCCCGTCTTGTCGCGTCCCGCACTTGCTTTCGCGGCTGCCGGCCTGTTGCTGGCCGCCACTTCCGCCCAGGCCCAGACGACGTTGAAGCTGGTCACGCAAACCGGCGCCGCGGCGACGGACGCGCGCAAGGTGGTGCCGAACCTCGTCGCCGAGGAGATCGCCAAGGCCAATGTCGGCATCGAGGTGAAGGTCTACTACGACAGCCAGCTGATCGCGGCGGCGGAGATGTGGCGCGCCGTGCGCGAGGGCACGGTCGACATGGCGTTCGTCTACCTGCCGGCCATCGCGCGCGACATTCCTGAGCTCGGCATCCTGGGCATGCCGACGGCGCTTGCCGGCTATGCCGACGTCAAGCCGATGGCGCAATCCGCCGCGACCAAGGAAATCGCCGCCGTGCTGGAAAGCAAGGGCGCGCTGCTGCTTGCCGGCTATTGGGACGCGCTCTCGATCGGATCAACCGGCGATTGCATCAGGCGCCCGGTCGATCTCGATGGCGTCGTGGCCCGCGGGCCAGGCCGGCCGTTCGAAGCGGTGGTCGAGGCCGCCGGCGCCATTCCCGTGCCGTTCGCCTCGCCCGAAATCCCGCGCGCGCTTCGTACCGGCGCGATCGACATGGTGATCACCACGCCCGCCTCGATGCTGCTGGGCGACGGCTACAAGTTCCTGAAATGCGTCACCGACACCAAAGGTCTCGTGCCCGGCATGGTGCAGACCTCGATGCTGGTGGCGAAGGGCACATTCGAGAAGCTCAACGCGCAACAGCAGGCTGCAATCCGCGCCGCCTTCGCCAAGGGCGCCGATTTCATGCAGGCCGAGGTTGCCAAGGGCAGCGCCGCCGCGCTGGACCAGATGCGCGCCGCCGGCGTGAAGGTGGTGCCGCTCGAGGAGGCCGACATGGCCGCGTGGCGCGAGCGCTCGGAACCTGTGGCGCTGCGCAGCTATGCCGCCGCCAGCCCCGCCGCCGCCTCGATTCTGCGTGCGACGCGCCAAGCCTTGGGCCGCAACTGACCCCCCGGCGCCATCGCCACGATCTTGGACCAATCCTGCAATCTGAGGGCTTCACCCATGCCGTTCAAACTTGGTGTCCGGTCCGGCCTTTGGGCCTCGCTGGCCGTGATGGCCGCCCTGCCCGTGGTGGCGGCCGGCGTGTCCGTCGTTTCCTCGGCCCGGCTCGAGGAAGCCGTGATCGACGTCGCCAACAAGCGCGTCCCGTCGCTGGCATCGGTCGCCGAGCTGCGGCGTCTGGCGGCCGATATGGTCTCCTCGGGTCCCGAGATCGCCAATGCTGCGACCGCGGGCGAGCTGGCGGAACGGGTCAAGCAAGCGGAGATCGAGCGCAAGCTGGCTGCCGAGCAGGTCGCCGTTCTGGAAAAGCTGGGGATCGCGCCCGGCGTGATCGAGCCGGTCAAGAAGGCGATCACCGAGATCGCCGCCAATGTCGACGCGATCGCCAATCTGACCGACACGCGCTTGAAGCAGATCGCGCAGCGCAATGACCAGGCCAAGGCGTTCTCGGACAACGGCGCCGAGTTCCAGCGCGACCTGAACCCGTCGCTGCTGCGCTGGCGGACGACGGTGGACTTGATGGGCCGCCGCCTGAAGGTCGACGCGTCGTCGCCGGAGAAGGCGGCGATCGCGATCGACGCGCTGCAGAAAGCGTCGGCACAGCAGGATTCCCTCTATGACGTCGCCTCGCGCATGCGGCAGCTCGAGCTGCTGGCGCGCACGGCGCCGCTCACAACCGATATGGACGCGCTCAAGGTCAACGAGATGCGCGCTAAAGACGAGTTCGAGAAGCTCGAGGGCGTGGTGGCGAAGCTCGCGCCTCAGCTCGAGGCCGTCCTGGCCGAACGGCTGGCCGCGATCAAGCCGACGGTGATCGGCGACGCGGGCGTCTTCCACCTCCAGCGCGTGGTGCGCGATAACCTGGTCAGGAAGACCGAGCTGACCAAGGCCAACGAGAAGGCCGGAGCCAAGCTCAGCGGGGAGTCGGACAAGCTCAGCGCCGCGATCCGGACCGGGGTCGCCGACAGCGGCAAGAACGCGATCGCCGGCGTCGGTCAGGCCAGGATGGCGCAGCTGATTGCTGCGGTGGTCGGGCTGGCGGTTGCCGTCATGGTCGCGCTGCTGTTCGTCCAGCGCCGCATCGTGCGTCCGCTCGACGCCCTGACCGGGGTGATGGCGCGGCTGGCCAACAAGGACTGGGCGGCCGAGGTGCCTTCGCTCGACCGCAGCGACGAGATCGGCCAGATGGCCAAGGCCGTCCAGGTCTTCAAGGAGGGCGGAATGGAGAACGAGCGCCTGCAGAAGGAGGCCCAGGAGGCCCAGGCGCGCGAGGCCGAAACCAAGCAGCGCGAGCTGCAGCGCCAGGCCGAGCAGGCCGAGCGCGAGCGCCAGCAGCAGGAGGAGGCGCGCCGGGCGGACGAGAAGCGCCGCCGGGAGGCCGAGGAGGAACGGCGCAAGCAGGAAGCCGCCGCCGAGGCGCGGCGCAAGCAGGAGCTGCACAGGCTGGCCGACACGTTCGAGGCGAGCGTGCGGGCGGCGGTCGACACCGTCTCCGGCGCGGCCGACGAACTGAAATCGACCGCCAGCGGCCTTTCCGGGACGGCCGAGCAGACCGCCGGCGAGGTCAAGTCGGCTGCGCAGGCCTCGGAGAGCGCCTCGGCCAGTGTCGAGGGCGTGGCCTCGGCGACGGAGGAGCTGTCCTCGTCTATCCAGGAGATCGCGCGCCAGGTCGCACGGTCTTCGGAGATCGCCAAGACCGCCGCGGATCGCGCCGGCCGCACCAACGAGACGGTGCAGGGCCTGAAGGAGGCCGCCGACAAGATCGGCCAGATCGTCGAGTTGATCACTTCGATCGCGGGCCAGACCAACCTCTTGGCGCTCAACGCGACGATCGAGGCGGCACGCGCCGGCGAGCAGGGCAAGGGCTTCGCCGTCGTCGCGGCCGAGGTCAAGAACCTGGCCAACCAGACCGCCCGCGCGACCGAGGACATTACCCGCCAGATCGCGGCGATCCAGTCCTCCACCGGCGACGCCGTGGAGGCGATCGGCGGGATCAAGTCGACGATCGACGAGATCAACAGCATCGCCTCCAGCGTGGCGGCCGCGGTGGAAGAGCAAAGCGCGGCCACCAGCGAGATCAGCCGGAACGTGCAGGAAACGTCGGTCGCCAGCCAGCGGGTCGCGAACAACATCGCGACCGTCGCCAACAGCGCGGCGGCCACCGGCGAAGGCGCGCAGCGCATGCTCGGCGCATCGGAGTCGATCGCGCGCGAAGCGCAGCGCCTGCGCGCCGAAGTCGACAGGTTCATCAAGACGGTGCGCGCGGCCTAA
>CAYMTM010000054.1:0-14889 GCA_964393375.1 uncultured Rhodospirillaceae bacterium
CACGCCAGCCGCCGGAGCCACAGCCCTACATGCTGTGAGAAATCCGGGCTAGCGCTGCGCGGCGCCATCACGTCGCCGGGCGATTCCCGCGTCCCAGGTTGCATTGCGCGCACAGGCTGCGCAGGTTGGGCGAGATCGGCGTGCCCGCCCTTCGAGCGCGGCACGACGTGGTTGGCGTGCAGGCGGCAGTCCGGATCGACCGCCGGGCTGTTGCTGCAGGCGGTGCAGCGGAAGCGGTCGCGCTGGAACACCTGAAGCGCAGCCCGAGTGGAATCGTGCGGCCCGATCCGCGCGCGCGGGCGGACGATGATCCGTCCGCCCTTTCAAATGCAAGCGCGCGCGGATCGACACGCGCGCCGCGTCTCGCGGTCGCCCCATGCGGCGCCGAAGCCAGTTGCGCCGCGCCGTCCAATTCCTCGAGCGAAGGCAGCGTGGTCTGCCCGCCCGGCCCCCGCCGCTTCAGCTCGTAGCCGGTGAAGGCGGCGAAAGCGGCGAGCGCGCCTCGGCCTCGCCCAGTCGTGCCGTAGCGACGCAGACGAGCCCGACCGCCAAGGCCAACGCCGCCGCGAGGAGCGCCCGCCGAGGACGAGGCGCAGTAGGCGCCCCGCTTGCGGATAAGCTGCCCGGAGCCTTACGGTTCGCACGACCTGCGCGGGGTGACGCCGGGAGCGTTCGGCGCGCTGCGCGCGGCTGACGCGGTGCCACGCGCCGATCGCCATTGCTTCGCTGCCGGGGACCTGCCATGACGGATCCGAACGCCCCTCTGTCCGCGCCGCGCCACCATCTGCCCCGCGGCGAGGAGTTTCTGTTTCTGCCGCCTTGGATCCAGCCCTTTGCCTATCGAATCGTCGACCGGCTTTTCGCGCACCGCGTGGTCCGCTGCGGACCGCGGCCGCGGCCATTGCCGCGCGGGTTCGAGATCGCGCCGCGCCATGTCGCTGCGGACGGACGCGAACGCGATGTCGGGGCCTTCATGGACCGCAACGCCATCGCGGGCCTTCTGGCAATCCATCGCGGCCGCGTCGTGCTGGAGCGCTACGGGCTCGGGCTGACCGAGCACGACCGCTGGTCGACCATGTCGACCGTGAAATCCATGACGGCGATGCTGGTCGGCGCGGCGATCCGCGACGGCGCCATCGGCTCGCTTGACGCGGCGCTGACCCGCTACCTGCCCGTGCTCAAGGATTCGGCCTACGACGGCGTCACGATCCGCCATCTGCTGACGATGTCCTCGGGAACGCGCTGGAGCGAGGATTGCGGCGATTCCGCCTCGGACGTGAACCGCTACAGCAAGTCCCTGGCCGACCGCGTGCCCGGCGGCGTGCTCAAGCTCATGGCGTCGCTGCCGCGTGCCCATCCGCCGGGCACGACGTTCCTTTACAACACGGGCGACACGTACCTGCTGGGAGCGGCGCTCAGCGCGGCGGTCGGCAAGCCGCTGGCGGAGTATATGTCCGAGAAGATTTGGCAGCCTGCCGGGATGGAACGCGACGCGTTCTACACACTCGAAAGCGAGGGTGGGCAGGAGATCGCCGGAAGCCGGGCGGGCATGGCCCTGCGCGACGTCGGCCGCTTCGCCCAATTCGTGCTGAACGACGGCGTCATCGACGGAAGGCGGGTGCTCCCCGAGGGTTGGATCGACGAGGCCGCAACGCCCGCGTTCGGGGTTCCGCAGCCTCCGGCCGTCGATATCACCCACTACGGGTACAGCTGGTGGCTGGGCGACGACGTGATGTCGGCATTGGGGCATGCCGGACAGCGCATCGACATCTTTCGCAAGGAGCAGCTGGTCGTCGTCACGCTTGCCGCCTTCCCCGAACCGGCTTATGCCCCTCCCGGCGATCACCATCGCCGCAACGAGGTTGCGGCCTTCACGCGCGCCATCAGGGCCGCAGTGGTCTGACGGCGGCCCTGATGCAATCCTTTCGCGGCACGCGCCCGCGCAGGATCGGGTTGCCGCGTGAAGCCAGCGAAGGTCGTTCGCAATAGGGCAAACGACCGTGGCCGGCGGGTACAGAAAATCCCGCGCGTCGATCATCCGGACGTACCGCGCTGGGACTGCTACCATCGATAGGTGTCGCTCAACCTCGCTTCACTGCTTGTCAATTTGCGGCTTGTCGGTCGTCCTGCGGCATATGCGGTCGCCGACATCGATATCGCACGCCACGTCATTCACGCCCCATTCAGCTTCGCATCGTTAGCGTCGCCGACGATTGGTGGAATCGGCTTTCGAATGTTGCGCCGCGGCAGTCCGTTTTCAGCCCATGAGGGAACGCAACACCGTGGGCCCCGTTACGTGGAGCCGGCCGGCGGGCGGAAGAAGGAGCAAGGAGAGCGCCCATGATGCAGAAATTCTCCAAGCGCACGCTCAAAGCGCTGGTGGCGACCAACACGCTGGCGCTGCTCCTGTCTGGCCCGCTGGCGGCGATCGGCCCGGCGGTGGCCCAGCCGCCACCCTATGGGCAGTCGCCCTACCCGCCGCCCTCGCCCTATCCCAGCTATCCGCAGCCCGGCTACACCCCCGCGCCCGTGCCGGCCGCGCCGCAGCAGCCGGGTGCCGCGCCCACCGCCGGCATGCCGGCCGACCTGTCGGGCTTCGAGCAGCCCTGGCCGCGCGAGATCGTCGCCGGCAGCCTCAAGATGATGGTCTACCAGCCGCAAGTGGAATCATGGAACGGCAACATCCTCAATCTCAAGGCCGCCGTGGGCATCAACGTCGACGCGCCCAACGACTATGACCGCCATTTCGGCGCAATCTGGATCACCGCGCGCACCGACGTCGACAAGGACCGCCGCGCCGTGTGGCTGGCCGAGGTGCAGGTCACGCGCGCCAACTTTCCGACCGCACCGCTATATGCGCGGACCGTCGACGACGCGCTCGACGGCCAGGCCGGCATCGTCGCGCGGGTGATTTCGCTCGACCAGCTCGAGACCAGCCTCGCCATCGCCCGGCAGCAGCGCGGCCAGGAGCCGGCGATCGAGGTGCTCAACGATCCCCCGCGCATCCTGTTCAGCATGAGCCCCGCAGTGCTGGTGACGATGGACGGCGAGCCGGTGCTGCGCGCCGTCGCGCCCAACCTCGAGCGGGTGATCAACACCAACGCGCTGCTGCTGCGCGAGGCGTCGAGCGGCCGCTACTTCCTGCGCGTCGCCGGCTACTGGGCGACTGCAGCCGGGCTCGAGGGCCCGTGGTCGATCGCCTACCAGTCGCAGCCTGTCTTCGACCGGATCAAGCAGCTGGCGTTGAGCGAGGGCGGCGTCGACATCCTGGACGACGACGACCAGCCCGGCCCCTATGGCGTGCTGCCCGACATCTACGTCAGCGGCGTGCCGGCCGAGTTGCTGCAGACCGATGGCGAGCCGCAATACGCGCCGATCGGCGGTACGCGCCTGCTCTATGTCCAAAACACGGCCAGCGACATCTTCGTCGATACAGGTGACGGGAGTTTCTACGTGCTGATCTCGGGTCGCTGGTTCCGCGCGCCCAACATCGACGGGCCCTGGGCCTATGTGGACAGCACGCAGCTCCCCGCCGATTTCCGCCGCATTCCCGAGCAGCATCCCACGGGATCGGTGCTAGCGTCGATCGCCGGCACGCCGCAGGCCGAGGAGGCGGTGATCGCCAACTCGATTCCGCAGACCGCGACCATCGACCGCCAGCAGGCAAGCTTCACGCCGGTCTATGACGGCCAGCCGCAGTTCGTGCCGGTCGAAGGCACGCCGATGCGCTACGCCTTCAATTCGCCGGTGCCGATCATCATGGTCGATCCGCACACCTATTACGCCTTGCAGGACGGCGTGTGGTTCACCGCGCCCTCGCCCGAAGGCCCGTGGATCGTGGCGCCCAGCGTGCCGCCGGTGATCTACACCATCCCGCCGGCCTCGCCGATCTACTATGCCACCTATGTCCGCGTGTATGGGGCCACGCCGCGCTACGTCTATTGCGGCTACACGCCCGGCTATTTCGGCACCTATGTGACGCGGCACGGCACCGTGGTCTACGGCTCGGGCTACCGCTACCGGCCGTGGATCGGGCGGACCTACTACGCGCGGCCGGCGACCTATGGCGTCGGCGCCGGGTTTGCGTCCGGCACCTTCGCCGGCTTCGCGCTCGGGCTCGCCACCGCGGCGATCCTGACCAACCAGTTCTGGGGCCCGCACTGGGACGGCCATCACGACGGCCGTCGGGACAGTGGGCGCGATCGCGACTATGCGCGGTCCGGCGGCGGCCGGCAACCGGCGACCGTCCAGCGCACGACGACGAACGTCACGATCACCAACATCACGCGGAACGTCTACAACAACTGGGACAACCGGACCGTCGTGCGCCAATCGGCCGCGCAGCCGGTCGCCGCGCCGGCCAATCTGCGCGAGCGCCAGGCGCAGGTCCAACGCCTGCGCGCGGAATCCCAGACGAGCCGCGAACGCGCCGCCGCGACAAGGCAGGCCACGTCCCAGACGACGTCGCCCTCGGCGCCCGCCGCCGTCCCGGCAGCCCGCAATGACGTCTTCGTCGGCCCGGACGGCACCCCCTATCGCCAGGGGTCGCGCGGGCCGGAACGCCTCGACGAGCGCCGCCATCGCGAGGCCTTCGATCCTTCCCGTCGTGATCGCCAGCGCCAGACCCAGCCCGCGGTCTCCGCCCCGGCCGCGACGCAACCCGCGCCGGCCGTGGCGCCTGCCGCCCCGGCTGTCGTGCGACCCGCGGCGCCCGCGCCGGTCGCGACACCGCGCGTCGATGACCAGCAGCAGCGCCGTGCCGCGGAAGAACGTCGCCGCCTGGAAGACCAGGCGCGTCGCGCCGCCGAGGAGAAGGCCCGTCAGGATCGCGCGGCCGCCGAAGTCCAGCGCCGCCAGCAGGAAAACGCGGCAAGAATTGAAGCGGAAAAGCGCCGTCAGCAGGAACAGGCAGCGCGAATTCAGGCAGAACAGCGTCGTCAGCAAGAACAAGCCGCGAAGGCTCAGGCGGAACAGCGCCGCCAGCAGGAACAGGCCGCCCACCAGCGCGCCGAGCAGGAGCGGGCGGCGCGCTCGCAGGCCGAGCAGCAGCGTCGGCAGGCCGAACAGGCGCAGCGCGAGCAGATGCGGCGCCAACAGCAAGCCACGCCGCCGCCCCCTCCCCAGCCCCAGGCGCAGCCGCCGCAGGGCGAGCGCCGCCAGCTCCCGGGCCAGGGCGGCGGTCGCGGACGCGACAAGGATCACGACAGCAAGAAGTCAGACGAGAAGACCCAGTAGCGCCCAGATCCCGAACGCGACCAAGACCGCCCCCGAACCGCGGTTGATCCATAGGATCGCCGCGGGCGGCACCTGTCGGTGCAACGCCGCCATGGCCCCGGCGAGGAAGAGCCACCACGCGGCCGAGCCGAGAAAGACCCCGGCGACCACGGCGATCGCCCCCGTCGTTCCGGGCGTCGCCGCCAATCCGAGTCCCGCGAACACTGCGAGGAAGCTCAGAATCGTCGCAGGGTTGGCGAGCGTCAGCACGAAGGTCGAGGCGAAGGCGCCGGCGAGGCTTTCGCCGCTTCGGTCGCTTTCGCCGGCCGTCCCTGCCGGCTTCTTGCGGGCGGTGGCGATGCCGAGCCAGACCAGCGCCAGGCCGCCGAACAGCATGAACCAGCGCTGCTGCGCCACGAGGAATCCCGACACGGCGGTGAGGCCGAAGGCGGCGACCGCGCCGTAGACTCCATCGGCCGCCGCCGCGCCGAGTCCGGTGAGGAATCCAAGCCGAAATCCGCCGGCCAGCGCGCGGCGGATGCATAAGAGCCCGATCGGGCCGACGGGTGCGGCGATCGCGAAGCCGATCACGAGGCCCCGCGCCAGAAATCCGAAATCCATGATGTCTTGTACCCCCGCTTCCGGTGCAGGCCAACGCGGCACTGCGTTCAACAACCCAAAGCCACGCGGCTGGCGCGCGGCGGCCAAACGCCCTAGCGTCGCTTTCGTTGGCGTTGTTGTCGGAAGACCCGGGTATGCATGGCGGGCGCACTCTAGGCGACGACGTGGGGCGAGACAAGCCGGCGGGGGCGCGACGTCGGCCTGAATTGGACGGAAGGCCCGGCTGCGTACCGCACGCCCGCCAAGGACCGAAGGCGTGCGTCTTGCGGCAACTAAATATCGTGCCCATGGCCTTTGCGGAATTTAGGCCTCGTGTCTCCCGAATTTGGCGATGTTCCCGGAATTCCGGTACGAATTGAGTATCATGTCCCCGGAATTCCGTAAAATGCAGCCTGATCACGTCGGACATCGGCAATTGCACCTTGTTTCTAATTACAGGGACATACTACTTAACTAGTTGCCCGTGAAAAATCGTGGGATTTCGGAGAACGTCATATCTAATTCGCAGGTCACACGGACAGCGCGGCGGGGTTGCTCGGCCTCGGTCCCGTACGGCAACGCGCTTACGCGTGTCACACGGGCCACGCGGGGCGACACCACCGCTCACGTCAACGGCCGCTTGGCGCCGATGGGGCTGAAGGGCGGGCGGGCGGACGCCGGCCCGGCGATGCCTTAGGATGTGGGCCGACGCACAACGGGAGGTCGTGCATGCGCGGCGACGGTTTCCTGGCGATCTGGAGCGACGTGCAGAAGGCGCAGGAGACCGACTACCTGCACTGGCTGACGCGCGAGCACGCATCCGAGCGTCTGGGCGTGTCCGGGTTTCTCGGCGTGCGCGCGTTCCGCGCCGCGACGCCAGCGGACGTTCTGCGCGTCCTTATCGTCTACGAGCTGGCGGACGCCCCCGTGCTGGCCAGCGCCGATTATCTCGCGCGGCTCGACGCACCCACGCCCTGGACGCAGCGCATCATGCCGCGGCTCGGCAACTTCGTGCGCGGCGGCGGCAGGCGCGTGGCCTCACGCGGCATCGGCCGCGGCGGGCACGTGGCGGCGCTGCGCTTCGAGACGGCCCCGGCGGCGGATCTCGCAGCCGCGGTCGAAACCCTGGCGGCGGGCGAGCGCATTGCCGCGGCCCATCATCTCGCGACCGACCCCGACCGCACGGCGATCCGCACCGCCGAGAAGGGCATGCGCGCGGACGACCGCAGCTTCGCGCAACTGCTGCTTGTCGAGGGCCTGGACGAGGCCGCGATCCACGCCGCCCTCGCGCGCCTGCCGGCGTCGCCTTCGCTCGGCCACGCGCCGGTGGACGCGCCGCTCTACACCTATATGTTCGGGCTGGAGCGGGCGGCGACGTCGCAAGCCTAGGCCCGCCCTCCCCGCGCGGCGCGCGCGGGGACATTCACATCCGCGTGGACTCCGCGCGACGCGCCGCTGCGCTGTGGCATGATGCGGCGGGGATTTCGAGGCACGGAGGCGTGCATGACGCATTCGACCGCCCTTTCCCGCCGCCGCGCGATCGGCGGCGCCGCGGCCCTGGGCGCGCTTGCCGCGCTGGCACCCCTCGCCGCCCGCGCGCAAGTCCCCGCCGTGGCCACCAAGCCGATCAAGGCGGGCGGCGAGCAGGTGCCGCTGATCGGGCTCGGCACCTGGATCACCTTCAACGTGGGCAACGACACGGCCGCGCGCGATTCCTGCGCCGACGTGATGGGCGCCTTCTTCGCCCATGGCGGGCGGATGATCGACTCTTCCCCGATGTACGGCTCGTCCGAGGCCGTCATCGGTCACGGCCTCAGGAAGCTCGGCATGCCCCGGCAGGTTTTCGCGGCGACGAAGGTCTGGACCGCCTCGGGCGCGGCCGGGCCCGGGCAGATGGAGGAATCGCGCCGGCTCTGGGGCGTCGAGAAATTCGACCTGCTGCAGGTCCACAACGTGCTGGCCTGGGAACAGCACCTGAAGACGCTGCGGCGGATGAAGGAGGAGGGGCGCGTGCGGCTGATCGGCATCACCACCTCGCACGGCATGCGCCACGAAACGGTCGAGCGCATCATGCTGCGCGAGCCGATCGACGTGGTGCAAATCACCTACAACCCCGTGGACCGCGCGATCGAGCGGCGCATCCTGCCGCTGGCCGCCGAGAAGGGCATCGCCGTCATCGCCAACCGGCCGTTCCGCGAGGGCGCGCTGATCGACGAAGTGATGAAGCACAAGCTGCCGGGCTTCGCCGCCGAGACCGGCTGCGCGAACTGGGCGCAGTTCCTGCTGAAGTTCACCGTGTCGCATCCCGCGGTGACCTGCGCCATTCCCGCCACCAGCCGCGTCGACCACGCGATCGAGAACATGGGCGCGGCGCTGGGCCCGATGCCCGACGCGGCGATGCGCCGGCGCATGGCCGAGTACGTGCAGGGGTTGTAGCGATTGGAGCTCCTCGGACAGATCCTCGAGTACTTCACCTACTCGCCGCGCGATCTGCTGCACTTCTCCGCGCGCACCTACTACCGGCTGTTCGAATTGCAGAACCGCGCGGTCTGGCCGGCGCAGCTCGCCGCACTGGCGGCAGGCTCGGCGCTGTTGTGGTTGGTGGCGCGGCCGGGCGGGGCGTGGCGCAGCAGGGCGGCGGCGGCGCTTCTGGCGGCCGCCTGGCTGTTCGTCGCCTGGTCCTATCTCGCCGGCCAGCTTGCGACGGTGCACCTGGCCGGTACGCACTTCGCATGGGCGTTCGCGGTCCAGGCCGCGCTGCTGCTGGCGTGCGCCGCCGCACTGCCCGGCCTTGCCTTCGCGGGCGCCGCCGTGCGGCGTCGGACCGGCGCGGCGATCGTCGCCGTAGCGATCTTCGCCTATCCGCTGATCGCCCCGCTCGGCGGCCGGCCCTGGGCGCAGGCGGAGCTCTTCGGCATCGCCCCCGATGCAACCGCGGCGGCGACGCTGGGCGTGCTCGCCGCTTCGACCGGCCGCGCGCGGTCGTGGCTGATGCAGCTGCCGCTTGCGTGGTGCGCCGTCACCGGCACGACGTTGTGGACTCTGAACGCGCCGGCGTTCTGGGTGATGCCGGCGCTCGGCGCGGCGGCGATGTCGCTTTCGATCGCCAGGCGCGACCGGCGGCCGGCCTGACGGCCCGTCACCCGCTCCACCGCTCCGCGCCGCCGACGAAGGTGCGCAGAACGCGCACCTCGCGGATCTCCTCGGGCGGAATCGCGAACAGGTCGCGGTCGAGCACCGCGAAATCGGCCAGCTTGCCCGGCTCCAGCGAGCCCTTCATGTATTCCTCGCGCCCCGAGAAGGCGCCCAGCACCGTGTAGGCTTGCAGCGCCTCCGTCACCGTCACCGCCTCGCTGGCGTCGAGCGACTGGCCGCTCTCGGACTTGCGGTTGACCATCGACCACATCGCGGCGAAGGGATCGAAACGGCACACTGCCGCGTCGGAATGGCCGGGCGCCGGCACGCCGCGGTCGATCAGGCTGCGGTGCGGCCACATGTAGCGCATCGCCGCGGCGCCGCGGTTGGCGCGATAGGCGTCGCCCAGGTCGTACATGAAACCGGTGGCGGAGGAATCCACCACGCCCAGGCGTGCGAGACGGTCGAGGATCGGCGGCGTGACATAGCAGCAATGCTCCACCCGCATGCGGTGGTCGGCGACGGGGTGCGCCGCCAGCGCCGCCTCGATGGCGTCGAGCGCGAAGTCGATGCCGCGGTCGCCCACCCCCTCGACGCAGACCAAGAGCCCGGCCTTGTGCGCCTCGATCGCGCGGCGCTTCAGATCCTCGGCCTCGTAGAGCAGCATGCCGCGGTTGTCCGGCGGCTCGCCCGGCACCGGCGCGCCGACATAGGGATCGTAATAGGCGGCGGTGCGGCCGCTGGTGCTGCAATCCGGGCACCATTCCACGCCGATGACGCGCAGCCAATCGTCGCCGAAACCGCTGCGGATGCCGGCGGCGATCAGGCTCTCGATCAGCCCTTCCTCGCGCCCGCTGGCGATGATGCCGACGCGGAGCTGCAACTGGCCGCGCTCGCGCATCGCCTGGTAGGCGCGGATGGCCCGCGCGGGCGTCAGCGAGTTGTAGATCGAGGTGATGCCGTGGGACAGGCACTCGCCGAAGACGCGCCGCATCCCCTCGGCGATCTCGTCCTCGGTGTCCGACGCGTGAACCCTGGCGAGGAAGCGATGCGCGGCCGTCTCGCGCACCAGGCCGGTAAACGCGCCGGTCGCGGGATCGCGGTCGAAGCGGCCGAAGGGCGGGTCGGCGGCGTCGGGCCCGATGGCGCAGGCCGCGAACGCGGCGGCGTTGGCGAGGCCCAGATGCCCGTCGGTGCGCAGGACGAAGACCGGCCGTCTGTTACCCGCGCGGTCGAGCTCGGCCAGGCTTGGATAGCCGCCCGACTTGCGCTCGTCGTAGCGGTAGCCGACGAACCAGCGTCCCGCCGGCCGGTCGCGCGTGGCGCGGTCGATCGTCCCGAGCAGATCGTCCTTGCTCCGCACGCGCTGCGGCGAGACGTCGTGCCACTTGACCAGGCGCACCGCGTAGCTGTCGGGATGGCAATGGGAATCGACGATGCCCGGGATCGCCGTCGCGCCGCCGAGACGCACCACGCGCGTGCCCGGGCCGGCGAGCGCCTCCATCTCGTGATCGCCGCCCAGCGCGACGATGCGCCCGTCGCGCGCTGCCAGCGCCTGGACGAAGCGCCCCGCCACGTCCATGGTCGCGATCCGGCCGCCGGTGACGACCAGATCGGCATGCAATGCGGGCATCGCTTAGTGTCCTCCACCACGCCGGGATTGCGGATGACAAAGCATCCTATCGGCCTCTACTAATATAGATGCCGTCATGGGCGGGGGCCACGGGCCGGGCCCGGCGGGCGGGGAGCGCAATGACGACGCAGGCGATCGGGATCGCGGCGGGCGGGCGGAGCTGGGCGCCGAGCACGCGCCAGTTCTACTGGCTGCTGGTGGCGCCGGCCGTGCTGCTGATGCTCGGCTTCTATTTCTATCCGCTCGCCAAGGTGCTGTGGATCAGCGTCAGCGAGCCCAAGCCGGGCCTTGGCAACTACGCGCTGCTGTTCACCTCGGAATCGGTGCAGCGCACGCTCGTCACCACCGCGCGGATTTGCGTGATCACCACGGCCGTCACCCTGCTGCTCGGCTATGCGGTCGCCTATGCGATGGTGCATGCGGGCGAGCGGCAATTGCGCTGGCTGACCTTCTGCGTCCTGCTGCCGCTTTGGATTTCGGTGCTGGTGCGCGCCTTCGCCTGGGTGACGCTCTTGCGCGGCAACGGCCTCATCAACCAGGGCCTGATGGGGCTGGGCCTGATCGCCGAGCCCTTGGCGCTGGTGCGCAACGAGCTCGGCGTGATGATCGGCATGGTTCACTACATGATTCCGTTCGCCGTGCTGCCGCTCTACTCCAACATGCGCCTGATCGACCTGAGGCTCGTGGCGGCGGCGCGCGGCCTGGGCGCCGGGCCCCTCGCCGCCTTCCGGCGCGTGTTCCTGCCGCTCAGCGCCCCGGGCATCGTCGGCGCCACGATCCTGATTTTCATTTTCTCGCTAGGCTTCTACGTGACGCCGGCGATCCTGGGCGGCGGGCGCGTGCTGATGGTGGCGGAATACATCGGCGTGCAGATCCTTAACGTGCTGCGCTGGGGCCTGGGCGCGATGCTTTCGGCCACGCTGCTGTTGTCCGTCCTGCTGCTGATGGCGACCCTGGCGCGGGTGGTGAACCTGCGCCGCATGTTCGGGGCGGGGTGATGGAGACGCTCGGCCAGCGCCTGGGACTCAAGCGCGGCGCGGTATTCGCCGTGGCCTGGACGGTCGTGCTGTTCCTGGTCATGCCGATCTTCGTTGTGTTTCCCGTGTCGGTCACCGACACGCGCTACCTGTCGATGCCCGAGCACGGCCTGTCGCTGCAGCACTTCGCCAAGCTGGCGTCCAGCGAGCCCTGGCTCGGCAGCATCTGGAACAGCTTCTATATCGCCGTCGCCACCACCGTCATCTGCGTCCTCGCCGGCACGATGTGCGCGATCGGCTGCTGGCGGCTGGCCTCGCGCCTGTCGGAAGGCGTGCGCACGCTGATGCTGCTGCCGATCGTCATCCCCTCGATCGTCTACTCGCTTGGCATCTACCGCCTGTTCGTCGACCTAGCGCTTCTCGATACGGTCGCAGGCGTGGTGCTGGCGCATGTGGTGACCGGCATTCCCTATGTGGTCATCACGGTCTCGGCCAGCCTAGCCAATTTCGACATGCGGCTCGAGCAGGCGGCACGCAGCCTGGGCGCGAGCCTGGGCCAGACCGTGCGCAAGGTGATCGTGCCCAACATCATGCCGGGCGTGCTGTCGGGCGCGATCTTCGCCTTCATCCATTCCTGGGACGAGACGGTGATCGTGCTGTTCATCGCCGGGCGCACGGTCTACACCCTGCCGCGGCGGATGTGGGCGGACATCAACGAGAACCTGGACCCGATCATCGCCGCGGTGGCGGTGATGCTGATCTTCGTGACGCTGGCCCTGCTCTTGGCCGAACTGGCGCTGCGCGCCCGGCGCCAGCGCATCACCTCGTAGGAACGGAAGCCACGCCGATGAGCAAGAAACCGACCGCCGAACAGGCGACCGCGCTCGACTGGGTCAAGGCCAATGCGGCCCGGCTGTCGCGCGACCACATGACCATCTGGCACTACGCCGAGCCGTCCTGGCGCGAGTACAAGTCGGCCAGGTTCTACGTCGACGCGCTACGCAAGGAAGGCTTCACGGTAGAGGAAGGCTCGGGCGGCATGCCCACCGCCTTCTGCGCTACCTGGGGCAAGGAGGGCCCGGTGCTGGGCGCCTATGCCGAGTATGACGCCGTGCCCGGCACCTCGCAGGCCCCGGTCGCGCGCCGCGAGCCGCGCGCGGGCTTCCATCCCTGGGCCGCGGGCCACACCGATCCGCACTCCGCGCTCGGCATGGGCGCGTTCGGCGGCGTGCTGGCGGCCAAGGCCGCGTTCGAGAGGCACGGCATCAAGGCGCGCATCAAGTTCTTCGGCGAACCGGCCGAGAAGATGTGCGGCTCGAAGCCGGTGCACGCGGCCAAGGGCTACTACGACGACCTGGACGCCGCGATCAGCTTCCATCCCACCTCGCTGCCCGCGCTGGCCAACACCTGCCTGTGGGATACGCATTGCGGCTGCTACTGGAGCGTCGTCTACAGCTTCGAGTGCGTGGAGCCCGAGACCTGGATGGGCGCGATGGCGCGCGAGGGGGTGGTCAACACCCACACCAACGCCCGCGCGCCCGCCGCGCTCGACGCCGTGTGCCTGATGTACACGACCTCGAAGTACACGCGCGATTCCATGCTGCCGCACACCGGCTCGTGGTCGCTCAACGAGGCGATCCTGGTGGCCGGCCAGGCCACGGCCGACAACATTCCCCCGCATGTCGGCCAGATCCAATACGCTTGGCGCGTACCCACGGTCGCGATGGCCGAGCGGATCGCCGCGGTGCTCGACAACAACGCCGAGAACGTGGCGCGCATCACCCACTGCAGGCTCACCAAGACCTGGGTGACCAAGACGCGGCCCGGACTGCCCAACCACGCGCTGGCCGACATCACCTACGCCAACTTGGCGATGGTCGGCGCGCCGAAGCTGCCCAAGGAGGCCAAGGGCTTCGCGCGCGACATCCTGCGGAACCTCGGCCTGCCGCCGGCCGAGGAGCCTTTCATGCCGGAGATCGAGGAGCTGACGCCGCCGCGCGTAGCGGAAGAGCGGCTGCGCGCCAGCCTGCCCGCCTGGCAGAAGAACTACACCTCGGACGATTACGTCGAATACACTTGGCACTGCCCGACGGTGCGTCTCTATATAGGCCGCGCGATGCTGCGCCCGCCCAGGCCCGGCTACATCCTGCCGGACTGGCCGCGCAACGCGCTGGGCGGCGTGCCGGCGGCGATCGACCCGCTGCACCTGACGGCGGCAAAGGTGATCGGCGCCACGCTGGTGGAGCTTGCGATGGACAAGGCGGCGCTGGAGCGCTGCAAGGCCGAGTTCCGCGAGCGCACCGGCGGCGGCATCGGCGGCACGCGGTGGATGGCGCCGCTTCTGCCGCGCGATTTCCCGGCGCCGGTCGATTTCCGCTGGCCGGAATATGTCGATACGCCGCGCGGCCACGAATGGACCCTGCCGACGCCGCGCGCCGCGGCGAACTGAGGAGGCTGCCATGTCGATCATGACCGAGGGCGAATACCGCTACAACATGCTGATCAAACGGTTCCCGTCGGCGCCCGAGCCCGCCTTCGAGAGCCCGGCACAGCAGGAATACATCTGGGGGCGCCGCTGGGGCTGCAACAACGACGTCGGCCGGCTGCGCGCGGTGCTGATGCACCGGCCCGGCGACGAGCTGAAGATCGTCGACCCGGCCAAGCGGCTGGACGACATCGGCGCCTTCGGCGACCCCGCAACCGGCTGGTACTGGCGCGGCAACAAGGTGCCGCCCCTGGAAGCGATGCAGAAGGAGCACGACGGGCTGGTGGCGGCGCTGAAGGCCGAGGGCGTCGAGGTGGTGCAGCTCGAGCGCAACGCCATGCTGCCCGGCAAGATGAAGTCGGTCTACACGCGCGATTCCGTCATTGTCGTGGACGGCGGGGCGATCGTCACGCGCATGGGCCCGCCGATCCGTCGCGGCGAGGAGCGTGCGGTCACCCAGACGCTCGTTCATCTGGGCATGCCGATCCTGCGCACGATCCACGGCACCGGCATCATGGAAGGCGGCAGCTTCGCCTTCATCAATCCGAAGACTGCCGTGATCGGTATCTCCAGCCGCGTCAACGAGGAAGGCGCGCGGCAGGTGGAGGAGGTGCTCAAGGTCATGGGCGTCGAGCTGATCCGCGTGCAGCTCACCGGCTACCGGCTGCACATCGACGGCGCCTTCGTGATGATCGACGTGGACACCGCGATCATCAACCCGATGCAACTGCCGTTCTGGTTCCTGGAGAAGCTGAAGGAAATGAAGATCCGCACCATCGAGGTGCATCCCGACGACGGGGTCAGCGCGATCAACTGCATCGCCGTGCGCCCCGGCCGCGTGATCG
>CAYMTM010000054.1:14899-22340 GCA_964393375.1 uncultured Rhodospirillaceae bacterium
TACCACCGAGAGTCCAGCAGCCCGCGCTTGATTGAGCGCACGCTCGGCGCGCTGGACAAGGCGGGCATCTCGGTCGTCGCCATCCCGTACGAGAACGTGTATCTGGGCGGCGGCGGCATCCACTGCTCGACCGGGCCGCTGGTCCGCGATCCGCTCTGACCCCGAAGAAAGCGAGGCAATATCCGATGGCTGATCTGAAGATCTACGGCATTGCCAAGTCGCGCGCGATCCGCAACATCTGGGCCGCCGAGGAGCTGGGCGTGCCCTACGACCACGTGAAGGTCGGCTGGACCGACGGCGGCACCAAGAAGCCGGAATTCCTGGCGATCAACCCCAACGCTACCGTGCCGGCGATCGAGGACGGCAAGCTGAAGCTGTTCGAGTCCCTCGCGATCAACCTCTACCTGGCGAAAAAGCACGGCAAGGGGCTCTGGCCCGCAACGCTCGAGGACGAGGCGCGCGCGTGGCAGTGGACCTTGTGGGTCGCCACCGAGGTCGAGCGCCACACCGGCGCCTACGGCATGAACACCTGGGGCCTGCCGCCGGAGAAGCGCGATGCGAAGATCGCGGCCGACGCGCTGAAGGCGCTGGGAAAGCCGATGGGCGTGCTCAACGACCAGCTTGCCAAGCAGCCCTACCTGCTGGGCAAGGACTTCACCATCGCCGACCTGAACGTCGCCGGCGTGTTCTTCACGCCCTACGTGATGAAGTTCGACTTTTCGCCCTGGCCCAACGTGAAGGCCTGGATCGAGCGCTGCTTCGCGCGCAAGGCCGCGCAGAAGGCGATGGAAATCCGCGCGGCGGCATAGCCCCTACCCCGCGCGGCGGTCGAGCCAATCCTGCAGCCGGTAAGCGGTGCCCACCAGGGGCAGGAACCAGGGATTGCCGCCGTAGAGCGGCATCGTCGGGAAGCCCAGCCCCTCGAAGGCCGAGGGCCGGTTGGCGCGGCCGGCGATCTTCAGCGCCGTGCGGTAGCCGAGATAGGAGGCCATCGCCACGCCGCTGCCCTGGCAGCCGGCCGCGTAGTGCACGCCGTCCTCGACCGCGATGTGCGGCGTAAAGTCGAAGGTGAAGGCGACGTTGCCGGTCCAGGCATGGGTGATGCGCACGCCCTTCAGCGCCGGCCAGATGGCGCACATGAAGCGGTGCAGAATCGGCGCGGCCTCGCGCGCGGTCACCGCGCGGAAGCTGGCGCGGCCGCCGAACAGGATGCGGTTGCTGTCCGGCGCCTTGCGGTAGTAGTGCAGCACGCGGTTGGTGTCCGACAGCATGCGGCCGTTGGGGATCAGGCGCTTGATGGTCACTTCCGGCAGCTCTTCGGTGGCGATGATGTAGCTGGCGACCGGGATCAGGCGCCGGCGCAGCCATGGCGCGGCCTTGTCGGTGTAGCCGTTGGTCGCCACAAGCACCTCGCGCGCCTGCACCGCGCCGCGCGCCGTGCGGACGGTGAAGCCGCCCGAGCCGCGCTCGACGCCCGCGACGCGCGTTCCGTCGATCACCGCCGCGCCCGCACGGCGCGCCGCCGCGGCGAGGCCCTGGTGATAGAGCGCGGGGTGCAGGCCGCCGGTGGCGTCCGCCACCATGCCACCTTCGTAGTAGTCGGTGTCGATCTGTTCGCGCTGGCGTTCGCGCGGCAGGGCATAGGCGTCGAGCCCGGTCAGCTTCTTCAGCGCCGCGGCGCGCGCCGCCATGCCGTCGAAAGCCTTGCGGCAATGGGCGCCGACGAAGCGCCCGTGGCGCTTGTAGTGGCACTGGATGCCCTCGCGCTGGATCAGCTCCTCCAGGAATCCCAGCGAGCCCGCCGCCTCCTCCAGCACGCCCGCCGCCTTCTCCGCGCCGAAGCGCTTCGCGAGATCCGAGCCGGTCAGCTTCAGCCCGCCCGACACCATGCCGCCGTTGCGCGAGCTGGCGCCGAAGCCGATCGTCTCCGCCTCCAGCACCAGCGCTTCGACGCCGTGCCGGCGCAATTCCAGCGCCGCCGACAGGCCGCAATAGCCGCCGCCGACGATCGCGACGTCAACCCGCCCCGGCAGGTCGCGCCGGGCCGCCTCGGGCGGCGGCGCCGCTTCCCACCAATAGGGCGTCTCCTTGAATCCCGGCGCAAACAGATCGCTCATCGAAGCCTCTCCGGGCGCGGTACGCGGCTTTGACCGCCGGTCCGAAAGATGCATAACATTGGCGCGGGGATGATGGCGAGTTCCACGCGTCGGCGCGTGCGGCGATCGCCAGCAGCACAGACAAGGAGGGGTGACGATGGGCGGATGTCAGCGCTTTCAACAGGATTGCATTGCGATACTCGCGCGCAAGCACGCGCGCGGCGAGATCGACCGCCGCACGCTGATGCGGCTGATGGGCGCGCTGGGCGCCGTCGCCGCGCTGCCGGCGGGGGCCGGAAGTGCGCTGGCGCAGGGAAAGACCGTGACGCTGGTCAACTGGGGCGGTATCGCCAACGACGCCTTCGGCAACTACTACGGCAAGCCGTTCGAGGAGAAGAACCCGGGCGTCAAGGTGGTGATGGATTCCTCGGGTCCGTCGGCCGGCAAGATCCGCACGATGGTGGAATCGAAGAAGGTGACCTGGGACCTCTGCGATTCCTCGGCGAGCTCGTCGATCCTGCTGGGCGGCCAGGGGCTGCTCGAGCCGATCGACTACACGATCGTCCAGAAGTCGGATATGCTGCCGAAGGGCTTTGCCTATCCGCACGGCGCGGCGCCCTATTCGTTCAGCTCGGTGCTGGTCTACGACTCCGCCAAGTTCGGCAACAACCCGCCGAAGAGCTGGGCGGATTTTCTCGACTTGCAGAAGTTCCCCGGCAAGCGCCTGCTGCGCCGCGACGCGCTGGCGACGCTCGACGCCCTGCTGATGGGCGACGGCGTGGCGATGGACAAGCTCTACCCGCTGGACATGAAGCGGGTGACCGACATCGTCAAGCGCATCAAGGCGAACGCGGTCTACTGGACCTCGGGCTCGGAATCCGAGCAGATCATGCGCACCGGCGAGGCGGTGATGGGCCATATCTGGCACACCCGCGCCAAGGTCCTGCACGAGGAGACCAAGGGCCGCATCACCTGGACCTGGAACCAGGGCGTCCTGCAGGCCGGCATTTTCGTGATCCCGAAGGGCAACCCGGCGGGCGTGCTGGCGCAACAGCTCCTGGCCTCGGCCTGCGCCAACTGGGAAAAGCAGATCGAGCTGCTGGGCTTCCTCGGCAACGGCCCGACCAATCCGAAGGCAGCCGCGGCCGTGCCGGCGAATTTGCGCATCTTCAACCCCACCGACACCGAGAACGCGAAGGTGCAGCTCGTGCTCGACGGCGAGTGGTGGGGCAAGAACTACGCCGACGCCAACCAGCTTTACCTGGACACGATCGCCGCCTGATCGCCAGATCGCGGCCCAAGGGCGCGCCGCCGCAAGCCCTTGTAGGAGCCCAATACACGGCGGCCAGCCATGGCCGCCGGGCCGCTTTGGCGTTCCCGCCGCGCGGGCCGAGTCCCGTCGCGTTATCAAGCAATTAAGGGATTTGTTAAGGAAACTTTGGTTTCGTGACGGGCTGCTGATCGGCCATACGCGTCCGCCCGCCTGCGGGCGCGCGGGGCCGGTGCGCCACAACGATCAACCCTGCGGGCCGCCCTGAGAATGCTGGGCTTGGGAAAGACGCGGAAGCGCCATTTCGAAGTGCTCTGCCAACGCGGCGGGCGCTGGCAGACCGACGCCTATTTCGAGGACGACAAAGCCGCGACGAGCCGCGCCGAGGCGCTGCTCGCCGACGACAGGATCACCGCCGTCAAGGTGATGAGCCAGCGCGACGGCATGAACGGCGGCATCATCGAAGCCGAGATCCTGTCCAAGGAACGTGCGGCGCGCGAAAAGCCGATCCAGATCACCGCCGACAATACGCCGGTCAAACCCTGCCAGGAGCAGAAGGACTTCTTCGCGCTGGACAGCCGGCTGGCGATCGGCCGGTTGCTGCGCCAGTTCCTCGACAAGCTGCAGACCACGCCGACCGAGCTTTTGCACAGCCACCGCATGATCCAGCGCCTGGACGGGACCGGCAACATCGCGGCCGCCGCGTTGAGTCGCGTTGCCTCGGGCCAGGCGCAGGTCCTCAAGCAGCCGGCGCGCCAGCGTGCCGAGGCGCTGGAGAAATTCGCCAACCAGGCCCGCGCCTGGGCGCGCGACTACGAAGCCGAGCGCAAGAAGCTGCCGCCGTTCGACATCGACGACCTGTCCCGCGTGCGCCGGCGCCTCGCGGCGGCCCTGGGCGACGCGCTGCGCGGCGACAACGCCTTCCTGTGCCACCTCGCCGGCCATCTCTCCGAGGTTCCCTCGGTGCTGGGCAAGTTCGACGTCGTGCTGGCGCTGATCGAGAAACCGTCGAGCGCCGAGGCTGCCGAACTGCTGGAGGGCGTGCTGGCCGACGTGCTGGCGCACCCGGAGTCGCTGCGCGACCTGATCGGCGCGCAGCCGACGCTCGCCCAGCATATTGCCGCGCTCGCCGCCGCGGTCACCGGCCAGACGCCGGAGACGCCCTGGCCGGAAGGCTCGCCTATGCCCAAGCTCGCGGGACTGATCGCGGCGGGCCGGGCGCCGTACTGCGCCCGCGTGCTGGTCGAGCGGCTGCAGACCGCCCTCGCCAGCGCCGTGCCGCTCGACCAGAACCAGCCGGAGAACGAAACGCAATTGCTGCAGGGCCTTCTCGAGCGCCTGGACGACGGCGCCTCGGGCCTGATCGGCGGCGAGGCGACCGGCAAGGCCGTCGCCCAGCGGCGCCAGCGCCAGCACGCGGCGCTGCGGCGCAAGCTGGGCCTGGATTGAGATGATGGCGACCGACATCATCGACGCCATCAAGTCCCACGCCATGTGGCTCGAGCAGCGCCGCGGCGGCCAGCGTCTGCGCCTGCAGAGCGCCGACCTGTCCGGCCTCGACCTCGCCAAGGTCAATCTGCGCGGTGCCTATCTGCCCGGCGCGAAGTTCACGCACTGCAACCTGGCGGACAGCGACCTCAGCGAGGCCGACCTGTTCTGCGCCAATTTCGACGACGCGACGCTGTGCCGCGCCAACCTGCGCAACTGCGACCTGCGCGGCGCGTCGTTCCGCCGCTCGATCCTCTCGGAGGTCGACTTCAGCGAATCGCGCTTCCAGGGCGGCATGCTGGTGCGCAGCCAGAAGGATGCAAGCGGCGCCAAGCAGTCGACGATGCAGGGCTCGCGCGGCGGCGCCGATCTCAGCGACGCCAAGATGGACAATACCGTGGCGGCCGGCTGCTCGTTCAAGGGCGCGATCCTGGCCGGCGCTACCTTGCGCGGCGTCGACCTGACCGGTGCCGACCTGACCGGCGTCGACATGACCGGGGCCGACCTGGTCGACGCCAATCTGCGGAACTGCAACTTGACCGCCGCCGTGCTTGACGCCGCCGACACTACCGGCGCCAAGCTCGAGGGCGCGGTCCTCGACCACGCGCGCGGCATCGAGAGCGACTCGACCCAACCGCGCGTCTCGGTGCCGGCGAGCCTGCGCGCGGTGGTCGCGCGCCACGCCACCTGGGTCGCGACCGACGGAAGGCAGGGTGAGCCCGCCAACTTCTCCGAGCAGGTGATGAAGGGCTCGAAGCTGGTCAACCTCGACTTCAGCGCCGCCAATTTCCAGAACTGCAACCTCGCGGGCGCCGACCTGCGCAACTCGCGCTTCATGCTGTGCGACTTCACCGGCGCCAACCTGAGCGGCGCCGACTTGCGCGGCGCGATCATGCGCGGCGCCATGATGCGCAACGTCGACCTGCAGAACGCCAGGCTCGACCAGGCCGATCTGTCGGCCGCCGACATTCTGGACAAGGAGAAGAAGCCGACCGGCCGCGTGTGGCCGACCAACCTCTACGGCGCGCTCCTGAAGGGAAGCTCGCTCGACGGCACCAACCTGTCGGGCGCCACCATGGTCGGCGTCGACCGCACCGGCGTCGATTTCAGCAAGGCCAGGCTCGACAACGTGCGCACGGCCTAGTTCCCGCCGCGCCGGCCGGGACCGCCCGCGACGGGCCGATCACCTACCCAGCGTTCGCCGCGGGCTTTCCAAGGCCTCGCGCAGCTTCGCGGCCAATTCGGCCCGCCTGTAAGGTTTGCTCAGCACGATCACGTCCTCGCACGCGATCGCGTCCCGCAGTTCGGCCGTGCCCGGATAGCCGGTGGTGAAGAGCACCTTCAATCCCGGCCGCAGCCGGCGCGCCTCGGCGGCAAGCTTCATGCCGTCGATCCCGCCGGGCATAACCACGTCGGTGAACAGCAGGTCGACCGCCGCGCCGCCGCGCAAATGGGCCAAGGCCTCGTTCCCGTCGCGGGCCGACAACACGCGATACCCGAGATGGGCGAGCTGTGTCTCGACATTGGCGCGCACCAGATTGTCGCCTTCGGTCAGCAGGATCGTCTCGCCGCCGCCGCTTGCCGCCGCGGGGCCGGCCGGCGTTTCGGCCGGATCGGCCTGGCCCTTCGCCCGCGGCAGGTACAGCCTGACGGTGGTGCCAGCGCCGACGCGCGACTCGATTTCGACATGGCCGCCCGACTGCCGAACGAACCCATATACCATGCTGAGGCCCAAGCCGGTTCCCTTGCCGATCGCCTTGGTGGTGAAGAAGGGCTCGAACACCCTGGACGCCACCTCGGGCGCCATGCCGGTGCCGGTGTCCGACACCGCGATCATCACATACGGACCCGGCGTAACGGCCTCGCCGTCGCCCCGTCGTTCGGCGTCGAGTGCGACATTGGCCGCCTCGATGGTCAGCCGGCCGCCGCCGGGCATCGCGTCGCGCGTTCAGCGCCAGGTTGAGGATCGCCGATTCGAGCTGCGCCGGGTCCACCATCACCTGCCACAATTCCTTGCCCATGATCGTCGCGATCTCGATCTGCCCGCCCAGGGCATGGCGCAGCAATCCGTCCATGCGCATCACCAGAAGATCGATCGCCGTCACCTTGGACGTCAGGGATTGACGGCGCGAGAAGGCGAGCAGGCCCTGGGTCAGGTCCGCGCCCCGCTGCGCGGCCATGCCGACCATTTCGGCGAGCCGCGCAAGCCGCGCGTCGCCCGCGAGCGCGCCGCGCAGCAGCTCGGCGTTGCCGATGATCACCGTCAGCAAATTGTTGAAGTCGTGGGCGATGCCGCCGGTGAGCTGTCCCACCGCCTCCATCTTCTGCGCATGGACGAGCTGCGCCTGCAGGCGCCTGGATTGCGTCAGGTCGCGGATCGTGCAGACGAAACCGCGCTCGCCGCCGATTCCGATATCGGCGGCGGTCAGTTCCATCGGAAACTCGGTGCCGTCGCGGCGCAGGCCCTCGAATTCGCGCCCGGCCCCGACGGCGCTCTCCGCCACCGAAGCGCCGGCTTCCGCGAGCAGCCGCGAATGCACGGGCCGATAGCGCTCGGGCATCAGCATGCCGATGTTTTGTCCCGGGA